>NZ_JBEYZF010000006.1:0-357342 GCF_040645915.1 Nonomuraea sp. NPDC046570 | reverse complement strand
CGATGACCTTGGTGCGGTAGGCGCTGTCGGCCCAGGCCTTGGTGATGGCCGGGTTCTCCGCGGCGACCTGGGTCAGCAGGGGCAGGCCGGCGGCGCTGTCGGAGACGCCGGCGGCGGTGACCAGGACCGCGAGGAGCAGGCCGAGGGTGTCGGTGACGATGCTGCGCTTGCGGCCGGCGATCTTCTTGCCGGCATCGTAGCCCTGGCTGTGGGCGGGGACGTTGGTGGAGGTCTTGACGCTTTGGGCGTCGATGACGCAGGCGCTTGGGTCGGGGTCACGTCCTTCGCTGGTGCGCACTAATCGTCGGAGCAGGCCGCTGAGCTGGGTGAAGATGCCGTCGCTCTGCCAGTGGGCGAAGTAGCCGTAGACGGTCTGCCAGGGCGGGTACTCGTGCGGCAGGTAGCGCCAGGGGATGCCGGTGCGGTCGACGTAGACGATGGCGTTCAGGATCGCGCGCAGGTCGTGCTCGCAGGGACGTCCGATGTCCAGGCCCTTGCCGCGGCGCTCGGCGCGCCAGGCACTCAGGACGGGCTCGACGAGCTCCCATCGGGCGTCGGACAGGTCGCTGGGGTAGGGGCGCTGCTCGGCCATGCTTCCGGCGTACCTCATCCGTCGTCGCCTGCCCAGGCCTGAGCGTCAACTCGCGGCTACGTATGGTGACAAGCTTGGCATTTTGGGATGAGACAGGATTTTCCCGGATGAGGCCGGCGTTCCGTGGTCTGCTCATCGGATGCTGTCGTACCGATACCTCTCGAAAGCACGCAAATGAGGCAAGCGATCGGACGGACATATCAGGCGACACACCATCTCAAAGGATCAAACACCCACTCAGGCCCTGTCTTGTCCAGAAAGGTCCGAGGTGTAGACGTCCTCGAACGCGCTGGGCTCGTTGACCATCAGTGTCATGAGTGGATACATCACCATACGCGCGGCGGACAGGGCGCGGCGGTAGTAACCCGCGCCCTCCCACTCGCTGACCAGCGCCCAGAGGTTGGGCTCGTCCACGGACCTGGACAACCGGCCGCGCCGGAAGCCCGGCTGTCCGGCCAGCATGTCAAGGATCGCGTGCCCCTGCTTGAGGAACTCTTGGGACTGCGCCTCTGGGACGGTGTAGCGAATGATGGCGAGCACCGTCCCAGGATGTCAGACGATCTCCCGCAACCGGGCTATCGCGGCCGACTCAGCCAAGTAGATCGCGTCAAGCCTGGCGCCCAGGTCGGCGAAATCTACCGTTCGAGGCTCCTTGTCCGCCGCGGCGCGCAGCTTCCACAGCTCGCGGGCGTCGGCGGCGTCGGCCGTACCCTCCGACAGCAGGGACTCGCGCACCGCCGCGGTGAGCTCGCGCAGCCGCTCGCCGGGCGGGGCCGCCTCGGCCAGCCCGTGCCAGAGGCCGTGCACCCGCCGGAACTCTCCGGCCAGCGGGCGCAGCTCCGGCTCGCCGAGCAGGGCGGCGGCCTCGTCGAGCCCGTCGGCGAACAGGTCGCGCAGGTTGCCGCCGTCCATCCCGACCGGCTGCACGCCCTCCCACAGCGACAGCAGCGCGCCCTCCACTCCGTCTCCGCCCGCGAACACCCTCGGCCAGCCCTTGGCGTTGCGGGTGTCGGTCATCATCCGCGACCACTTACGCCAGGCGGGCAGCGAGAAGGAGTCCGAGCGCGCCGACAGGTGCTCCGCGCAGTCCCGCAGCCCCTCCCGCACCGCCCGCTCCACATCCGGCACCGCCCACCTCGGGACATACAGGATGTTCCTGTACGAGGAGACCCGCGCCCTGGCCGCGTCCATCCGCTGCTTCGGCACCAGGATCGGCACCTGTCCCGGGGTAGCGGTCGGGGAGCACCACGCAGGGCCCCTAGGCGCCCAGCGCGTTCACCAGGATCGAGGAGATGACCGCGCTGCTCGGATGGACTCCCCCGTGGAACCGCCACGGACCGTCGTTCCCGCTCTCGCCTTCGCCCGCGACATGTCTGCGCGCGGTGGTGTAGCTCTCGCCCGTCTTGGCCATCCTGGCTCTGACGCGCTCCTTGAGCCGCTTCTTGTCCGTCATGCCAGTCGCTCCCGCTCGCGGCGTCGCCGGAACCCGGTCCACGCCCGCCGGTACATCCGGGGGTACCGCCTCCCGAGGCGCTGCTGTGTCCCCTTTGCCCCCTCTGGTGGCGGGCCGCGTGGAGACCCGCTGAAGGAGGTGCGGCGTGGGAGGTCGCCGTCACGGCTCAGTCGAGGCGGTGTTCGCCGGGCTCGCCCGCCGACCACCGCCTCGGGGTTAGGCTCGGCCCGTGGCCTCACGAGACGACCGCCCCAAGCCCGGGCGGCCCACCCGCCCCGCGGCCCAGCGCCGCCCCGCCCCCAGGCAGGGCAGACCGCTCCCGCAGGGCGAGCAGTTCTTCACGCCCGGCGCCACCGGCCTGCGCAAGAGCGTCGAACGGCACAGCGCCACCCCGCTGGCCTTCCTGTTCACCCAGGTGCCCAGATGGGTGGCCCCGGTGGTCCTGGTGGCCCTCCTACTGGTCGGCTTCGCGGTCCCCACCTGGCTCGGCGGCCTCGCGGTGCTCCCGGTGATCGCCTTCATCGGCTGGCTCGCCTACCTCTCCTGGCCGTCCTTGCGGGTGGGCGGCAAACTCCTACGCGTGGCCATGCTCACCTTCCTCGCCCTGGTGTCGGCCACCCGCTTCGGCGCTTTCTGAGACAGCGGGCAGAGTCGAACCATGACCCCCCACGAACCCCTCGTGTCGGCGCATACGATGCAAACACATGTTCAAGTCGGGCCCGGCTCCCTTAACATCGGGGGTGTGGGAGACAAGCTGCGAGAACGGGCCGCCCTGGTGGCGCTCTTGCGGCTGCCCGGCACCAGGTGGGCCGAGATCACGTTCGAGGTTCTGGAGGCCGACAGCGCGCTGGCCGTGCTCGAACGGCAGCTCAGCGGACGCGACACCTTGTTCCCCGACGAGGGGCGGATCGAATCCGCGCTGACCGAGGCTCTTGAGCAACTCGCCGCCTGGGAATCCGCGGGCATCACGGTATGCGCGTTCTTCGACGACCGCTATCCCGTGCAACTCCGAGAAATCCATCAGATGCCTCCGCTGCTCTTCAGCCGAGGTCATCTGATCCAGGAGCAACGGGCGATCGCGGTGGTCGGCACCCGGCAGGCCAGCGAACGCGGTCTGCGAATGGCGGCGTCGATCGCCACCGAACTCGCCCGAAGCGACGTGACGGTGGTCAGCGGCCTCGCACGAGGCATCGACTCCGCCGCTCATTGCGCGGCACTGGCCGCCGGAGGCCGCACGGTGGCCGTGATCGGCACAGGAATCGAACGGTTCTATCCGCCGGAGAACCGCCCGCTGCAGGAGCGGATCGCCCAGGAGGGACTGGTCGTCAGCCAGTTCTGGCCCGATGCATCACCGGCCAAGCAGAACTTTCCGATGCGTAACGCGGTGATGAGCGGCTACGCCGCGGCCACGGTCGTCGTCGAAGCGCCGTGGAAGAGCGGCGCCCGGATTCAGGCCCGTCTGGCCTTGGAGCACGGCCGTCCAGTGATCATGCCGAAGGAACTGCTCGTACACGACTGGGCGCAGGAGATGGCGCAGAAGTCCGGCGTACATGTCGTGTCCAGCCTTCAGGAACTACTGTTGATCGTCGAGACGTTGATCCACGCACTCGGTGTCGGCCCTGAGACCCTTCCGGAGATTCCACAAGTTGCCTGGAGCCGTTGACGATTCGTGGCGTGGCCTGCGAGCCCGCGTTCAGCAGCAAGTCCACTACCTCCGCAACCTCCTTCCGCCCCAGCCGGGGATCTGCTCCGTCTGCCGCGGTCCCGCCCTCAGGGAATACGTACGCTGTCTCACCTGCGAGGGGCATCATCGTGCGGCGCGTGGACGCCTCGCGGACGTCGTCGCTCCCATCTCGTACTCGATCCAGAAGAAGCAGCACAACCACGCTCTGTTCGCGTACAAGGGATCCTTCGCGGCTCCTCAGGCGCAGGCCAATCTCCTCGCCCTGTTGTTGATCTTTCTCAAGGATCATCTGCCCTGTCTCCTCGAGACGGCAGAGGCCTCGTCTCTGACGCATGCCGCGGTCGTCCCCAGCACTCGGCGACGTCCTGGAGAGCATCCCCTGAAGCTCCTGGTCGGGGGGCACGTCCCGCTCCGTTGGGTCAATCTCGTCGCTGACTCCAGGTATCCGGCTGAACTGCGCGAGTTCAGAGCCGACCGGTTCACCGTGTCCGCCGACTCCATGCGGAACGCCGGTGTCCGTTTGCTTGATGACACGTGGACCACAGGGTCACGCGTACAGTCCGCCGCCTGTGCGCTCAAGGGCGCGGGCGCCGCCAAGGTTGTCACAGTGGTGCTGGGCCGCCACATCAATCCTGGGTGGAGCCCCTGGCAGCCCATCCTCAGCCAGATCGACAATCAGCCGTTCCAACTGGACATCTGCCCCGTACATCTCTCTTGATCAAACGTCGGCGGCCCGCTGCGGAGAGCTCGCGGCGGTGGCGGGGGTACGACAGCCTCGTGTCGTCATCGAGGTACGCGGCGAGGACGGCGTCGTCGAGCACGTTCAGCACCCGTTTCACCTCGGCGATGAAGTCCGGGGGGCCAGGGATGTCGATCAGGTTGACCGCGACGTCGCCGATGGCGAAGGAGGCGACGGCGGACTTGATGGTGATGCCCCGCTGCCGTTCCATCTTCATGAATCGGTCCGGGTGCTGCCGTCGTCGATGACGCCGGCGTATAGCAGCCGCTCGGTCAGGTTCGTTTTACCGGCGTCTACATGCACCAGAATTTCCATGTTCAACGCGCACGGAACGTCATGTCCTCTACACAGACGGTGCTCCCCTCCCTCTGGATGGACAGGGGCGCCGCGGAACCGTGACGGCGCCGCCCTGACTTGGCCGAACCTGGCGCGATAAGGTCTCCGGTCATGCAACGTATGACCGGTATGTTAATTGGCGCGACTTTTGGCATGGTCTTTGTGATCATCAACACGGTCGGCCCCTTGAACGCGACCATCGGCGCCGTCCTCCGGGGGGCCGCCATCCTCAGCCTGGCCGCCGTGGTCGTCATGTGGTTCCTGGCCATCAGGCGGGCGAAGATCAGCGGTGTCGAACCGGCCGCGAGTCCAGGTGCGGCGAACATGTTCGGCCTGGGCTTCGTGGTGGTCGTCGTCATCGAGGCCGTCCTGCTCTTCGGCGGGCTCGCGATGCTCAGAGCCTGGGAGCAGCCCGAGCAGATCAACGTCGCCTGGATCGCTTTCGTGGTCGGCGTTCACTTCATCGCGCTGGCGCCGGTCTGGAAGCAACGCGGCATCCTGCTGCCCGGTGCGATCCTCACCGTTTTCGGCCTGGCCGGTTTCGTCATGGCGGCGACGTCCGCCATCGCGTGGGTGCCTTTCGTCAGCGGCGTACTGTCCGGCGCGACACTGCTGGCGGGATCCGTCACCTTCGCCTGGCGAGGACTGGCCTCCCAGACCGCGCAGGTTTCCTCCGCGCAGTAGGAAACCCTCAGCGATCGGGCAGGAGGGACGAAAGAGCGGCGACGAGCTGGGCGGTTCCAACAACACCACCGGCGCGAAGTACGCGGAAATATCCTGACCGGGTATGAAGTATCCGGTGGTCAGGGAGGCCTGGTGCACGGGGACTCCGCCCTTGGCGATCGCCTCGTCCACCTGGTCGCCCAGTTCCTTCGCCTTGGGCCGGGTTCCTCGGTGCGGGCCTCCTCCTGGTCGCTACGGCCGGGCTTCCGGTGGCGGCGGGGGTCGCCGGAGTGGCGCTGGCGGCGAGTCTGCGGGTGCCGGGGGTCGCGCCGTCGCGATCCCTTTGTGACGCGGCTCACCCACTCAGCGAAACTGTATGCTGTAGGCAGTCGACAAGAAACAGTTAGAGGGGCCGATATGTTGCAGTCCGATTCTGGGGCGGCGGCCAAGATCCCGCGCCCCGTGCCGCTGCGGGAGAGCGTGTTCGAGGCGCTCCAGGAGCTCATCGTGTCCGGCCAGCTCCGGCCTGGCCAGCATCTGGTCGAGAGCGAGCTGGCCGAGCTGCTCGGCGTCTCCCGCCAGCCGGTCCGCGAGGCCCTGCAACTGCTCAGCGGCGAGGGCTGGGTCGACCTGCACCCCGGCCAGGGCGCGTTCGTGCACGCCCCGACCGTGCAGGAGGCCGACCAGCTGCTGGCCGTACGCGCGCTCCTGGAGACCGAGTCGGCCAGGCTGGCCGCGACGCACGCCGATGAGACCGGCATCGAGCGCCTGCGCGCGCTGTGCGTCCTCGGCAAGGCGGCGGTCGAGGCCGACGACATCGAGGGCGCGGTCGCCACCAACTCGGAGCTGCACGCCCTGATCACCGCCCTGTCGGGCAACAAGGTGCTGGCCGAGCTGGCCGCCCAGGTCGCCCGCAGGGTCCGCTGGTACCACACGCCGGTCGCCCGGCAGCGGGGCGTCAGCTCGTGGCAGGAGCACGCCGAGCTGATCGAGGCGATCGCCGACGGTGACGAGGAGCGCGCCGCGCGCGTGATGCGCGAGCACACCGAGCACACCAGGCTGTCCTACCTGGAGCAGCGCGCCAAGGAGCCGATCGAGCCGGCGCCGCAGCCGGTACGCAGGCGCAGACCGCGCACAGCCGTGACGAGCTAACGATTCTGGAGGGAGGTGAGATGTCGATGAAGGCGATCCTCCGTTTTCTGCCGTACGCCTGGCAGATCCTGCGGCCCTCGGGGGCGGTCAGCGCCGTGCGGCCCTCGGCCAGCGTCTTCTCCAGTACTTCCCTGATCACTAGATGACTCCGTTCGTCTTCAGCTCGGCCAGTTCGCCCGCGCTCACGCCGAGGGCGGCGTAGATCTCCTGGTTGTGCTCGCCGAGCAGCGGCGGTGTCCTGACGTCGACCGGCGAGTCGGAGAGCTGCAGCGGGCTGCCGACGGTCAGGAACTGGCCGCGTTCGGGGTGCTCGACGGCGACGACGATGCCCTCCTCTCGCAGGCTCTCGTCCTCGGCGAGCTCCCTGGTCGACAGGATCGGGCCGCAGGGGATGTTCTCGGCGTTGAGCCGGTCCAGCACCGTCCACTTGTCGTGCCGGATGCTCCACTCCTCGATGAGCTGGAACATCTTGTCCAGCTTGGGCAGCCGTGCCTCGGGGGTGGCCCACTCGGGGTCCTCGGCCAGCTCGGGCCGCCCGATCAGGCCGGACAGCGGCTTCCAGCCCACCGGCTGCACGATCACGTAGATGTAGTCGTTCGGCCCGCCTGGCGCGCAGCGCACCGCCCAGCCGGGCTGCCCGCCGCCGCTGGCGTTCCCCGAACGCGGCACCTCGTCACCGAAGGTCCGGTTCGGGTACTCCTTGAGCGGCCCGTGCGCCAGCCGCTGCTGGTCGCGCAGCTTCACCCGGCACAGGTTGAGTACGGCGTGCTGCATGGCCACCTGCACCCGCTGGCCGCGCCCCGAGCTCTCCCGCTGGTAGAGGGCGGCCAGAATCCCGGCCACCGCGTGGATGCCGGTGCCCGAGTCGCCGATCTGCGCGCCCGTGGCCAGCGGCGGCCCGTCCGCGAAGCCGGTCGTGGTCATCGAGCCGCCCATCGCCTGGGCGATCACCTCGTACGCCTTGAACTTCGCGTACCTGCCCGGCCCGAAGCCCTTGATCGAGGCGTAGATGAGGCGGGGGTTGAGCTCCCGCAGCCGCTCCCAGGGGAAGCCCATCCGGTCCACCGCGCCGGGCCCGAAGTTCTCCACCAGGATGTCGGAGCTTCTGACCAGCTCGGCGAACAGCTCCTTGCCGCGCTGGCTCTTCATGTTCAGCGTGATGCTGCGCTTGTTGCAGTTGAGCATCGTGAAGTAGAGGCTGTCGACGCCGGGGACGTCGCGGAGCTGCCGGCGGGTGATGTCGCCGCCGGGGGCCTCCAGCTTCACCACGTCGGCGCCGAGCCAGGCCAGCAGCTGGGTGACCGAGGGGCCGGACTGCACGTGTGTCATGTCGAGGACTCGGACGCCCTCCAGAGCCTTGCCCATGGTCCGCGGCCCCTTCACTTGTACATCGTCTGGTTCATCGTTCCGGGGGCGTAGACCTCCGGATCGACCCAGACGTTGACCAGGGAGGGTTTGCCCGACTCGCGGGCCCGCTCCAGGGCGGGACGGATCTCGGCCGGGTCGCGGACCTCCTCGCCGTGGCCGCCGAGCAGCTTGGCGAAGTCGCCGTAGCGGATGTCGCCGAGGGTGTTGCCGACGCGGGCGCGCTCCGCGCCGTACTTGGCGGCCTGGCCGTACCTGATCTGGTTCATCGAGGAGTTGTTGCCGATGACGCCGATGAACGGCAGGTCGAAGCGGACCATGGTCTCGAAGTCCCAGCCGGTGAGGCTGAAGGCGCCGTCGCCGAACAGGCAGAGCACCTCCTTGTCCGGCCGGGCCTGCTTGGCGGCCATGGAGAAGGCGACGCCGACGCCGAGGGTGCCCAGCGGGCCCGGGTCCATCCAGTGGCCGGGCGTCTTGGGCTGGACCACCTGGCCGGAGAAGGGGACGATGTCGCCGCCGTCGCCGATGTAGACGGTGTCCTCGGTGAGGAACTCGTTGATCTCGTGGACCAGCCGGTACGGGTCGATCGGGCTCGCAGTGGAGTGCTGGCGGGGCAGGCGCTTCCGGTACGCCTGGGTCTCGACGGCGCGTAGTTCCTCGATCCATTCCTTGCGCCTGGCCGCGCCGTTCTGGACGCGGCCGGAGGCGGCCTGCGCGGCGGCGCCGAGGATGAGGCCGGCGTCGCCGACGATGCCGAGGTCGATGTCGCGGTTCTTGCCGATCGTGCGGTAGTCGAGGTCGATCTGGACGACGGTGGCGGTGGGCGAGAGGCGCTTGCCGTAGCCCATCCGGAAGTCGAAGGGGGTGCCGACGATGATGATGAGGTCGGCTTCGGTGAAGGCGTACCTGCGGCTGAGCTGGAAGTGGTGGGGGTCGCCGGGGGGCAGGGTGCCGCGGCCGGAGCCGTTCATGTAGGCGGGGACGCTCAGCGATCTGACGAAGTCGGCGGCGGCGTCGGTGGCGCGGCAGGTCCACACCTGGCTGCCGAGCAGGACGCACGGCTTCTCGGCGTGCGCCAGCAGGTCGGCCAGCCGCTCGACGGCCTCCGGGTCGCCCGCCTGCCGGGTCGAGGCGCGGTAGCGGCCCGCCTCGGGGATGCGGGCCCTGTCCAACGGCACCTTGGCGTCCAGCACGTCGCGCGGGATCTCCAGGAACGACGGGCCGGGCGCGCCGTGGTAGCACTCACGGAAGGCCATCGACACGAGGTCGGCCACCCGCTCCGTGCTGGGCACCGTCGCGGCGAACTTGGTGATCGGGGTCATCATGTCGACGTGCGGCAGGTCCTGCAGCGAGCCCATCTTGTGCTGGCTGAGCGCCCCCTGGCCGCCGATCAGCAGCATCGGGCTCTCGGCGCGGAAGGCGTTGGCCACGCCGGTGACGGCGTCGGTGGTGCCGGGCCCGGCGGTCACGACCGCGCAGCCCGGCCGGCCGGTGATCCGGGCGTAGCCGTCGGCGGCGTGCGCGGCCACCTGTTCGTGGCGTACGTCGATCACTTCGATGCCCTCGTCGACGCAGCCGTCGTAGATGTCGATGATGTGGCCGCCGCAGAGGGTGTAGATCACATCGACCCCCTCCGCCTTGAGGGCCTTCGCCACGAGATGGCCACCGGAGATCATCCGCTCATCCTTCCAGAGCGCCTACTCCATACTGCATACCGTATGAGGTCAATGGTTACCCGCTGGGTCGCGAGCTGTCTAGACCCAGGGGGCGCTCAGCGGGGCAGTTCCAGGAGTTCGACCGGTTCGCCCGCCCAGGCCGGGGGGACCACGGCCAGCGCGTCCGCCAGGGCCGCGCCCCAGAGGGATCCGGGGCGGTCGTGGCCCACCGGGATCGCGGTCCGGCCCTCCACGCGTACGGCGACCAGCCGGGTGTTCGCGGGGTGCGGCTTCACCTTCCCGGCCAGTTCGGCGCGCGGGCCCGGCTCGTGGGAGGTCCTGAGCAGCGGGACGAGCAGGGTCAGGGCCGCGGCCAGGGCGGCGAAGGGGTTGCCCGGCAGGCCGACCACCATCCGGCCGTCGGGCAGGCGGGCGAGGAGTTGCGGATGCCCCGGGCGTACGGCGACGCCGTCGACGAGGACCTCGGCGCGGAGCCCGCCGAGCACGGCCCGCAGGTGGTCGGCGGGACCCTTCGAGGACGCCCCGCACACCACGACCACGTCCGCGCCGCCCCCGTCCGACAGGGCCGCGCGCAGCGGGTCGGCGCCGTCCGGGATGCGGACCGGAGTGCGGGGCTCGCCGCCCGCCCAGGCGACCAGGCCGGACAGCCACGGCCCGATCGCGTCGCGGACGCGGCCCGGCTCGGGCAGTCCGGCGGTGAGCACCTCGTCCCCGGTGACCAGGACGTCGACCCTGGGACGCGGGCGAACCGGGAGCGTGTCGTGCCCGAGGCCCGCCGCGAATCCGAGCACCACGGGCGTCACCGGGGTTCCGGCGGCGAGCACGACCGCGCCCTCGGCGACGTCCTCCCCCCGCCGTCGCACGTGCTTCCCCTCGACCACCTCACCCCGGACGAACTCCGCGTCGCGCCGGGAGGACTCGTAGGGCAGGACGGCGGTCGCGCCCTCGGGGACGGGGGCGCCGGTCGCGATCTCCACCGCCTCGCCCGGCTTCAGGGTGTCCGTGAACGGCTTTCCCCCGGCCAGCACGCGGCCCATCACCCGCCAGGGCGGCGCTCCGGCCACGGCGTAGCCGTCCATCGCCGACACGTCCACGCCGGGGAGCGGGACCAGGGCGCGCAGCGGTTCGGCCAGGCGGCAGCCGTACGCCGAGGCGAGTGGCACCTCCACGGTCGGCGGTGTCGGCGCCGCCGCGCCCGCCACCAGCCGGGCCGTCTGCCAGCTCATCGCCCCCTGGCCGCACCCGTGCCCGCGCTCGGGCGCGCACGATGCCCTGCTCTCAGACACCCCGAACCCCTCGGTCGCCGTTTCGTTCCATATCCGAACTCTGAACCACGCCACCTCGGGTCGTGTCACCGGCCCCTCCCTTGACCTAAATTTTTCCATACTGCATACCGAATGCACTACCAGCACCCCCCATCCGGTTTTGACAACCATTTTCATTTCACGCATACTTTTTGCGTGATGTCTGAATCCTCCCGACGTATCCGCATGCGTGCCGCCGGCCTGCTGGCCGGCGGATCCCTGCTCGCCACCGCCGCCTGCGGCGCGGGAGCGGCCGACTCGGTCCAGGGCGAGCCCCAGGTGGTGGCCGCCTTCTACCCCCTGCAGTGGCTCACCGAGCAGGTCGGGGGCGCCGATGTCAAAGTCACCGGGTTGACCGCCCCGGGAGTCGAGCCGCACGACCTCGAACTGGCCCCCCAGCAGGTCGCCACCCTCGGCGACGCCGCGCTCACCGTGTACATCAAGGGCGTGCAGCCCGCCGTGGACGACGCCGTCGAGCAGACCGCCCCCGACAAGGGCTTCGACGCGGCGACCGCCGTCAAGACGCTGGCCGCCGGGCACGAGGGGCACGAGGGGCACGAGGAGGATGGCCACGAGCACGACGCCTCCTACGACACCCACCTGTGGCTGGACCCCGCCCGCTTCGCCACCGTGGCCACCGCGCTCGGCGACCGCCTGGCCGCCGCCGACCCCGGGCACGCCCAGGCGTACAAGGACCGCGCGGCCACCACCGCCGCCTCGCTGAACGCCCTGGACCAGGAGATGGCCAAGGGACTGTCCACCTGTACGACGAAGACGCTGGTCACCGGGCACCAGGCGTTCGGCTACCTGGCCGACCGCTACGGGCTCAAGCAGATCGGCATCACCTTCGACCCCGACGCCGAGCCCTCCCCCGCCCGCATCGCCGAGGTGGCCAAGGTCGCCAAGGCCGAGAAGGTCACTACCATCTTCACCGAGGCCCTCGTCAGCCCCAAGGTCGCCGAGGTCCTCGCCACGGAGGTGGGAGCGAAGACCGCGGTCCTCGACCCCCTGGAGAGCAAGCCGGCCGACGGCGACTACCTGGCCGCCATGCGCGCCAACCTCGTGACCTTGCGGACCGCGCTGGGGTGTTCCTCGTGACTGAGAAGGTTTTCGCGATGACCGGCGGCCAGGTGACCCTGGACCGCCGGCCCGTGCTGCGCGGCGTCGACCTGACCGTGTGCGCCGGCGAGGTCGTCGCCGTCCTCGGCGCCAACGGCTCCGGCAAGTCCACCCTGATCAGAGCCCTGCTCGGACTCACCCCACTGTCCGGCGGCAGCACCCTGCTGTACGGCGAGCCGCCCGCCAGGTTCCGCCAGTGGTCGCGCGTCGGCTACGTGCCGCAGCGCCTGGCCGTGGGCGGCGGCGTGCCCGCGACGGTCCGCGAGGTCGTCGCCTCAGGCCGTATCGCCCGCCAGCGCCGCCTCCGCCCGACCAGCGCCGAGGACCGGGCCGCGGTCGCGGACGCGCTGGAGGCCGTCGGCCTGTCCGGCCGGGCGGGCGACCCGGTGCAGTCCCTGTCCGGCGGCCAGCAGCAGCGGGTGCTCATCGCCCGCGCGCTGGCCGGCGGCCCCGACACCTTCGTGATGGACGAGCCCACCGCGGGCGTCGACGCCGAGAGCCAGCGCCTGCTGGCCGACACCCTGACCACCCTCGTGATGGAGGGCAGGACCATCGTGCTGGTCGCGCACGAACTGGGCCCGATGGAGCCGCTCATCACCCGTGGCGTGGTGGTCAAGGACGGCGTGATCGCCCACGACGGCCGCCCGCCCAGCCCGGAGGGCGAGTGCGCCCGGCCGGGCCACCAGCACATCCACCCGCACGCCGCCGAGACGACCGCGGGCCCGCTCGCCGACTGGACCGTGAAGCCATGATCGAGATCCTGCAGCTCCCGTTCATGCAGCGCGCGCTCCTCGCCGCGCTGCTCGTCGGGCTGTGCGCCCCGGCCGTCGGCACGTTCATGGTGCAGCGCCGGCTGGCCCTGCTCGGCGACGGGATCGGCCACGTCGCGCTGACCGGCGTCGCGCTCGGCTTCCTGACCGGCGCCGCGCCCGTGCTGACCGCGATCGTCGTCGCGGTCGTCGGCGCGGTCGCCATCGAGCTGGTCAGGGCGCGCGGCCGGACCAGCGGCGACGTCGCGCTGGCGCTGCTGTTCTACGGCGGCATCGCGGGCGGCGTGCTGCTCATCGCCATCGCGCCCGGCGGCAGCAACGCCAAGCTCACCTCCTACCTGTTCGGCGCCATCGCCAGCGTCACCACCCAGGACATCTGGGTCATCGCCGCCCTGGCCGTGGCCGTGATCGCGGTGGTGGCGATCTTCGGCCGGGAGCTGTTCGTGCTCTGCCAGGACGAGGAGGTGGCCAAGGCCAGCGGCCTGCCGGTGCGCTTCCTCAGCCTGCTCATCGCGGTCACCGCCGCGCTCACCGTGGTCATCGCCATGCGGGTGGTCGGCCTGCTGCTGGTCAGCGCGCTGATGGTGATCCCGGTGGCGACCAGCCAGCAGTTCACCCGGGGCTTCCGGGCCACCATGCTGCTGTCGATGGTCTTCGGCGTGATCGCCGCGGTGGGCGGGCTGCTGAGTTCGACGGTGTCGGCCAAGGTGCCGCCGGGGGCGGCGATCGTGCTGCTGGCCCTGACCGGCTTCGTGCTGGCCCTCGGGCTCGGTAGATTCGTACGGCGAGGCAGAACCGAGGAGATCGCATGACTACGCGCCGCGACGCCGTGCACGACACCCTGCGCAGGAGCGAGGGCTTCCGCAGTGCTCAGGACGTCTACGCCGAAATGCGTTCCGACGGGGCCAAGATCGGCCTGACCACCGTCTACCGGGCGCTACAGGCGCTGGCCGACGGCGGCCAGGTCGACGTGCTGCGCACCGACGACGGCGAGTCCGTCTACCGCGCCTGCGCCAGCGACGACCACCACCACCACCTGGTCTGCCGCCGCTGCGGCCGGACCGTGGAGGTGGCCGGGCCGGCCGTCGAGCGGTGGGCCGAGATGGTGGGCAGCGAGCACGGCTTCACCGAGATCACTCACACCGTCGAGGTCTTCGGCACCTGCGGCTCCTGCTCGACCGGCGTCCGCGTGCGCTGAGCGCCGCGCGAGCCGTACAGCACGCCGATCATGACCACCGCGCAGCCGGCGAGTTGGAGGGTGGAGGGGCGTTCGCCGAGGGTGAGCGCGGCCAGGGCCACCGTGGTCAGCGGCTGGATGAGCAGCAGCAGGGCGGTGAGCGCGGCGGGCTGCCTGGGCAGCGAGTAGGTGATCAGCATCCAGCCGACCACCTGGGGACCGAGCGCGAGCAGCAGCAGCCAGCCGTGCGCGGGCCAGGACAGGGCGAGGTCGGCGCCGCCGAAGAGCGGGCTGAGCAGCGCGATCGTCAGCGTGGCCACGACGGTGCCGTGCGCCAGCAGGCCCGCGTTCCTGGCCGGTGCGCCGGAGGCGGCCTTGACCAGCAGCATGTAGCCCGCGTAGGCGATCGAGGTGGCCACCCCGAACACCACCCCGAGCCTCGGGTCGGCGCCGTAGGCGGTAGTGTCGAAGACGCCGGAGATCAGCACCACGCCGCCGAACACGACGGGCGTGACGAGCATCAGGCTGCTGGACGGGCGCTCGCGGAAGATCAGCCAGGCGCCGAACGCGACCAGGAACACCTGCAGGTTGCCGAGGACGGTGGCCAGGCCCGCGCCCACGTAGTCGATGGCGTGGTGCCAGAACAGCAGGTCGAGCGCGAACAGCACGCCCGCCACCCACGACAGCACCATGCTCCTGGTCGGCATCGGGCCGAACCTGCGCCGCTCGAACCAGGCGAGCAGCAGCAGCGGGGGCACCGCGTACCCGCACCTGAACAGGGCGGACGTGGCCGGTGAGACGCCTGACAGCCGCACCAGCGGCGCGGAGGCCGAAATGATCAGTGCACCCGCCAGCGCGATGAGCACGAAACGGCGCTGTGCGCCCACGGAAACCCCCGAAATTCCGATAGAGAGATACGCTGCACGCTAGAACCGGGCGCGGACAGGAGTCAACATGCCGTTTGGCCATGACATGGTGCATTCGCTGGCCACGGTCGTCGATCTGGTCAACTCCTCACCGGCGACCGGCGGTGAGGACGGCCTGACCAGCCCCGACGACCTGCGCGAGTTCGTCGAAGCCCACCAGATGAGCGGCATCACCACGCTCACCGCGCGCGACCTGAGCCAGGTGCGGCTGCTGCGCGAGGAGTTCCACCGCGTCTTCACCGCACCCGACCGGGACACCGCCGTACTGCTGCTCAACACGCTGCTGGCCGGGACCAAGATCACGGCCAGCCTGACCGAGCACGACGGGCACGCCCTGCACGTCCACTACTTCGCGCCCGGCGCCTCGCTGTGCGAGCACATGTCCGCCGACGGCGGGGTGGCGCTGGCGCACCTGCTGGTGGAGGGCGAGTGGGAGCGGCTGCGCACCTGCTCGGCGCCCGACTGCGACCGGGTGTTCGTGGACGAGTCGCGCAACCGGTCGCGGGTCTACTGCGACAGCCGTACCTGCGGGAACCGCATGCACGTGGCCGCCTACCGGGCCCGCCGCAAGGTCTAGGTCAGACCTGGTTGGGGATCGCGCCGCCGTACCTGCGGTCGCGCTTGGCGTAGATCTCGCACGCCTCCCACAGGTCCCTGCGGTCGAAGTCGGGCCAGAGCCGATTGAGGAAGACCATCTCGGCGTAGGCGGACTGCCAGAGCAGGTAGTTGGAGAAGCGCTGCTCGCCCGAGGAACGCAGGAACAGGTCGACGTCGGGGATCTCGGGCTCGTCGAGGTAGCGGGCGAAGGACTTCTCGCTCACCTTGCCCGGCTTGACCCGGCCCGCGGCGATGTCCCCGGCCAGCTTGAGCGCCGCGTCGACGATCTCCTGGCGGCCCCCGTAGTTGACGCAGAACTGCAGCGTCAGCGTCTTGTTCCGCTCGGTCATCTGCTCGGCGGTCTGCAGCTCGGAGATCACGCTCTTCCACAGCCGGCCCGGCTTGCCCGCCCAGCGCACCCGCACGCCCATCGCGTTCAGCTCGTCACGGCGGCGGCGGATCACGTCCCGGTTGAAGCCCATGAGGAAACGCACCTCGTCGGGCGAGCGCTTCCAGTTCTCCGTGGAGAAGGCGTAGGCGCTCAGGTACGGGATGCCGAGCTCGATGGCGCCTTCGATGACGTCGAACAGCGACGCCTCACCGGCCTTGTGACCCTCGGTGCGCGGCAGCCCGCGCGACTTGGCCCAGCGGCCGTTGCCGTCCATGACGATCGCCACGTGCTTGGGCACGAACTCGCGCGGGATCGCCGGAGGCTTCACACCCGACGGGTGCGGTGCTGGGGGACGGACGTTCACGTTACGGGCTCCCTTTCTACGTGTCGAAGAGAGCGTATTCCGTGTTCGAGGTGCCACTGGAGGTATGCCGCGACAAGACCGCTGCACTCGCTGCGGTGACGCCCCTCCGAGGCGTCGGCCAGCCGCCAGTCGCCGCGCATCAGCGCCGTCATGAGCGCGAGCGTCTGCTCCGCCGGTACGGCCGAGCCCGCCGGGCGGCAGGCCCCGCACACCGCGCCGCCCGCCACGATCGCGAACGCCCGCACCGTCGGCGTCCGGCACCTGGCGCAGGCGTCCAGCGCGGGGGCGTAACCGGCCACGGCCAGCGAGCGCAGGAAGTAGGCGTCGAGCACCAGGCGTGGCTCGTGCTCGCCCTCGGCCAGCGCACGCAACCCGCCCACCAGCAGCAGGAACTGCCGCAGCGCCGGCTCCTTCTCGCCCTGGGTGAGCCGGTCGGCGGTCTCCAGCATCGCGCTGCCGGCGGTGTAGCGGGGGTAGTCGGTGGCCAGCGTCTCGCCGTACGGGCGGATGGTCTCGGCCTGGGTGACCACGTCGAGCGAGCGGCCCACGTGCAGTTGCAGATCGACGTGGGTGAAGGGTTCGAGGCGGGCGCCGAACCTGGAGGTGGTGCGCCGCACGCCCTTCGCGACGCCGCGCACCTTGCCCGTGCGCTTGGTGAGGATGGTGACGATACGGTCCGCCTCACCCAGTTTCTGGGTGCGCAGCACGACGCCCTCGTCACGATACAGACTCACTTGCCCAGTGTAGTGGGACCATTTGCCCAGCGCAGGGCACCACCGTTCAAACCTGTAGTGGATCGGCTTTACCCAATGCTCATTAGACTTTGACGTCTGCCCCTGCATTACCAGTAGATCCGCCCCCCGCAACCCGCCTCGAAAGGGTGACATGACCCGCGTGGTCCTGCTGGGCTCTTTGCCCGGCCCTGACACCGCTCCGACCGGCCTCAGGCTGGCCGCGCTAGCCGGCTCCCCCACCGTGGGCGAGCGGCTGAACGCCCAGCTCCTGTCCCTCGACCCGCGCCCGGCCGTGATCGAACGCTCCGATCTCGCCGCCGAGCTGCTCGCCCTGGCCGAGGTCGCCGAGTCCGCCACCGAGAACCTCTTCGTCATCCCGGCCGACTCCGTCATCCACGACGAGCTGATCTACCAGATCACCAAGGCCAAGCGCGGCGCGCTGGCGCTCGTCGCCAAGGAGCCGAGACCGGCCGCCGACGAGGTCCGCGAGGAACTCGCCCCCATCGACGAGGCCGAGCCCGAGATCGGCGAGCGCAGCCTCGAAGGGCTGATGGTCCGCGCCCGGGTCGGCAAGTCCCGGGTGATCTCGGTCGGCTCCGCCCACCACGCGGTCACCCGCCCCAACGCGATCCTGCTCGGCCCGCTGCACCTCAACGCGCGGCACGCGCCCGTGCTGGCCGAGGCCTGCCGCGAGCTCGCCGGGCTGGCCCACCTGTTCGGCCCCGACGACGACCTGCTCCAGATCATCGTCTTCGCCCTGGTCCGCAAGGGCGTGTCGGTCGGCATCCGCGGCCGCCGCGACCTGTTCTACCGCCGCATCTTCACCCAGGCCGAGGCCACCGAGGCCGCGACCGAGATGTCCGGCATGGACGAGGACCGCGCCCGGCTCAACAACGCGGTCAAGGGCGCCGACGGCTTCTTCACCACCTACTTCGTCAGCACCTACTCGCGCTTCATCGCCCGCTGGGCGGCCAGGCGCGGGCTCACCCCCAACCAGGTGACGCTGATCTCCATCGCGCTCGGCGTGGCCGCGGCCGGCTGCTTCGCCACCGGCGAGCGGCTGTGGATGGTGGCCGGCGGCATCCTGATCTACTTCGCCTTCGTCTTCGACTGCGTCGACGGTCAGGTCGCGCGCTACGCCCGCAAGTTCGGCGTGCTGGGCGCCTGGCTGGACGCCACCTTCGACCGCTTCAAGGAGTACGTCGTCTTCGCCGGTCTGGCCATCGGCTTCGCCGTCTCCGGCCAGGGCGACGTGTGGACGCTGGCATTGATCGCACTCGGCCTGCAGTCGGTACGGCACCTGCTCGACTTCTCCTTCGGCGTCGCCAACCGGCGCAAGCCCCCCGGCCAGCTCCCCACCCTCGCCCTGTCCGCCCCCGACGACCGCGACCTGCGCAAGGCCCTGGAGCGCCGCAAGATCGAGCGCAGCGGCGGCCTCCGCGGCGTGCTCAAGATGTGGACCAAGGCCGGCAAGTTCCGCGCCGTCCACTGGGCGCGCAAGATGATCGTGTTCCCCATCGGCGAGCGGTTCGCCGCGATCGCGATCACCGCGGCACTGTTCGACGCCCGGGTCACCTTCCTCACGCTGGTGATCTGGGGCTCCCTCGCCGCCGTCTACACCTTCACCGGACGTCTCATGAGGTCGCTCGCATGATCACTCAGCCGAAGGCCGCCGCCACGCCGGCCCCCGATCCCGACGAGGAGCGCCGGCGCGTCCAGACCGCCCGGCTGCTCGCCTACCGCGACGACGGCCCCCTGGTCCACCTGGTCGCGCCCAGGCTCGGCCGCGGACTGCCGCCGGTGCCGACGCTGCTGGTGGCGCTGCTGGCGATCATCGGGCTGGCCGTGGCCGGGCTGCTGGAGCCGGGGCCGATGCTGGCCGTACCGAGCCTGATCATGCTCGTCCTGGTGCTGCCGACCGCGCCGAGCGACCACCTCGGCCGCCTGGACTGGCTCACCCCGCCGCTGCTGCGCGGCACCGAGTTCCTCACGCTCATCCTGGTGGGCCTGGCCGCCGACGCGCCCAGGTGGCTGCTGTTCGTGCTGCTGTACGTCGTGGGTTACCACACCTACGACACCGTCTACCGGACGCGGCAGAGCATCTGGCCGCCCGCCTGGGTCTTCCACGCGGGTCTCGGCTGGGAGGTGCGGCTGCTGATCATCGGTGTCGGCGCGGCGCTCGGCTGGCTCACGCCGGTGCTGGCCGTGCTCACGGCCTACCTGTTCGTGCTGTTCGCGGTGGAGAGCGTGACCAGCTGGGTCCGCCTCGACAAGGCTTCCGCGCAGGCGGGCGCCGACGCCGAGCAGGACCTGGAGGCCTCTCCCGAGGAGGCCATGGAGCAGTCGACGGGCGAGGCCGAGAAGGGCTGACCTGCTCCGCTCACCGAGGCTCCCGGCCGTTTCAGGCCGGGAGCCTTCGTGTTTCCGCTCATCGCGCGATCGCCGCGAAGGGACCGATTAGTCTGGGGACTCAGGGACACTCGGGGCCGCGTGCGGCAGAGCCGGGAGACGTGGATGGCGTTCTGGTCACGCCTGTTCAAGCGAGGAGCGGACGACCCGGGAGCCGAGCGTGAGCAGGCGCACCGACAGGGGATGCGCGACGCCCGGCAGCACGCCCTGCGGGAGTTCACCGACCCGGAGTTCCAGCCCGTCTACCTGTCCGAGGTGCGCGCCCGCGCCCGCGAACGGATCGCGCACGTGGACCTGGAGCTGGCCGCCACCCGGACCGAGCTGCTGAAGCGGGCCAGTGAGGCGCGCGAGACCATCCTGCGCGAAACCGGCCGCGCCGACCTGCGGAGCGCACCCCCGGAGGACCCCTCCCCGAACGGCCATCGCCCCGACGGCGCGGACCCGTTCATCTCCGTCGCCGAGTCGCGGCGGCGGCGGGAGGACAGGCGCAGGCACGCGGCGCTGCGCGAGGCGAGCGACACCGTGCAGCGCGCCCGTGCGCACATCGAGCAGCTCTCCCAGGAGTGGGGCAGCGCCCTGCTGGCCCGCGACCACACGGTGGAGGCCGTGCACGCGTGGGCCGAGCAGCTCATCGCCGCCTACCGCGGCGGCGTGATGCGCGCCCACCCGCGCCGGGAGGAGATCCCGTCGCTGTGGAAGAGCGAGGTCACCGCGATGGACTCCACCCTGGAGACGCCGACGGCGCTGTCCGGCAGGCGGGAGCTGGAGGGTCTGCTGGACGACGTCGAGCACCGCATCGAGATGTGGCACGCCGACGTCCACCGGCTCACCCGGCCTGAGGCCCGCCCCGAGCTGCCCGCGGGCGAGCACGACACCGCCCGCGAAGACGACGACAAGGCTAACCAGGACAACTCAGGCGAGGGGGCGCGATGACGGGGTTACGGGCCGTCGCGGGGGGTGTCGCGGTCGCGATGGTGGCCGTGGGGGTGACGGGGTGCGGGACCGAGGCGCGGGCGGTGTGCGGCGTGGTGGTCGACTCGACGACGTACGCCGACCCGGCGACCTCGCGCACCGACGTCGACACCAAGCTGCCGGCGTTCACCGAGGAGTGTGACTGGATCGGGTTCGCCGCCGTCACCGGGGCGTCGGAGAGCAGCCCGTGCCGGGCGGACCCGGTGGCGATCGCGGCGACGAAGCGGGAGAACCCGAACGGGAACCCGGTCGTCGAGGACCGCATCCGGGCGCACCGGGTGACCCAGGCGCTGCCCCGGGCGGTCAAGCTCTTCGACTGCCCCACCGAGGGCGAGGGCTCCGACGTACTGGGCGCGCTGCGCTACCTGGCCAAGCAGATGGCCGCGCAGCGCGCCCCCGGCAAGGGGCACCGGATCATGGTCTTCAGCGATCTGATCAACAACCGGGGCGAACTGAACGTCAACAAGCTCGACCTGACCGAGGGCGCGCGGCAGCAGAAGATCAAGGAGCTGCGCGCGGCCGGCCTCCTGCCCGACCTGACCGGCTACGAGGTGGTCGTGCACGGATTCCTCCGGCAGAAGACCTCCAACCCGGACCGGTTCCCGCTGCTGGAGAGCTTCTGGAAGGAAGCCCTGGAGTCGGCCGGCGCCACCACCGTCGACCTGCTCTGAGCGCTCAGCCGCGGTGCGCGCCCGCGTCGCGGCGTCTGATCAGGATGCGCTCGGCCCAGCTCGCCGCCTCGGGGTCGCGCAGCCCCTCGACCACCCCGCCGAGGTAGGCGGTGGCCAGGCTGTCGAAGCCGTTGTCGATCTGGCGCACCCGTCCGGCCCGGCGCCGGTCGGCGGCCTGCAGGTGCTGGCCGATGCTCTCGGCGTACCCGGCGTCGCGCTGGTAGTCGAGCTGGGCCCGCGCGCACGCGTCGGCGTCGGCGTCGCGTTTGGCGCGCAGCTCGCGCAGCCGCCGGTCGTTGGGGTTGTGCATGCGGCGGCCGAGGTCGGCGGCGATCAGCGCGGTGGCGATCAGCAGCGCCAGCAGCAGGATCATGGTGGGGAGTTGGCCCACCCCGTCGGAGGCGGGGCCGATGTTCTGGCCGTCCACCACCAGCGGCCTGACCAGGGCGTCCCGGCGTAGGACGGCGACGGCGAGGATGAGGCCGAGCCAGACGGCGGCGGTCCCGGCGAGCAGCCACCGGCCGCGGGCGGGGCTGCCGTTCTCCTGCCAGGTGCGGAACGCCCGGCCGTACATGTGCGGGGCGACCAGCATGATCAACGCCGCGCCGGCCGCGAGCAGGGCCGTCATCTCTGGACTGTCGCCCCAGTTGAGGATCACCTGGTAGAGGATCGGCACCTCGACGATGAGCAGCAGCAGCAGAAGTAACGCGGCGGGCAGCCAGCGGCGGATGCCCGCCCAGCGGCCACCCGTCAGCGCGATCGAGGTGGGCCGCCCGTCGCCCGGCCGCCTGCTGGGCTGCTCCAGCTCGGCGACCATGCGCCTGCTCTCGTCGAGCGCCTGGCGGGCCTCGCCGAACCTGCGCTGCGACTCGGTCACCTTGATCTTCTGCGACTCGAACTCGGCGCGGGCCCGCTGCACCTCGCGCTCGGCGCAGTCCTCGGCGCGGCTGAGCTCGGCCAGCCGCTCGTCCTCCAGCTCGTGGAAGCGCGGCACGCTGCCGGTCTCCAGCGTCAGCGTGTCGAACTGGCCGCCGTCGGCGTGCCCGCGCCCGAGCTCCCGCTCCGCCGCGCGCCTGCCCGCCCAGTCCGGCAACCGGTAGAGATCCCCCTCGTACGGCGTGGCCGGCTCCGCGCGCACGACCTGCCCCTGGTCAGCTGGTTCGTCCCTGTGCCGGCGAGTGAAGCGCATCTGGCCTCCAGCGTGTCCTGACCTTCGATGCTAACCGCCACGAAGCGTTAATCCAGGGGCCGTGTCGCCAATTGATATCGGCCGGGGCCGAGGAGGTATACAGGGCACCGTGGAACTTGATCGGCTGGATCGGGACATCATCGCGGCGCTCGTCGAGGACGCCAGGGCGACGTACGCGGAGATCGGGCTCCAGGTGGGCCTGTCGGCTTCGGCCGTCAAACGGAGGGTGGACAGGTTGCGCGTCACCGGTGCGATCACCGGCTTCAGCGCGCGGGTGGCGCCGCAGGCGCTCGGCTGGACGACCGAGGCGTACGTGGAGCTGTTCTGCCGGGGCAAGACGTCGCCCACCGAGATCGGCATCGCGGTGGCCAGGAATCCCGAGGTGGTCTCGGCCTGCACGATCACCGGCGAGGCGGACGCGCTGCTGCACATCAGGGCGGCGGACGTGCGGCACGTGGAGCGGGTGATCGAGCGGATCGCCTCGGAGCCTTTCGTGGTGCGCACCAAGAGCTCGATCGTGCTGTCCAGGCTGGTCGACACGCCGCCGGGAACGGCGCTGCCCGAGTCCCGCGCGGCCACCGAGGCCCTGCGCAACGAATCATCGTCAATCGGGCTATAGAGACAACAAACCCGCGCCTACACGCAATACCGGCCGCTTGGCCTGCGTAAACGCCGTTCCTAGGCTGGCTCCGTCCCCCCGAGAACCCCTCAGTGACGACGGAGCTCACGCATGCCCAAGCACTTCCTGATGTGCCGCCCCGACTTCTTTACGGTCGAGTACGCGATCAACCCGTGGATGGATCCGGCGGCGGGCGCCGACCGCGAGGTCGCCATCCGGCAGTGGGAGAGCCTCAAGACGGCCTACGAGGAGCTCGGACACCAGGTCAGCCTGATCGACCCGGTGGAGGGCCTGCCCGACATGGTGTTCGCGGCCAACGGCGCACTGGTCGTCGGCGGCGGCGTCTACGGCGCCCGCTTCACCTTCCCCGAGCGCGCCGCTGAGGGCCCCGCCTACCTGAACTGGTTCGCCGAGCGCGGCTACCGCACCCAGGAGGCGTCGTACGTCAACGAGGGTGAGGGCGACTTCCTCACGCTCGACGAGGTGATCCTGGCCGGCAGCGGATTCCGCAGCACGCACGAGGCGCACCGGGAGGCGCAGGAGTTCCTCGGCCGCCCGGTGGTGTCGCTCACGCTGGTCGATCCGCGCTTCTACCACCTCGACACGGCGCTATTCCCGCTCGACGGACGGAATATCGCCTACTACCCCGGAGCGTTCACCAAGGGGAGCCAGGCGGTCCTACGCCACATGTTCCCGGACGCGGTCCTCGCCGGCGCCGACGACGCGGAGGTGCTCGGCCTCAACGCGGTCAGCGACGGCACTCACGTGGTGATCAACGCCGAGGCCGGCGGTCTGCAGCTGGAGCTCAAGCACCGGGGTTACCAGGTGATCCCGGTGGAGCTCTCCGAGCTGCGCAAGGCAGGGGGCGGCCCTAAGTGCTGCACCCTCGAGATCCGGGCATAACACCAGTTCACAAGGGGGAGAGAGAGAAATGAGCACGAGCTCTGAGCTGATCGAGGTCAGCGAGCGTCGCAGCGCGCACAACTACCACCCGCTGCCCGTCGTGATCCACGAGGCGCACGGCGCGTGGGTGACCGACGTGGAGGGCAAGCGCTACCTGGACTTCCTGTCCGGATACTCCTCGCTCAACTTCGGCCACGGCAACCCGAAGATCATCGAGGCGGCCCAGGAGCAGCTGAAGAACCTGACGCTGACCAGCCGGGCCTTCTACCACGACCAGTTCGCGAGCTTCTGCGCCGGACTCGGCGACCTCACCGGCAAGGACATGATCCTGCCGATGAACACCGGCGCCGAGGCCGTGGAGACCGCGATCAAGGTGGCCCGCAAGTGGGGTTACGAGGTCAAGGGCGTCGCCCCCGAGCAGGCCAACGTCATCGTGATGGAGGACAACTTCCACGGCCGCACCACCACGATCATCAGCTTCTCCACCGACCCCGACGCGCACGACGACTTCGGCCCCTACACGCCCGGTTTCACGATCGTGAAGTACGGCTCCGCCGAGGCGATCCGCGAGGCGATCAACGCGAACACGGTCGCGGTGCTGGTCGAGCCGATCCAGGGTGAGGCCGGGGTGCTGGTGCCGCCGGACGGCTACCTGACCCAGGTGCGCGACATCTGTGACCAGAACAACGTGCTGATGATCGCCGACGAGATCCAGTCCGGCCTCGGCCGTACCGGGGAGACGTTCGCCTGCGACCACGAGGGCGTCGTGCCCGACATCTACGTGCTGGGCAAGGCCCTGGGCGGCGGCGTGGTCCCGGTCTCGGCGATCGCCGCCAACGAGAACGTCCTCGGCGTCATCAAGCCGGGCCAGCACGGCTCCACCTTCGGGGGCAACCCGCTGGCCTGCGCGGTCGGCAACGCGGTGATCGAGATGCTGAACACCGGCGAGTACCAGGCGCGGGCCAAGCAGCTCGGCGAGCTGCTGCACGAGCGGCTGCGCGGCCTGATCGGCCGGGGCGTGGTGACCGTGCGCGGGCGCGGGCTGTGGGCGGGCGTCGACATCGACCCGTCGCTGGCCACCGGCCGCGAGGTGTCCAAGGCGCTGCTGGCACGTGGCGTGCTGGCCAAGGACACCCACGGCTCCACGGTCCGGCTCGCGCCGCCGATCGTGATCTCCGAGGAGGACCTGCTCTGGGCGGTCGACCAGCTCGCCGAGGTGCTGGCGTCCTTCTAACAGCCGGTACGGCTCGCGCCCAGGGCACGGGCGCGAGCCGTACGGGTCACCCGGTCTCGTCCGGGATCGGGGTGATCGTGACCGTCACGCCTGGCTCTGGAATGGGGGTGGGCGTGATCGTGGCCGTGATGGTGGGCTGCGGCATGCAGCTTCCGCTCTCCACACCGTCGACCTGGGGCAGCGTGTCGACCACGGAGACGGAGGTCTGCGCGGTCAGCGCCAGCAGGCTGCCCTTCGGGGCCTGCGCCTGCGCCGCGTCCACGACGGTGTCGCGCTGGCCCATGAACCCGTACGTCCGCTCGTCGAAGATGAGCTGCGCGAGCACCCCTCGCTGAATCCTCCCCAGGGCGACCCCCTTGCGCCCCGCCGAGTCCTCTACGCCTTCGGCCACCTCGACGCCCGGAATCTCCTTGGCCGCCTCGAACAGCGCCTTGCGCTGCGCCCGCGGCAGGTATGTCTCCATGCTCAGGGCCATGACCGACTCGAAGACCCGCTCGTCGATCGGATTGCCCCGCGTCTTCCCCTTCTTCTCCTCGTTCATCTCATACAGGTGTGCCAGCATCGCCCGGGCCTCGGTGGGCAGCGTGCCGACGTGGACATAGTCGGTACGGCGGTCGCCCCGCAGGTCCGGGCACGCGGGCAGTTCTTCCATCCAGCTAGTGCGGCCCTCCCAGTCCTTCGCGTCGTCGGGGATCGGCCAGCCGGGGTACTGCCTGGGCTCCAGCCCCTCCACCATCAGCAGCCCGTTCGCCTTCCCGTCGACCGACTGCCAGATCTTCCGCTTCGTCCGGTACAGGTGGCGTGTCTCCTTCGAGCCGAAGGAGTAGGAGGGGTGCATCGTCTCGGACTCGACCACGATGAACTGGCCCGGCTTCGGGTCCAGCTCGGGCACGCCGCGGGCGACCACCGAGGCGGTGACGTCGAGCGGACGCAAGGCGGGTACCTCGCCGCGCCCGGACAGCGCCACGGCCACCCCGCCGACCAGCACGACGGTCAGCCCGAAGGCCCCCGCCGCCTGCCAGCCCATCCTCGGCAGCCGCCATCCGCGCCCGCCCGCCGCCGCCCGCCCCAGCAACCGCTCGCGCGCGACCCGCCTCGCCTCCTCCGGGTACGGCGAAGCCGCCGGACGGCCCTTCGCGAACACCTCGATCTCGTCATCCATGCTGGGACTCCTCACTGAAGGGATCGATGTCGCCGAGCGCCCTGCGCGCCTTGACCCGCAGCCGGTGCAGCCGTGAGCGGACCGTGCCGACCGGGATGCCGAGCGCGAGCGCGACCTCCTCGTAGGTCAGGTCCGCCCAGGCCACCAGCAGCAGCAGGTCCCGCTCGCTGGCGTTCAGCCGGGTCAGCGCCTTGGCCAGGCGCGGGTGCAGTTGCTGCGCGGTGACCCGGTCGGCGCTGCGCTCGTCGAACAAGGCCGGCCGGTCCGCCGGCACGCGGGCCATGGCCTGGGTGCGGCGGCGTTCGGCTCTGCGGTGCTGGGAGACGACGCGGGTGGCCATGCCGTACAGCCAGGGTCTGGCGTCGGCGCGGGAACGGTCGTAGCGTGCGCGCCCGCGGAAGGCGACGAGGAACACCTCCGCGGTCACGTCCTCGGCCAGTTCGGGGCCGAGGCGCCTGGCGGCGTACCGGAAGATCTCGTCGGCGTGCCGGTCGAACAGCACCGCGAAAAGCTCGGGCTCGCGCGTCGAATGCCCGATCAGCGTCGAGTCATCCAGCGTGGAGCCGTCGAGAAGTGCCTGGGCACTTACCACGTACGGGGTCCTCTCCCGGGAATGTCATGCGGTCAACCAGTACTTGGCCGCATGCGGGAGACCGGTTCCACCGTTTCGTCAGTCCAGGGTCACCTTCACGATCTCGTCGAAGCTGGGCCGGGCGCCGGTGAGCGGGTTGTCGGTGGCTCCGTACCAGGTCGCGGTGGTGGTGTCGGTGAAGTCCAGTGCGGCGACCGCGTTCTGGAACCAGGGGCCGTTGCGGATCCGCCAGCGGAACGGGGGACGCGGGATGCGGGCGAGGCGGGCCAGGGAGCCGCCGATCAGTGTGGCGATCCCGAACTGGGTGAAGATGTTGGCCACGCGCAGCAGGCGGCTCAGCGGGTTGCGGATCGGCGAGCAGACGATCTGCTGGATCCGCCCCGCGCCGGCCTTGGCGACGTAGGAGTAGTGCACGTCGCCCGAGAGGATCAGCACCGGCTTGCCGCTGGCCACGAGCAGGCGCGACAGCGACTCGAAGGAGCGCCGGAAGGCGCCCCAGTGTTCCAGGTCGAACGCCTGCCGGAAGGCCTCCGACAGCTTGGCGACGAGCTTGCCCCACTTGCCGTCGCACAGGGCCTCGTTCCAGTTCTGCACGAGGTGGACGCCCTCAGGGAGCAGGAACGGGATCGACGACCCGATGATCATCCGTCCGGGGGCGCTGGACACCTGGTCCTCCAGCCACTGCCACTCCCCCGGGTCCAGCATCCGCCGGTCGCCGGGCGTGAGCTGCCTGGCGCAGCGGGTGTCGACCATGATCAGGCGGCTGTGGCCGAGGTCGCGGGCGTAGCTCCAGCGGTTGCTGCTGGGCTCGTCGTCGGCCTTGGCGGCGAAGGCGTCCAGCACCTCGCCGCCGCCGCCCTTCACCAGCTCCCGGAACACCGGGTCCTCGGCCCGCTCGGCCGGCGACAGGTTGCCGAGGTGCTGGTAGATCCAGTACGCGCCGAGCCCCGCCACCACGCGGCGGCGCCACCAGCCGACCTTGCGCATCTTCTCCCGCCAGTCGTGGGAGGTGTTCCAGTCGTCGCGCAGGTCGTGATCGTCGAAGATCATCGCGGTGGGCACGGTGGACAGCAGCCAGCGGATCTCCGGGTCGGTCCAGGCCAGGCGGTAGAGCTCGGCGTACTCCTCGAAGTCGGCGATCTCCTTGGCCGGCTGCTGGCCCGGCGCCCTGCGGGCGGCGATGAAGCTCAGCATCTCGGGACTGGGCTCGTCGGCGTACACCTGGTCGCCGAGCATGAGCAGCAGGTCGGGCCACTCCTCGTCGGGGGTCTCCCGCAGGTCGAAGCCGTAGGCGCGCAGCACGTCCTCACCGTGCGAGAGCGTGTGCTTGGCATCGTGCGGCACGCTGGTACGGCACGACCCGAACACCACCCGCCTGGGCCCTCCGGGCGGCATCAGCCTGATCCGGCTGGGCTTGTCCTCGGGCCACACTTTCGTGTCCCCCAGGCTGACCTCGTAGGTGACGCTCTTCCCGCTCAGGTCGGCCAGATCGACGATCGCGTAATGGTGGTCGTGCACGCTGAACGTCTCCGCCCGCGCCCGAACCCCGCACTCGGCCTCCACCGTGACCAGGCAGGGCTCGCTCGTCTCGACCCAGATCGACGCCGCCGACGTGTCGACGTATCTCAGCATGGGCCCCACGACCAGTTCCGGCATCGAACAACCCCCGGTGTGACAGTTCGGCAGATTCGCCGCGGCAAGACTGCCAGAGTGGCATGTTCCAAGCTCGGCGATCACCGGCTTGGATCGATCACAACAGATCGGCTTCGAACCAACAACCACCCCCTCGCAGCAATCTAGGCTGATCCCGACAGAATCGCCCATACGGGTAAGGCAATGGCGCCTTTCCTGAATACGGGTGACCTAAACAGGAGGAATCTCTCCCATGACCGTCATGGTGCCGTCAACGACGCCGGCCCTGATCACTCCTGGGCGCCAAGCCCTCGACTCCGCCCTCCACCAGCTCGCCCAGGCGGCCGAGCAGCTCGGCCTCGACGACGGCCTGCGCACCATGCTCGCCACCCCTCGCCGCTCGCTGACCGTCTCCGTGCCCGTCCGGCGCGAGGACGGCCGTATGGACGTGGTGCAGGGCTTCCGGGTCCAGCACAACGTCTCGCGCGGCCCCGCCAAGGGCGGCATCCGCTTCCACCCCGCCACCGACATCCACGAGGTCACCGCGCTGGCCATGTGGATGACCTGGAAGTGCGCGCTGGTCGGCATCCCGTACGGCGGCGCCAAGGGCGGCGTCTCCGTCGACCCGACCTCGCTGACCACCCGCGAGCTGGAGCGGCTCACCCGCCGCTACGTCAACGAGATCCTGCCGCTGATCGGCCCGGAGAAGGACATCCCCGCCCCCGACGTCGGCACCGACGAGCAGACCATGGCCTGGATCATGGACACCTACAGCGTCAACGCCGGCTACTCCGTCCCCGGGGTCGTCACCGGCAAGCCCATGACGCTCGGCGGCTCCCTCGGCCGGGCCGGCGCCACCTCGCGCGGCGTCCAGATCGCGGCCCTCGCCGCGCTCTGCCGCTCCCCCGAGGGCGTCACCGTGGCCGTCCAGGGCTTCGGCAAGGTCGGCGCGCTCGCCGCGCAGTACCTGTCCGACGCCGGCTGCCGCGTCGTCGCGGTCTCCGACGTCACCGGCGGCGTGTACTCGACCACCGGCCTGGACGTCGCCGACCTGCGCGCCTGGGTGACCGAGAGCGGCGGCGTGCACGGCTACCGCCACGCCGACGCCCTCGGCCACGACGAGCTGTTCGAGCTCGACGTGGACGTGCTGGTGCCCGCCGCGCTGGAGGGCGTGCTCACCGCCGCCAACGCGCCCCGGGTGAAGGCCCGCCTCATCGTGGAGGGCGCAAACGGCCCCACCACCCCCGAGGCCGACGAGATCCTCGCCGCCAACGGCACCACGATCGTGCCGGACATCCTGGCCAACGCCGGCGGCGTGATCGTGTCGTACCTGGAGTGGGTGCAGAACATGCAGGCCTACTCCTGGAGCGCCAACGAGGTGGAGGTCAAGCTGCGGGATCTGATGGAGCAGGCGTTCGGTGAGGTCAAGTCGGTGTCGGCGGAGCGCGGCGTCACGCTGCGCGAGGCGGCGCACGTGATCGGCGTGGGCCGGGTCGCCGAGGCCCACCAGATGCGCGGCCTGTACCCGTGACCCGGAGGGCTGGAGCGGGGCCGCCTCGCTCCAGCCCTACCAGGGGACCGGAATCGCTTCTCCTGGCGCTCAGGCGTCCCGGGCGATGCCGAGGGCGGAGCGGACCTCGTCGGCGACCGTCTGGGCGGCGATGTCGGCGTGGCCGCCGACCAGGCGGTTGTGGGTGAGGGCGAAGGCCAGGCCGTGCTCGGGGTCGGCGAAGCCGATGCTGCCGCCGCCGCCGTGCATGCCGAAGGCGGTGCGCCGGCCGCCCATCTGCCGCACGCCGAGGAAGTAGCCGAGGCCCTTGGCCGAGGGCGCGCCGAACATCAGGTCGTCGGCGTCGGTGGCCACGGCCGACACTTGCGCCAGCCGCTCGGCGGAGATCAGCCGGACTCCGTCCACCTCGCCGATCAGCGCGGCGTACACGCGGGCGAGGGCCCGCGCGCTCATGGTGGCGCCCGCCGGGGCGTCCGCGCGCAGGTAGTCCGGCCGGTTGCCGAGCTCGGCCACGGTCCAGACCTCGCGGTTCGGCATCGCGCGGAAGAACGGCCAGGCGGCCGGAATCCCGGACAGCATCGCCCGCCAGTTGCCCTCGACCAGCGTCGCCACCCGGGGCGCGGCCTCCTCGGTGATGCCGAAGAACAGCGAGTCGGCGACGCCGATCGGCGCGGCGACGTCCTCGCGCAGCACCTGGGAGACGGTCCTGCCGGTGGCCCGCCGGACGACCTCCCCGACGATCCAGCCGAACGTCCAGGCGTGGTAGCCGGTGGCGGTGCCCGGCTCCCACAGCGGCTCCTGGGCGGCGATCAGGGCGCACATGCCGTCCCAGTCGCACAGGTCGGCGGCGGTGATGTCCGCGGGCAACTGCGGCACTCCGGCGGAGTGGGTCAGCGCGTGCCGTACGGTCGCCCGCTCCTTGCCGTGGGCGCCGAACTCGGGCCAGTAGTGCGCGATCGGGGTGTCGTAGTCGATCAGCCCTCGCTCGGCGAGCACGTGCGCCACGGTCGCGGTGACGCCCTTGCCGGTGGAGAAGCCGTGGAACAGGGTGTCGCCGTCCACCGGGCGGCCGGAGGCGGGGTCGGCGACGCCCGCCCAGGCGTCCACGATCAGCTCGCCGTCCAGGTAGGCCGCGACCTGGACGCCGGTTTCCCGGCCCGACTCGACGAGTTGGTCGATGGTCTCCCGGACACGCGTCCGCACGTCGCTCATGGCCGCTCCTGATCGCTTAGGAGTGATCAAGCTAGCCTGAGCGAAATGCCCGGCGCAGCTGATTTTCGGCCTCGTGCCCGGCATCGGTCAGCGCAGGTCGAAGCAGCCGATCTCCAGGTTTCGCTCGTCCTCCAGGTGGCGGGCCAGCTCGGCGGGGGTGGCGCCGCACCGCACGTCCGACAGGCCGCGCCTGGCCGTCCCCTCACGCCGTATCGCATACCAGCCCGCGCCGACCCCCTCCGAGATCACCCAGTCATGGGCGAACCGGATCGTCAGTTCGGACAGCGTCATGACGGCGCCCTCGTCTCGCGACCTGAGCCTGGTGGTAGGGGGCAACGGATCGACCATACCTGCCATCATTACGGAGGGTCACTGGGAACTCCAGATACGCCGGGCGGAGATCGAGGCCCCGATCTCGGCGAGTTCAGGGCAAAGCGGTCCCGGAAGCGGCGACCAGCCACCCGCAGCGCGAACGAGCGGTGCGAATCGGTGGCCACGCCGGGGCTCCCGGTCGCGCGATCAGTGACTCTGTGCATTCGGCGCAATACAGTGTGTCGCGGAAGTGGCCGCGTACAGCGGCCCCGTGCTCAGGAGGATCCCTATGCGACGCATCACCACCACGCTCGGCACTCTCGCCGCAGCAGGGATGCTTGCCCTCGCCATTCCCGGCTCCGCTTCCGCGGCCACCGGACAGCTGATCATCAACGGGCAGTTGTACATCAACCCCAGCGGCTGCTACGAGAGCGGCCGCTGGCCCCTCCACGTCATCAACCGGACCAACGGGCCGGTCGTCGTCCTGAACGCGCCCAACTGCAACGGCAACGTCGAGGCGATCGTCCACCCCGGGCAGTCCACCGTCTCCGAGCACGGAGCCAGCGTCTACATCCACTGACCTGATCCCGGCGCCGCCCCAGGAGACGCTCCCGGGGCGGCGTTCCCGTATGCGGGAAGGCGCCGTCAGGACTCCGGGCGGGCGGCGATGAGGCGGCGGACGAGGTCGGCGAGGTGTTCGCGTTCCGCGCCGGAGAGGGCCGCGAACCACTCGCGCTCGCGTTCGTTCTGCGCGACGAAGGCGGCGTTCACCGCCTCCCGGCCCTTGCCGGTGAGCGCGACGAGGACGCCGCGCCGGTCGCCGGGGGTGGCCTGGCGTTCGACCAGGCCCTCGCGCTGCAGGGTGTTGACGGCGTTGGACACGGCCGAGCGGGTCATCGCGGAGAGCGCGGCGAGGTCGCCGACCCGGGTCGGCCCCAGCAGCCACAGCTTGAACATGAGCCGGAAGCCGGGCAGCGTCCAGCCGTGCGGCCGGTGGATGCGCGACTCCAGGTCGGCGACGAGCACGTACGACAGGTGCAGCAGGTTGTAGGCGAGCCCGAACACGGAGGCGTCGACGTCGGCGGGCAGTTTCGCCACATGATCGCGAGCGTACCGCTCGTACCAGACGTCCATCCGTTCCATCCCGGAATCCTCCCACCACTTGCCTGCCTCTCCGGGGCCAAATAGTTTTGGCCAAAACAATTCAGGGAGGTCTGTCGTGCGGATTCTCATCGCCGGCGGCGGTATCGGGGGGCTCGCCGCCGCGTTGAGCCTGCACGCCGCCGGGTTCACCGAGGTCACCGTGGCCGAGTCGGCCGGGGAGATCCGCCCGCTCGGGGTCGGCGTCAACCTGCTTCCGCACGCCGTACGGGAGCTGACCGAGCTGGGGCTCGCGCCGCGGCTGGAAGAGACGGCGCGGGCCACCGGCGAGCTGGCCTACTACGACCGGTACGGCTCGGAGATCTGGCGCGAGCCGCGCGGGCTGGCCGCCGGGTACCACTGGCCGCAGTACTCGGTGCACCGGGGCGAGCTGCAGATGATGCTGCTGCGCGAGGTCGAGGCGCGCGGCGTGCCGGTGCTCACCGACCGCAGGCTGACCGGGTACGGCGACGCCGAGGCGGAGTTCGCGGACGGCTCGACGCTCGGGTTCGACCTGCTCGTCGGGGCGGACGGCATCCGGTCGACCGTGCGGGCGTCGCTCTACCCGGACGAGGGGCCGCCGCCGTGGAACGGGCTGGTGCTCTGGCGCGGCACGACGTACGGCAAGCCGTTCCTGACCGGGCGGACGATGATCATGGCCGGGGACGGGGAGCGGAAGTTCGTCGCCTACCCCATCACGGACACGCTGATCAACTGGATCGCCGAGCGGCCCGTCGCCGGGGAGGCCACCGGGCGGGGCGACTGGAACCGGCAGGTGCCCGCGGCCGAGATCCTGCCGCACTTCGAGGAGTGGCGCTTCGACTGGCTGGACGTCCCCGGGCTGATCGCGGGCGCCGAGGCGATCTACGAGTACCCGATGGTGGACCGTGACCCGCTGCCGCGCTGGACGCACGGGCGGGTCACCCTGCTCGGCGACGCGGCGCACGCGATGTACCCGATCGGCTCGAACGGAGCCTCCCAGGCCATCCTCGACGCCCGCGTCCTAGCCCTCCATCTCACGAAATTTCAGGACATCGGGTTGGCGTTGGCGGCGTACGAGGAGGATCGGCGGCCGCCGACCACCGCGCTCTGCCTCGCCAACCGGCAGATGGGGCCGGAGGTCGTCATGAAGCTCGCCCACGAACGGGCCCCCGGCGGCTTCGCCGACATCGAACAGGTCATCCCGCTCGCCGAACGCGAGGCCATCGCCGCCTCCTACAAACGCACGGCCGGCTTCCACCCCGACCTGCTCAACGACCGCCCGTCCTACACGCCATGACCTACGAACCGGTCAGGCCGGGCCTGGAGCCGCTCGCCCGGTTCCGCGTGGAGCTGGCGCCCGTCAAGGACCTGGGTGTGACACCGTGGGGCCGCCGCCGCGTGATCGACGTCCTCGGCGGCTCGTTCGAGGGCCCCAGGCTGTCCGGCGAGGTCCTGCCCGGCGGCGCGGACTGGCAGGTCGTGCGCACGGACGGCAGCGCCGACATCGACAGCCGCTACACCCTGCGCACCCACGACGACGCCCTCGTCTACCTCCAGACCCAGGGCGTACGGCACGGCCCGCCCGAGGTGATCGCCGCACTCGGCCGGGGCGAACCCGTCGACCCGGCCGGCTACTACTTCCGCCTCTCGGTCACCTTCGAGACCGCCGCCTCCGGCTACCTCTGGCTCAACCACACCCTGGCCGTCGCCTCCGGCCTCCGGGCCGACTCGGCCGTGATCTACGACGCCTACACGGTGTCCTGACAGACACGGCCCCATGAGAGGCTGACCAAACCAGCCAAGAGACCACGCCGGGGAGAAGTCGTGACATATCCGGAACCGCGTTATCTGGGGGAGTCTGGGGAGGTCAACGCGACCTATCGCGCCGCCGCCCACAAGCCCGAGCTGACCTACTCCAGCGGCGGCACGGCAAGCTACCTCGCGACGGGCGCCAGCACCAACGGGCAGTTCGGGCTCTACCGGTGGGACATGCCCGCCACCCCTTCCGGCCCCGCCCCGCACTTCCACCGCTCGATCTCGGAGTCGTTCTACATTCTGGAAGGCACGGTGCGCATCTACGACGGCACCCGCTGGCTGGAGACCAAGCCGGGCGACTTCGTGCACGTCCCCGAGGGCGGCGTGCACGGGTTCCGCAACGAGTCGGGCGAACCGGCGTCCATGCTGCTGCACTTCGCGCCGGGCGCCCCTCGCGAGGGCTACTTCGAGGGCCTGCTCGACCTGGCGGACAAGAGCGACGAGGAGAAGGCGGAGTTCATGTTCAGGCACGACACCTTCTGGCTCTGAGCCGTCAGCCGAGCGACTCCACCAGTTCCTCCAGGTCGCGCATGAGCTGCCTGGTGCGGTCGGGACCGTAGGCGGCCTCGATCAGCTGGTGATGCTCGGCGACCGCGCCCTCGACGCGGGCCAGCAGGTCGGCGCCGCGGTCGGCGAGGAAGACGGCCACCCGCCGCCGGTCGCCGGCCGAGGGCCCCCGGTAGGCGAGGGCTCGGTCGATGAGCCGGTCGACCGCCTTGGTGAGCGTCGGGTGCGGCATGAGCACGGCGGCGGCCAGCTCGCCCATCGAGTGGCCGCGCCCGTCGGCCAGGGCGCGCAGGATGCGCCACTGCTCGACGGTGACGTCCTCCCCGGCCAGCGACGCGGCCAGCCCGCGGTTGACGCTGCGCTCCGCGCGGCTCAGCAGATAGGCGAGCGAGGACCCCAAACCGGTCGTCACCATGCGGAGGTCCTTTCACCAGGGGTCTGATCTGGAGGATACTCGTCGGCGTGGCGCCGATCCTCGATCCGCTGGAGGCGCGGCTGATCCGGGCCGACGGGCTCAGGATCGGGCTGGTCGTCCCCGTGTCCGGTGTGCTGGGCCTGGTGGGCCCGTGCGCGATCAACTGCGCGGTCCTTGCCGCCGACGAGCTGAACGCGGCCGGCGGCGTGCTGGGTATGCCGGTGGAGCTGGTGCTCGTCGACGGCGGCAGGAGCGCGGCCGAGGTGGCGGCGGAGGTCGCCTCGCTGGTCGAGACGGGCACGATCGACGCGGTCGCGGGCACCTACGCCAGCGACGTCAGGGTGGCGGTGGTCCGGGCGATCAGGGCCCGGGTGCCGCTGGTGTACGCCCCGCCGTACGAGGGTGGGGTCCGGACGCCGGGGGTCTTCTTTCTCGGGGAGACGCCCGGGCAGCAGCTCAGGCCCGGGATCGAGTGGCTGGTCAGGCATCGGCGGGCGGCGCGGTGGTTCCTGCTCGGCAACGACTACGTGTGGCCCAGGCTGGTGCACGAGGCGGCCAGGCGGCGGCTCGGCCCGGCGGTGGTGGGCGAGCGGCTCGTCGCGTACGGCGGGGCCGAGCATGCGCTGGACGCGGTGGTGCGGGCCAGGCCGGACGCGATCGTGGTCAGCCTGATCGGCAGCGACCTGGTGCAGTTCAACCGCGCGTACACGGCCAGCGGGCTGGGCGCGGCCAGGCTCTGCGCCGCGCTGGAGGAGCACGGCCTGCTCGGCGTCGGCGGCGACGGCACCGGCGAGCTGTACGCCTCGATGGGCTACTTCGGCTGCCTGACCACCGACGCGGGCCTCGACTTCGGCGAGCGCTACACGCGCAGGTTCGGCGTGGACGCGCCGATGCTCAACGCCCACGGCCAGGGCTGCTACGAGGCGGTCAGGATGCTGGCCGCGCTCGCGACCAGGGCGCGCACGCTCGCCGTACCCCGCCTGGAGGCCGTCGCGGACGGCACGTCGATCACCAGCGCACGCGGCAGGCTCACGCTGTATGGCGGGCACGTACGGCACCGCGTTCACCTCGGCAGGGCCGACGGTCTGGACTTCGACGTCATAACTTCCGATTGAAACCTTTCCGTTTGAAAGGATTGGCTCTATCGTACGGCTGCCCCCCAAAACCTCAAGGAGCAGCCATGACCTCTTCCCCGGAGGCCGAGCCGACGCTGGAGCGGTTCGGATACAAGCAGGAGCTGAAGCGCTCACTGAGCTTCGCCGACCTGATGATCTACGGCTTGATCTTCATGGTGCCGATCGCGCCGTTCGGCATCTTCGGCAGCGTCTTCACCGCCTCCGGCGGCATGGTCGCCCTGGCTTACATCATCGGCCTGGTCGCGATGGCGTTCACCGCGCTGTCGTACGCGCAGATGGCCCGCGCGTTCCCGATGGCCGGCTCGGTCTACACCTACGCCGGGCGGGGCATCAACGCGCCGGTCGGGTTCATGGCCGGATGGGCGATCCTGCTCGACTACGTGCTGGTGCCCGCCCTGCTCTACCTGGTGGCGAGCACGGCGATGGCGTCGTTCGTGCCGGCCGTGCCGGTGTGGGCCTGGCTGGTCGGGTTCGTGCTGCTGAACACCGTGGTCAACTACCTGGGCATCCAGATGACCGCCCGCATCACCCGGATCATGCTGGTCGCCGAGCTGGTCGTACTCGCGATCTTCCTGGTGATCGGCATCGTCGCGCTCGCCCAGGGCAAGGGCCAGGCCGGCGCGCTCAGCCCTCTCTTCGACTCCTCGTCCTTCTCCTGGACGGTGGTGTTCGGCGCGGCCTCGGTGGCGGTGCTGTCCTTCCTCGGCTTCGACGGCATCTCGACGCTGGCGGAGGAGAGCAAGGAGGACTCGCGCAGGCTCGGACGCTCGATGGTGGCCGCACTGGGGCTGGCCGCCGTCCTGTTCGTCGTGCAGACCTGGGTCGCGGCGCTGCTGGTGCCGAACCGGGAGGCGCTGTTCGTGCCCGGCGCGCCGCTGGACAACGCCTTCTACGACACCGCGGCCTACGCCGGCGGCGCCTGGCTGGGCGTGCTCACCGCCGTGGCCACCGCGATCGCCTGGGGCTTCGCCAACTCGCTCGTCGCCCAGGCGGCCACCTCGCGGCTGCTGTTCGCGATGGCGCGCGACCGGCAGCTCCCCCGGTTCCTGGCGAAGATCGACCCCAAGCACCGGGTGCCGGTCAACGCCACGCTCGCCGTGGCCGTCATCTCGCTCGTCCTCGGCGTCGTGATGACCCGGGTGGACAACGGCATCGGCACCCTCGGCTCGCTGGTCAACTTCGGCGCGATGACCGCGTTCCTGGTGCTGCACGTGGCGGTGGTCGTGCACCACGTCGTGCGCGAGCGCAGCAAGAACCTGCTCGCGCATCTGGTCGCGCCCGTCGCCGGTTTCCTCATCCTGCTCTTCGTCGTCGTCAACGCCAGCGTGGCGGCCCAGGTCCTGGGCTTCGTCTGGCTCGGCGTCGGCCTGGTCGCGCTGCTGCTGACCTACCTGCTGGGCCGCAGGCCCAGCCTTCCTTCGGAGGTGTCATGAACATCGTGTCCTACCAGCCCACCCCCGAGGAGCTGAGCTACACCTTCGGCGGGCGGGCGGCCGTGGGCAAGGTGCGCCCCGGCACGATCATGGAGCTGTACACCGAGGACTGCTTCGGCGGCCGGGTCCGGTCCGTGGCCGACCTGCCCTCGCGAGTCTGCGAGTTCCCCTACCTCAACCCGGTCACCGGCCCCTTCCACGTGGAGGGCGCCGAGCCCGGCGACACGCTCGCGCTGCACTTCGTGTCGATCACCCCGGCCCGCGACTGGGCGGTCTCCACCACCTTCCCGCACTTCGGCGCGCTGACCGGCACGCACACCACGGCGATGCTGCAACCGCCGCTGGAGGAGCGGGTGTGGCGCTACGACCTGGACCTGGAGCGCGGCGTGGCCGTCTACCACGCGCGCAACAGCGACTTCAGCGTGGAGCTGCCGCTCGACCCGATGCACGGGACGGTCGGCGTCGCCCCCGCGGCGAACGAGTCCCGCATGACGATCACCCCCGACGCGCACGGCGGGAACATGGACACCCCCGAGCTGCGCGCCGGGGTGACCGTCTACCTGGGCGTCAACGTCGAAGGCGCGATGTTCTCGATCGGCGACGGGCACGCCCGGCAGGGCCACGGCGAGGTGTGCGGCACCGCCGTCGAGGCGGCGATGCGGACGGTGGTCGCGGTCGAGCTGATCAAGCGGGTCCCCACGCCGTGGCCCCGCCTGGAGGACGACCTGTACCTGATGTCGACGGGGTCGGCCAGGCCGCTGGAGGACGCCTACCGGATCAGCCAGCACGACCTGGTCACCTGGTCGGCCGCGCTGACCGGGCTCGACGAGCTGGACGCCTACCAGCTCGTCAGCCAGGCGGGCGAGGCACCGGTGGGCAACGTGTGCGACACGAACTACACGATGGTCGCCAAGGTGCCCAAGGCGTACCTGGGCGGGCCTTCTGTGTACGAGTCCGCGCACACCCGGCTGCGTGATCTGGCGGAGCGGTACGCCTCGGGGCGCTGACGGTCGTTTCCAGGCAGGACCTTGGCCGGTGGCTGCCCGGTCGGCGGCGGCGCGATCCCTAGAGTTGGAAGATCGACTTTACGGGGGGCGGCGTGTTCGTGCAGGTGATGGCGTTGGGGATGCTCGTCGGTATGGCCCAGGGGGATGATCCCCGGAACACCACGGCCTACTGGAGCCAGGAGCGGATCAAGTCCGCCAGACCCGCCGACCTGCCGCCGGTGCCGCAGGGCCTGTCACCGTCGGGGGTGCAGCGCCTGGCCTCCCCGGCGGCGATGTGGGGGGTGCCGCGGAGGCGGGTGCTGACTCCCGGCGGGGACTCGCTCGGCTACGCGCCGGTCCCCCGCCCCTACACCGGGGCGCGCCGCCTGACCGGGGTGTTGCTCAGCCACGATCCGGTGGCCCGCAGGGACATCGTCTGCGCCGCCGCCGTCCTCGCCTCCAGGAGCAGGAGCCTGGTGCTGACCTCCGCGCACTGCCTGTCGGCCGGCGGGCGGATGATGCGGCATGTGGCGTTCCTGCCCGCCTACAACAGCCGGGGGGCCGGCGAGCCGAGCCTGGGGGTGTGGCCCGCCGTACGCGTCTGGGTGCCGAAGCAGTGGAAGCGCAGGCCGTACTCGGCGAGTCTGCTCCCCTACGACGTGGGCCTGGCGGGGGTGGTCCAGGGGGGCAGGAGGTTGGAGGGGGTGACCGGCAGGGGGCTGCGGCCCGAGCCGGCCGGGCCGGGCGTCAAGGGGCTCAACCTGCTCGGGTACCCGATGGGCGGGCGCTACCCCGGCACCGACATGCACCACTGCGTCGGTGACGCCGCCGAGGTCGGCGGGGTGCTGGTGACGCGCAACTGCCACTCCCCCGACGGCGGCAGCGGCGGTCCCGCGGTGCGCGGCAGGACCGTGTACGGGGTGGTGTCCTCCTCCAGCCCGCTGCGCGACCCCGCCGGGTTCACCGTCTTGACCCGCCTGGAGCCCGTGCTCTTCGGCCGGCTGCTGACCGGCGCCGACCGGTACATGCGCCGCCGGAGTTAGGAGAGCGCGTCGGAGACGATGTTCTCGCAGATGGCGTGGGTGATCAGGGCGTCCTCGGCGGCGAGCAGGCGGCCCTCGCGGACGGCGGTGAGGAAGGCCAGGCAGGTCTGCTCGATGCCGCGCTGCCGGGAGACCGGCACCCAGTCGGGGCGGCGGGCCAGCCTCTCGCCGCCCGCGTAGTCGACCACGTCGCCGAGGTTGACCACGCGGCGCTTGACGCCGTCGCCCATCACCTCGCACGACTCCTCCGAGGCGCCGCTGTTGCGGTTCATCACGCCGAGGGCGGTGAAGCCCTCCCCCGACAGCTCCAGCACGATGTGCTCCAGCAGCCCGTCGCGGACCCGGGTGCGGAATCTGGTCTCGGTGATCTGGCCGGGGGCCAGGAACCGGAGCGTGTCGACGACGTGGATGAAGTCGTCGAAGACCACGCCGCGCGGCGGGCCCGGGTCGGCCTCGCGGTTCTTCTCCATCAGCACCAGGTGCCTGGGCAGTTCGGCCAGGGCGGCGTAGCCGGGGGCGTGGCGGCGGTTGAAGCCGACCATGAGCGAGCGGCGGCGGTCGCGGGCCAGCCGTACCAGCCGCTCGGTGTCGGCGAGGTTGTCGGCCAGCGGCTTGTCGACGAAGACGTGCACCCCGGCGTCGAGCAGGGGTTCGACGATCTCCGGGTGGGCGCCGGTGGCCGCGTGCACGAACGCGGCGTCGGCCCCCTCCTTGATCACCTCCTCGACCGAGGTGCTGCGGCGGGTGACGCGGTAGGCGTCGCCGAGCCGGTCCAGCGTGCGCTCGTTGCGAGTGCACAGGTGCAGGTCGAGGCCGGGCTGGGCGGTCAGCACGGGAAGGTAGGCCTTCTCCGCGATGTCGCCGAGGCCGATCATGGCGATCTTCATACCCCGAGCGTAGTGCGAATCGCCTGGTCCAAGGGGGTAGGACGGACGCCGAAGGTGTCCTGGAAGTCGCTGGAGTCGAGCACGAACGGCGAGGTGAACTGGTAGCGCACGTGCTTCAGCTCCCCGATCATCGGCGAGAACAGCCCCGCGATCCGCAGCACCGGGTACGGCATCTGGGTGACCTTGGGGGTGGGAATGCCGAGGATCGCGGCCATCCGGGCGGCCATCTCGCGCAGGGTGACCGGCTCGGCGGTCGGCACGTGCCAGGCCCTGCCCCAGGCCCGCTCGTCGGTGCCGGCGACGGCCAGCGTCTCGGCCACGTCGGGCAGATAGCTCCAGCTGTGCGGCGTGTCGGCGGGCCAGACCAGCGGGATGCTCTTGCCCGCCAGCAGCGGCTTGAGGAAGCGGTCGCCGAGGTAGGACTGGTCGGAGGCGCCGGGGCCGAAGAAGTCGGAGCCGCGCACCTCGGTGGCCCGCACCCGCCCGGCCCGGTGCGCGGCCAGCAGGTCGTCCCACATCTTGGCCCGCACCTTGAACTTGGGGTTGGCCGAGGCCAGCGGCATGCTCTCGACCATGGGCCGGTCCACGGGGCCGTACGGGTAGAGGTTGCCGAGCGTCACCAGGGCGGCGCCGGTGTCCTCGGCGGCGCCGAGGAAGGAGGCGGCCATCGGCGGCCAGTCGGTGAGCCAGCGGTGGTAGGGCGGGTTGACGCAGTTGTAGATGGCGTCGGCGCCCTTGGCCAGCTCGGTGAGCCTGGCCCGGTCGGCGACGTCGGCCGCGACCTTGGCGACGTCGTCGGGGCCGCTGCCCGAGCGGGTGACGACGACGACCTCGTGGCCGCGCTCGGCCAGCTTGCGGGCGAGGTGCGAGCCGACCTGACCGGCTCCGACGACGATGTGCTTCCCCATGTCAGACCTGCTTCCAGACGATGCGCATGATGGCGTTGACGATGAAGGTGGCGGCGAAAATCGCGGCGGGGGTCGCCGCGCCGGCGGCGTAGAGGAGGGCGGCGCCGCCGCCGAACCAGACGATCTCCAGGGCCGCGCGGGCGAACCCGGTGAGCGGGAAGGTGGCCCCGTTGGCGGCCCCGAACAGCGCCCACACCGCGATGAACACGGCGGGCGCGCCGAGCCCGGCGACGATCCTGAGCACGAGCCCGGCGTTGAGGGTGAATCCCCAGTAGGCGGCCGACGCCAGGACGCCCAGCTCCAGGAAGAACATCAGGGCCAGGTTCGCGCCCTTGGCGATGGAAAGCATCGGTTACCTCCGAGAGACTGTCGTTCGCTTGCGAGAGCAATGCTCTCGCAAAAGAGCGCCAGTCGTCAAGAGCAGTGCTCTCGTTTCCATTCGGCGCTCTGCTACGGTGCCGGTATGACTGCGAGCCGAACCGCACGCGAGCGCGTCCGCGCCGAACTGACCAGAGAGATCACCGACATCGCGCGCCGGCAACTCGCCTCACAGGGCGCGTCGGGACTGTCGCTGCGCGCCGTCGCGCGCGAGATGGGCATGGTCTCCTCGGCCATGTACCGCTACTTCCCGTCCCGCGACGACCTGCTCACCGCGCTGATCATCGACGGCTACAACGCGATCGGCGAGGCGGTGGAGCAGGCGGACGCGGCACAGCCGCGCGACGACCACCTCGGGCGCTGGCTCGCCGTCTGCCACGCGGTACGCGACTGGGCGCTGGCCCGACCACACGAGTACGCCCTGCTGTACGGCTCGCCCGTACCCGGCTACCAGGCCCCGCAGGACACGGTCGCCGCCGCGGTCCGCGACACCGTGGTGTTCGGCAGGATCGTCTCCGACGCCTGCCTGGCAGGCGCGCTGTCGGCGCCCGGGTCGCCGCCCGCCCCCCCGGGGATGCTCGCCGAGGACGCGGGCGCGGTCCGCGAGATCATGCCCGAGGTGCCCGACGACGTACTGTTCCGCGCAGTGACCGCCTGGACGGGCCTGTACGGCTGGGTCAACTTCGAGCTGTTCGGCCAGTTCAACAACGTGCTCACGCACCGCCGGGAGGCTTTCGAGCACTCAATGCGCGGCCTGGGCGCCTACGTGGGCCTGTACTGAGAGATCCAGGACGATTCTCCGAGCCGGGCGACGCGGCTGGAGGAACGAGGGTGGAGCGGCGCAAGCCGTACCGGATCGCCTCGGACGGAGGGCGCGCGGCGCGAGCAGCGCTGCTGCTCGCGCCGCGCCTCCGTTTCCTGACGGCCTAGCGCGCGGCGCGGTTGACCGCGGAGATGATGGCCTTCAGCGAGGCTGAGGTGGTGTTGGCGTCGACGCCCACCCCCCACAGGACCTGGCCGCCGATCTCGCACTCCAGGTAGGACGCCGCCTTGGCGTCGCTGCCCGAGCTCATCGCGTGCTCGACGTAGTCGAGCACCCGCACCTCGATGCCCACCCGGGAGATCGCGTCGACGAACGCCGAGATCGGGCCGTTGCCGGCGCCCTCCACCTCGCGGATCTCACCGTCGACGCGGATGTCGGCGCTGATCCGGTCCCGCTCGTCCACGGCCGAGTCGTGGCGGTGCGCCATCAGGCTCAGCCGGCCCCAGCGGTTGGCCGGGTTGGGCAGGTACTCGTCGGTGAAGATGGCGAACATCTCGGCCGGGGTGATCTCGCCGCCCTCGGCGTCGGTGCGCGTCTGCACGACCTTGGAGAACTCGATCTGCAGCCGGCGCGGCAGGTCGAACTGGTGGTCGGCCTTCATGATGTACGCCACGCCGCCCTTGCCGGACTGGCTGTTGACCCGGATGACCGCCTCGTAGCTGCGCCCGATGTCCTTCGGGTCGATCGGCAGGTACGGCACCGCCCAGGTGAACGAGTCCACCGGAACCCCCGCAGCGGCAGCGTCGCGCTCCAGGTGCTCGAAGCCCTTCTTGATGGCGTCCTGGTGGGAGCCGGAGAAGGCGGTGTAGACCAGCTCGCCGCCCCACGGGTGGCGCGGGTGCACGGGCAGCTGGTTGCAGTACTCGGTGACCCGGCGGATCTCGTCGATGTCACTGAAGTCGATCTCGGGGTCGACGCCCTGGGAGAACAGGTTCATGCCGAGCGTGACCAGGCAGACGTTGCCGGTGCGCTCGCCGTTGCCGAACAGGCAGCCCTCGATGCGGTCGGCGCCCGCCTGGTAGCCGAGCTCGGCGGCGGCCACGGCGGTGCCGCGGTCGTTGTGCGGGTGCAGCGACAGGATGATCGAGTCGCGGTGGCGCAGGTTGCGGTGCATCCACTCGATCTGGTCGGCGTACACGTTGGGCGTGGCCATCTCGACCGTCGCGGGCAGGTTGATGATGACCTTGCGCTCGGGGGTGGGCTGCCACACCTCGTTGACCGCGTCGCATACCTCCACGGCGTAGTCGAGCTCGGTGCCGGTGAACGACTCGGGAGAGTACTGGAAGCGGACGTCCACGTCGGTGGCCTCGGCCAGCTTCTTGACCAGCTTGGCGCCCTCGACGGCGATCGCGGTGATGCCCTCGCGGTCCTGGCCGAACACCACCCGGCGCTGCAGCGTGGAGGTGGAGTTGTACAGGTGCACGATGGCCTGCTTGGCGCCCCGGATGGACTCGAAGGTCCGCTCGATCAGCTCGGGCCTGGCCTGGGTGAGCACCTGGATGACGACGTCGCCGGGGATGCGGCCCTCGTCGATGATCTGGCGGACGAAGTCGAAGTCGGTCTGCGAGGCGGCCGGGAACCCGACCTCGATCTCCTTGTAGCCCATGGCGACGAGCTGGTCGAACATCTTCAGCTTGCGGTGCGCGTCCATCGGGTCGATCAGCGCCTGGTTGCCGTCACGCAGGTCCACCGCGCACCAGCGGGGCGCCTTGGTGATCACCTTGTCGGGCCAGGTGCGGTCCGGCAGCCGGACCGGGGCGAAAGGCTGATACCGCTGGTAGGGCATGGGGCTGGGCTGCTGCTTGGTCATCTGATGGGTGCTCCTCGTCGGTCTGGTCACAGGCGGCCGACGCGCATGACTCGCTCCGCGACGAGGGAGCCGGCCCTAGAGGCCCCCGCCGCGGCAGCTAAGAAGCAGTCCACGCAACACGCTATGCACGCTACCAGACGTCTCGCAGAACCCTGGACCACCGTCTCACCTGATGAGAACCGACAGGCAGGTGACGCAGCCCTCCAGCTTCTCGAACTCGGAGATGTCCACGGTCACCACGTCGAGGCCGCGCCCGGCCAGGGTTCGCGCGGTGCGCGGCGCGGAGGCGGCCATCAGCACCCGCTCACCGCCGAGCAGCACGACGTGCGAGCCCGCCTCCTCCTCGGGCACGAGCAGGTCCGGCAGGTCCACATAGGCCGGGTCGCCGATGAGGGTGCCGTCGGGCAGCGCGGTGACCGCCGACTTCAGGTGCAGCACCCCGCGCAGGTCCACCGGCACGACGGTCCGGTCCCCGAGCAGCGCGGCGAGCTGCGCGATGCCCTCGTCGTCGGTGCGCGCCGACCTGCCGACGTACACGGTGTCGCCGACCTGCAGCACGTCGCCGCCGTCCAGGGTGCCCGGCTCCTCGATCACCGCCGTCTCCAGGCCGAGCTCCCGCACGACCGCCGCGACGCCCTCCACCTCGGCCCGCCGTTCCGGCGCCCCCGGCCTGGTCAGTACGGCCAGCCGCCCGCAGACCACCACCGTGTCCTCCACGAACGGCCCGTCGGGCAGCTCGTCGGCCCGCGCCACCTCGACGGTCCGCCACCCGGCGGCGCGCAGCGCCTCGGCGTAGGCGTCGTGCTGACGGGCGGCCAGGTCCGCGTCGACGGGCTCGCGCCCGATGTTCGTGACGATCCCCTCGGCGACCCTCGGGCCGGGCTTTCTTACCAGCGCGATACCAGACATAGGGCGTGTTCTATCACGTGATGATTAGAGTCTTGGGCATGCGGGACAACGAGATTCTGAGGGAGATCAACGCACTGGTCACCGAGGAGCACGAACTGCGCGAACGGCTCTCGGCGGGCACGCTGACCTCCGAGGAGGAGAACGCGCGGGTCAAGGAGCTGGAATCGGCCCTCGACCGCTGCTGGGACCTCCTGCGCCAGCGCAGGGCCCGCCGCGACGTGGGCGAGAACCCGGACAACGCCGCCCCCCGGCCGGTCAGCGAAGTGGAGAACTACCAGCAGTAATTCGATGGCGGCCGGTCCGCCCGATGCCCTTGGCTGGTGTCATGATGATTCGACGGATGACCCCGGACCTGGTGGCCGGGCTGCACGAGACCTTCCTCGCCGCCAACGCCGGCGACCCGGGCCCGGTCATGACGTTGCCGCACTTCACCGTGATGGTGACGGAGGGCTGGTCCAGTGACCTGACGGAGGCGTGGGTGGTGACCGAGGGCGGCCGGGTGGTCGCCGGTTACAGCCTGGCGCTACCAGAGGACGACAACACCCATCGCGCCGTGCTGGGCCCCCTCGTGGTCAGACCCGGGTACGGGGGGCGGGGGCTGGGCACCGCGCTGCTGGAGCACGCGACCGCGCGCACCCGCGACGAGGGCAGAACCCTGCTGTACGCCGAACTGGACGAGCGGGGACCGGGCGCGAGGTTCGCCGAACGGCACGGATTCACCCGGTCGCTCGCCGAGGCCCGCCGGGTGCTGGACCTGCGCGAGGCCGACTGGGCCGGGCTTGAGGCGATGCTCGCGGAGGCCCTGCCGGGCGCGGCGGGGTACGTCCTGGAGCGGTGGGCGGGTCCGCCGCCCGAGCACCTGCTCACGGACCTCGCGACCCTGATGGGCGGGATGAACGACGCACCGAAGGACGAGGTCGTCGAGGACGTCAGGTGGGATGTCGAACGGGTCCGCCTGATGGAGAGGGGCACCGTCCTGTCCGGGCAGAGCAACCACATCATGGTGGCCAGGCGGGCGAGCGACGGGGCGCCCGCCGGACTGACCCGGATCGTGCTGAACCTGGAAGGGGGCGGCGGCTGGTGCCTGCAGCACGACACCGTGGTGCTGCGCGAGCACCGAGGCCACCGCCTCGGCCTGGTGCTGAAGCTCGGCAACCTGCTGTGGCTGCGCGAGCGCGATCCCGGAGCCGAGCGGATCATCACCTGGAACGCCGCCAGCAACTCCCACATGCTGGCGATCAACGAGGCGATGGGGTTCAAGCTGCTGGACGAGTGGAGCGAATGGCGGAAGAAGGTCTGACGGAGATTTCCGCACTGTTAAGCGGACGTTAGATAACCCGTCACTCCCCTGGACGGAACAACCTTCCGCGGTGAGGCTTCGACCTGCAACGACTCCCCGCAGGAGGTCCCCCCTTGACGACTCACGCATCTCCGCGCACCCCCTGGAAGGCGGTGCTCGGCGGCTCCATCGGCAACCTGGTCGAGTGGTACGACTGGTTCGTCTACAGCAGCTTCGCCATCTACTTCGCCGCGTCGTTCTTCCCCACGGGCAACACCACCGCGCAGCTCCTCAACACCGCCGGCATCTTCGCCGTGGGCTTCTTCATGCGCCCGGTCGGCGGCTGGCTGCTCGGCCGGTACGCCGACCGCAAGGGCCGGAAGGCGGCGCTGACGCTGACCGTCACGCTGATGTCGGTGAGCGCGCTGCTGATCGCCGTCGCCCCCACCTACGAGGCGGTCGGCTACTTCGGCGCCGTCGTGCTGCTGGTCGCCCGCCTCCTGCAGGGCCTGTCGGTCGGCGGCGAGTACGCGGCCAGCGCCACCTACCTCACCGAGGCCACCCCGCCCGGCAAGCGCGGCTTCGCCTCCAGCTTCCAGTACGTCTCGATGACCGGCGGCCAGCTCATCGGCCTCGGCCTGCAGATCATCCTGCAGAACTCGATGGCCGACGAGGCGCTGAAGTCCTGGGGCTGGCGCATCCCGTTCATCGTGGGCGCGCTCGGCGCGGCGGTCGTCTTCTACCTGCGCCGCAACCTCATGGAGACCGAGGTCTACGACGAGGAGGAGCGCGAGACCGCCGGAGAGCGCGGCACGATCAAGCAGCTCCTCCAGCACAAGCGGGAGTTCCTGCTGGTCATCGCCCTGACCATGGGCGGCACCGTCGCGTACTACACCTACACCACCTACATGACCAAGTACCTGGTCAACACCGCCGAACTGCCCAAGTCGACCGCCACCTTGGTCAGCTTCTGCGCGCTGTTCATCTTCATGCTCCTGCAGCCGCTGGCCGGAGCGCTGTCGGACCGGATCGGCCGCCGCCCGCTGCTGATCACCTTCGGTTTCGGCTCCATGCTGGGCACCGTCCCGCTGATGAGCGCGATCTCGAACGTCTCGGGATTCGGCATGGCGCTGGTGCTGACGCTGACCGGTCTGATCATCATCACCGGCTACACCTCGATCAACGCGGTGGTGAAGGCGGAGCTGTTCCCGACGCATGTGCGGGCGCTGGGTGTGGCGCTGCCGTACGCGATCGCCAACGCGCTGTTCGGCGGCACCGCCGAGTACGTCGCGCTGTGGTTCAAGGACGGCGGCATCGAGTCCGGCTTCTACTGGTACGTCTCGGCCTGTGCGGCGGTCTCGCTGGTGGTGTACTTCACCATGCGCGAGACCCGCGACGCCGCGCTGTCCCGGGCGGAACAGGAGGCGTCGCGACCCGCCTCCGTGCGCGTCTAACCTTGGCGACATGCGAGTTCTCCTCGTCGAAGACGACGACCGGCTCGCGGCCGCGCTGACCACGGCCCTGACCCGCCACGGTCACCAGATCATCCGTGCCGCGCTGGCCGTCGACGCCCTCCGCCTGGCGGGGGGCGTCGACTTCGTCCTGCTGGACCTGGGCCTGCCCGACATGGACGGGCTGGACGTGCTGCGCCGGGTCCGCCGGGTCTCGGCCGTACCGCTCATCGTGGTGACCGCGCGGACCGACGAGCGGGAGATCCTCCGCGGCCTGCGCTCGGGCGCCGACGACTACCTGGTCAAGCCGTTCCGTACGGCGGAGCTGATGGCCAGGATGGAGGCCGTGGTCCGCAGGGGCACCCGCCCCATGCGGGCCCGCGACGACGTCGTGCTGGTCGGCGACGTGCGCATCGACCTGGAGACCCGGCAGGTCACGGTCGGCGACGAGCAGGTGACGCTGACCAGGCGCGAGTTCGACGTGCTGGCGCTGCTGGCCCGGCAGCCCGGCGTGGTGCGCAGCCGCGAGGAGATCCTCGACGAGGTCTGGGGCGACCCGCTGCTGTCCGCCTCCCGCTCCCTGGACGTGCACGTCGCCGGGCTGCGCGCGAAGACGGGCCGGCCGGGGCTGGTCGAGACGCTGCGCGGCACCGGGTACCGGCTGGGCAGTAAGTGAACTCCAGGCTCGTCATCACCTTCACCACGCTGATCGTGCTGATGATCGCGGCGCTGGCCGTACCCCTGGGCATCTCCTACGCCTCGCACCGGACCAACCGGCTGCTGCTCGACCGGCGCGCCGACGCCACCCGCTTCGCCGAGCTGGCCGACCAGGCCGCCCGCGAGGGCGACCGCACCGCGCTGACCGCCGAGGTCACCCGCTACGCCGAGCTGTACGGCGCCGCCGTCAGGGTACGCGACCGCGACGGCTCGGTGCTGGTCGACGCCGGGGACATGAGCGTCGACGACGAGGACGCCACCAGGCTGGCGCTGTCCGGCAGGACCACCGAGGACCTGCCCACCATCAGCCCCTTCGGCCCGGACAGGGTGCTGGTCGCCGAGCCGGCCGGGCGCGACGCGCAGCTCACCGGCGTGGTGCTGCTGCTGGCCCCGACCACGGGGGCGCGCGGCGACGTGACGCTGGTGTGGGCGCTGCTGGCGCTGGGCGCGCTGGTGGCGCTCGGCTACTCGGTGCTGGCGGCGCGCGGCCTGGCCCGCTGGATCCTGCGCCCGGTCACCGAACTCGACCGCACCACCCAGGCGATCGCCGAGGGCCACCTGGAGGCGCGGGCCAGCCACGGCGTCGGGCCGTCCGAGCTGCGCCGGCTGGAGGAGCGGTTCAACGCGATGGCCGACGCCGTGTCCAGCTCGATGGAGCGGCAGCGGGCCTTCGTCGCCGACGCCTCGCACGAGCTGCGCACCCCGCTGACCGTGCTGTCGCTGCGCCTGGAGAACCTCGAACCGCACCTGAGGGCGGAGGGCACGGCGGAGTACGACGAGGCGATGGCCGAGATCGACCGGCTGGCCGTGCTGGTGGAGGAGCTGCTGGCGCTGGCCAAGGTCGAGGCGGGCGCGCTCGCCGAGGACGTCGACGTGGCCGCCGAACTGGCGGCGCGGCTGGCCGGATGGCGCGAGGTGTACGCGGCCAAGGGGCTGGCGCTGGAGGTGGACCTGCCGGAGTCGCTGGTGGTGCCCGCGGTGCCGGACGCGGTGGCCAGGATCGCCGACATCGCGCTGGACAACGCGCAGAAGTTCGTGCCCGAGGGCGGGCGGGTCACGGTGACGCTGGACGGGCGGCTGCTGCGGATCGCCGACGACGGGCCGGGGCTGGGCGAGCAGGACCGGGCCGACGCGTTCGGCCGGTTCTGGCGGTCGGGCATGCACGCGAACGTGCCGGGCAGCGGGCTCGGCCTGGCGATCGCGGCCGAGCTGGCCAAGGGGTGCGGGGGGACGCTGACGCTGCTGCCGGCGGTGCCGCACGGGCTGGTGATGGAGTTGCGGCTGGCTCAGCCGTACACCGATCTGTAGTAGCGGGCGGCGCCCGGGTGCAGGGGGACCACGCCGGTGCCGATGGCGTAGCGCTTGTCGAGCCGGCCGCCGGGGGCGTCGGGCATCTCCAGGCGGTCGCGGCTCTGGAAGAGCACCTCGGTGACCGCGAAGGCCACCTCCTCCGGCAGGCCATTCCGGCAGACGAGGTAGCTGGGGGTGCCGATGGTCGGCACGGGGGCGGGGCCGCCGTACTCCCCCGCGGGCACCGCGGTGCTCTCGTAGAGCGGGCCGTAGGTTCTGCGCAGGGCTGGGACGAGCGAGTCCAGGGCGAGCAGCCTGATCGGCACCTTGGAGGCGGCCAGGGCGGGGGTGGGCACGCCCCCGGACCAGAAGAACGCCTCGATGCGGCCTTCGCCCAGGGCGGTGAGCGAGGTGTCGAGGCCGAACTTGGAGACGCGCGCGGGCCGGGCCAGCGCGGCGGCGTCCAGCACGCGGCGCGCGGTGACCGCGGTGCCGGAGCCGGAGGCGCCGATCGAGACGCTGCGGCCGGCGAGCTGCGCGGGCAGCCTGATGTCCGAGCCGGTCAGCACCACCAGGTGGACGTAGTTCATGTACATCCTGGCCAGCGCGGCGATCGGCTGGCGGTGCACCCGTACGCCGTCGTCGGCGCTGTCGGCCAGGGAGAAGCCCAGGTCGGCGCGCCCCTCGGCGAGCATCCTGAGGTTCTCCACACTGGCGGCGGTGCCCAGCGCGCGCACCCGGAAGCCACCGCGCCGCAGCTCGCCGGCGAGCCTGGCGCCGAGCAGCTCGTACGGCCCGCCGGCCGGGCCGGTGGCCAGCTTCAGCTCGGGCAGCCCGTCGTCGCCCGCCCCGCACCCGGCGACCAGCCCGGAGGCGGCCAGCAGGAACGAGCGGCGTGAGAGGGACACGCCACGAGGTTATCCGGGTTAGCACACCTCGACGTAGTCGACGTCCTGGACGTACCTGGCCCATTCCTGCCTGGTGAGGCTGCGCCCGGCCCGCTCGCAGACCGCCGCTGCGACCCGCCCGCCGTCGAGCGGGTGGGCGCGCAGGTGACCTTCCGGGGAGGCGCTGTAGAGGGTACGGCCGTCGCGGCTGAACGCGATCGACGCCCTGTCGAGGTTGCCCGTCTCCTGCATGCCGTCGTAGAGCACACCCAGGGGCTGCCGGGCGGCCACGTCCCACAGGCGGATGCGGTCGCCCGCCTCCGTCGAGGCGATCGCCCGGCCGTCGGGCGACCAGACCAGGCCGTCGAAGCCCGCTCTGGCCGGGAAGGGGGCACCGAGCGTGCCCTGGAAGCCGGAGTCCCACAGCGACAACCGCTGCGGGTCGACGCTGAGCACCACCTGCCGGCCAGAGGGGTCGAAGGCGTAGGGGCCGGTGGCCAGGCTGGCCACACCACCTGGCCTGGCGACGCGCGTGCCGTCGGCCGGATCGACCAGGGTGAGCTCCGGGAAGGTCCCGGCGACCAGGATCTTCCCGTCCGGCCGGAAGGACATCGTGGCCGAGCCCGGCACCTCGGTGAGAGTCGCCGTGCCCTGTCCCAGGTTCCACAGTTCCACTGGCGGCTCGGAGCCGAGCTCTGCGGGGGCGACCGCGAGCGTCGTGCCGTCGGGGCTGAAGGCCAGCCCGTTCACGCCCACGGCTCGCGCGTCGCGCACGTCGAAGGCGCCGGTCCTGGCACCCGTCGCGGTGTCGATCACGACGACGCCCACGCGGGGCAGCGCCCCGCCGACCGCCAACCTGGAGCCGTCGCCGTCGAAGGCGAGCACCGGGCTTGTGCCCATCTCCTTGACCCGCACCGGGGATCCCACCTCCCGGGGTGCGGCACCCACCTCCCGGGGTGCGGCACCCACCTCCCGGGGTGTGGCGCCCACCTCCCACAGCCGCACCTGGGAGTCGGCGTACAGGGCGAGCAAGCGGCCGTCCCCGCTGAGGCGGGCCACGCCGTTGGGCGAGCCGGGCAGGGCCGGATCGGCGAGCAGGTGGCGCACGTCCAGGGTGACGAAGACGCCCTGCTGCGTCTGGAGGCGCAGGGCGCCGCCCGGCTCGTCGAAGACGAGGTCGCTGACGGGCTCGGACGTCTCGGTGTCCAGGACGAGCTGCCCGTCGGTGAGCCGTAGCACGGTCAGCCGCCGCTCCCGCCAGAGCGCCAGAAAGCGCTCGCCGTGCCCGAAGGCCATCCGTTCGGGCGCCGGGCCGTGGCCGTCGCCGGGCAGCGGCTCGCCCGAGGGCACCCGCCTGACCAGGATCCGCGGGTCGGCCATCGGCGGCACGCGTTCGGCGACGGCCAGCACCTCGCCCGAGGCGGCGAACACCGCCCCCTTGACGTCCTTCTTGAGCGGCAGCCAGGCGGCGGGCACCCGCTCGCGCCGCTTCAGGTCCCACAGCTCGGCCCGCCCGCCACCGCTGGAGTAGACGACCCCGAGCGTCGCACCGGCGTTGACCGCGTCGAAGTTCGCACCGGAACCCGACGTCAGGCGCTCGCGGGTGTCCAGGTCCCACCAGGCGACGCCGGTCGCGGACTCGTTGCCGAGGGGGACGGCCAGCGTCCGCCCGCCTGGGCCGAAACTCAGCCCGGTGCTGTGGGTGGCGGAGGCTCCAGCCGCGAAGCCCGCGCCTTTCGGCGTGCCCGTCGCGGTGTCCCACAGCCTGACCTTCGCGTCGTCCTGCAGGGCGAGCGTCCGCCCGTCCGGGCTCAGCGCCGCCTGCGTCACCCCCGCACCGACGCTGGATAACTCGCCGATCCTGCGGTGCGCGACCACGTCCCAGAGCGTCGCCTTCCCCGCGTGCACGCTCGCCACGACGCGTCCGTCGCGGCCGGTCGCGTAAGTGGTGCCCGCCGCCGTGTACGGGTCGGTGAACCGGTCGGTCTCGCGCTGGGACAGGGAGTCGTACAGCGCGCCGAGCGACTCGGGCACGGCGGGGGCCAGCCGCCAGGCGGCGGCGCTCAGCAGCATCGCCAGCTTCGGGTCACGCTCGCGCAGGTCGGCGGCGCGCAGCGCGAGCGAGCGGGCCGCCGCGTCGTCGCGCCCCCGGTCGGCGACGACCCTGCGGTACTCGGCGAGACCCAGCCCGCCGAGGGCGGCGGCCAGCAACAGCGCCAGTGTCCCCGCGAGCAGGCCCCGGCGCCTGGACTGGCGCCTGAACTGGCTGGCCGCCGTGTCCAGGAACTCCTTCTCCAGCCTGACCAGCGTGATGTCGCGGCGCTCGGTGGCCGCCCAGCGCAGCGCCCGGTCGAGGTTGGAGCCGTGCAGCAGGTCGACGGGCTTGCGGCCGTTGCCGTCCCAGAGCCTGGCCGCCTCGGTCAGCCTGCGGTGCACGGGCAGGCCGTCGCGGTTGTCAGCCAGCCAGGCGCGCAACCTGGGCCAGGCCTGGATCAGGCCGGGGTGGGCCAACGCGTAGGCGTCGCCGGTCTCGACCACCAGTCCCGCGGCGCCGTACACGGCCAGCAGTCCGGTGACCGGCGGTGAGTCCGTGAGCTCGTCGCGGGCGACGCGCCGGACGCTCTCGCCGGTGTCCTCGGAGAGGCCGACCATGCGCAGGAACACCTCGGGTGCGGCTGCCCGCTCGCCGTCCGACAGCTCCTCGTACAGTTCCTCCGCGACCGTGCCCAGGTCCGGTTCGCCCGCCTGGGTGCCCAGCTCAGCGGCGGCGCTGCCGCCCTCGGCCAGCAGCCGGTCGCTGTCGCGGACGCCGAGCAGCCCGAGCAGTACCGTCCTGGCTTCGGGCCGGTCCTCCGGCTCGCGCGCGAGCGCCGCGCCCACCAGGCCGCGCAGCGGCTCGGCCAGGCCGTCCAGGTCCGGGCTGAGGCCGAGCACCTGGCGCGCCAGCGCGGGCGTGTCCTGCCCTTCGACCTGGTCACGGCCCCTGGCCGCGTACAGCACGACCAGCGCCCAAGCCCACAGATCCGCGGCCGCGGCGGCCCTGCGCCCGGCGAGTACCTCGGGCGCCATGTAGGCGGGCGTGCCCATCAGCGGGCCGGTGGTGGTCTCCCCCGGCTCCAGCCCGCGCGCCACCCCGAAGTCGATCACGCGCGGGCCGTCGGGGCCGAGGATGATGTTGTCGGGCTTGAGGTCGCGGTGCACGATCCCCGCCTCGTGGATGGCGGCCAGCGCGGTCGCCACCCCGACCGCCAGCCTGCGCAGCCCGTCCCCCTCGTACGGCCCCGCCTCCCCGACCACCTGCCGCAGCGTCGGACCGGGAACGTACTCGCTGACGATGTACGGCTCCGCCACCTCCGTCCTGGCCTCGATCACCCTGGCCGTGCAGAACGACGCCACCCGCCTGGCCGCCTCCGCCTCCCTGGCCAGCCTCGCCCTGGAGGCGGCGTCGGCGAGCCTCGGCACCTTGACCGCGACCCGCTCGCCGGTCTCGCCGTACGCCTCGTAGACCACGCCCTGGCCGCCCGCGCCCAGGCGGCCCGCCAGGAGGTAGGCGCCCAGGCGTTGCGGATCCGACGGAGCGAGGGGAATAAGCGGCATATCGTCGAATTCTCTGATCTGGGCTGACTTGGCGGGAGCCGTACCGAAGAATCCACCCTATGGAGTTTCGGATCATGGGCGCCCTCCAGGTGTGCGAGGGGACGGCGGACCGCACGCCGACGGCCGCCAAGCACCGCGACCTGCTGGCCATGTTCGTGCTCAACGCGCGGCGGCCGCTCACGGTGGAGCGGCTGCGGCGGCTGCTGTGGCCGCGCGAGGACGGCGACCGGTCCGACTCGCTGGTGCGCGGCTACATCGGGCAGCTCAGGCAGCTCGTCGGCAAGGACGTGATCGTCACGGTGTCGGGGACGTACACGCTGGCCGTCGGGGAGGACCAGCTCGACGTGGAGCGCTTCCGGCGGCTCGTGGCCGAGGGGCTGGACGGCCAGAGCCCGGCCGCCGGGGACCTGCTGCGCGAGGCGCTCGGCCTGTGGCGCGGCCCGGTCCTGGAGGACGTCGACCCGGCCGCCGAGCGGTGGGCGGAGACCCGGCGGCTGCGCGAGGAGCTGGAGGAGCTGCGGCTGCTGGCCACCGAGCGGCTCGTCGACCTCGACCTGCGGGCGGGGCGGCACCGGGAGTCGCTGGCCGTGCTGCGCGGGCTGGTGGCCGCCCATCCGCTGTGGCAGCGCTTTCGCGGGCAGTACATGCTCGCGCTGTACCGCAGCGGGCGCCGGGTGGAGGCGCTGGCCGCCTACTCCGCGCTGCGCGACCGGCTCGACGAGGGGCACGCCATCGAGCCCGATCCCGAGCTGCAACTGCTGTACCACCGGATGCTGCACGACGACGTCTCCCTGCACGTCTCGGCGGGGCCGCCAGTGCTGCTGCCGCGTGACGTGGCCGACTTCACCGGCCGGGCGGACCTGCTCGACGCGGTGGTCGCCGGGCAGGTCGTGGTGCACGGACAGGCGGGCGTCGGCAAGTCGGCGCTGGCCGTGCACGCCGCCTGGCGGCACCGGGAGCGCTTTCCCGACGGCATCCTGTACGCCGACCTGCGCGAGACGACCACACCGGCCGCCGTCCTGGAGGACTTCCTGCGCTGGCTCGGCTGCCCCGCGCAGGCCGTTCCCGCGTCCGTGGACCAGCGCGAGCAGCTGCTGCGCACCTACGCGGCCGGGCGGCGACTCCTCGTGGTGCTCGACAACGCGACCTCCGAAGCCCAGGTACGGCCGCTGCTGACCTCGTGCGCCACGGTCGTCACCAGCAGGTCGGCGCTCGGCGGCCTGACGGGGGCGACGCGGCTGGCCGTCGGGGTGCTCGGCGCGGACGAGGCGCTCGACCTGCTGGTCAAGCTCATCGGCGCGGACCGGGCCGAGCCCGCGGCGACGCGGCGGCTGGCCGAGTTCTGCGGCGGGCTGCCGATCGCCTTGCGGATCGCCGGGTCGCGGCTCGCCACCCGGCCCGGATGGAGTGTCAACTACCTGGTGGAGCTGCTGGAGGACGAGCATCGGCGGCTGGACGGGCTGCACGCGGGCGACCAGACGGTGCGCAGCGTCCTCGCGATCGGCTACGAGGGCCTGCCCGAACCGGCCCGCCTGCTGCTGCGGCGGCTCGGCGCCCTGTCGGCGCCCGACTTCGCGGCCTGGGTGACCGAGCTGTTCGGCTCCGGCGCCGGGGACGCGGCGGAGACGCTGGTCGAGGCCGGACTGCTGGAGTCGCACACGATAGACGTGGCCGGTCAGGCGCGCTACCGGCTGCACGACCTGACCCGCCTGTACGCCAGGGAGCTGCTCGGCGAGCAGGCCGTTCCCGGGGTCCTGGCCGACCTTGTGGTCCTGGTCATGACCAGGGTCAACGCCTCCCGCTTCGCCCTCGTCTCCGGCGACCCCGTCACCGGCGGCTTCGCCACCACCGACGTCCGCGAGTCGGTGGAGTGGCTGCTGGCCGAGCGCGCGTTCCTCACCGGCCTGGTCGCCGACCTGCGCGTCGCCGGGCTCGACGACGCCGCGTGGCGGCTGGCGCACCTGCTCACCCCGTTCCTCGAACGCCACCGCTTCCTCGACGACTGGCGCCGCACCACGGCCGTCGCCCTCGACGCCGCCCGTAACACCGAGGGCGAGGCGCTTATCCTGCGCGACCAGGGCGACCTGCACCGGGCCGAACGCCGCTGGGACCTGGCCCACGAACGCCTGCGGCTGGCCCTGGGCATGCTCGTCCGCGACGGCCGCACCCGCGACGCCGCGCACGTACGCCGCCGCCTCGGCCAGGTCCACCTGGCGGAGGGCCGCCTGGCGGATGCCGAGCGCACCCTCACCCGCTGCCTCGCCACCCTCGGCGACCACCCCGACGCCCTGCTCGTCCTCGGCTCCGTCCTGCACCGCGCGGGCCGCCAGGAGGAGGCCGCCGCCCACCTGACCCGCGCCGCCGAACGCCTCGCCGACCAGGGCGACCGCCACCGCCGCGCCGACGCGCTCCGGGAACTGTCCTCGGTACGGCTCGCCCAGCACCTGGTCCCCGAGGCCAGGCGGCTCGCCGAGGAGGCCCGGGGCATCGCCGTACGCCTCGGCGACCGGCTGCTCGACGCTTACGCCCTCCTGACGCTCGCCCGGGTAAACCTGGCGGAGGGCGACCCGGAACAGGCCGCGCGGCTGGCCGGCGAGGCCGCGGGCATCCTCACCGAGGCGGGCGACGACATGGGCGCGGCTACGGCCAGGCAGATCCTCAACGATTCCTCAACAACCCCCGGCCTACTTTCCTCTCACAAGGTCACAACAGAGAGGAAATCGACATGAAGGCCATCACCAAGCTCGCCACCGTCGTCGCCGGCTCGGCTCTCGCTCTGGGCACCCTCGCAATGGCCCCCGCCGGGGCGGCCACCGCCAACACCGCTGCCGGTGCCGGTTGCGCGCAGGTAGAGCACTGGAAGGGCCGCATCAGCCAGACCGTCCGGGTGACCAACCGCTGCGGCTACACGATCTCCTTCCGGGTCCGCAGGACCGGCCCGGACAGCCGCTGCTACCTCCTCGCCAACAACCGCGCGCAGAGTTACCAGTGGGGCAGGGGCCTCAACTTCCAGGGCATCAACTGGAACTGCGCCTGACCCGGCCGCCGCTCCGGCGAGGAGGCACCGGCCTCCTCGCCGCGCGGGCCTCCGGCCGCTACATATGGCGGGCAGGTGCCTGGTCGCCGGGCCCTGACCGGCCTATGGTGATCGTGTGGCCTCCTACCCGCCTCGATCGGGACCCGCCGCCGGCCGCCTGCCCCAGCGGGGGCGGGCGGGCTACGCCGTCGCGGTCGTCGTCGCGGGCCTGGCGCTGGCGTTCTGCGTGTTCCTCCCGTGGGCCGGGATCGAGGCGCGGATCGAGGCGCTCGGCCGCGGCGTCAGCCACGACGTGCGCGGGATCGACACCACCGCCGGGCTCTACAGCCTCGTCGCCGCTCTCGCCGCGACCGCCCTCGGCATCACGGGCCTGGTGGGCCGCCGCCTGCTCGCCGCCCTGGCGGTCGTGCCGGGTGGGGTCTCCGCGGTGGCCCTCGTGCTCTTCGTCACCAGCCGCAGCGGTCTCGGCGACCGCGTCTCCGTGGACCTGGGCCTGCTCCGGATCGAACCGATGCTCAGGCCCGGCTGGTTCGGCGCCGCGGCGGCGGCCCTGACCGTCCTGGTCTGCGCGGCCCTGTCCGCGACCCGCCCCCCGCCGCCCGGCTGAGGGCGATGGCCCCGTCAGTCGTAGAAGCCGAGCCGGCGGAGCTGCTTCGGGTCGCGCTGCCAGTCCTTGGCGACGCTGATCCGCAGGTCCAGATACACGCGGGTGCCGAGCAGCGCCTCGATCTGCTTGCGGGCCCTGGTCCCGACGTCGCGCAGCCGCTCCCCCTTGTGCCCGATGACGATGGCCTTCTGTGAGGGCCGCTCCACGAACATGTGCGCGTAGATGTCCAGCAGGTCGTCACGCCCCTCACGGGGCATCATCTCGTCCACCACGACCGCGATGGAGTGCGGCAGCTCGTCGCGCACGCCCTCCAGCGCCGCCTCCCGGATCAGCTCCCCGACCAGGACCTGCTCGGGCTCGTCGGTGAGCTGCCCGCCCTCGTAGAGCGGCGGCGACTCGGGCAGCCGGTCGATCAGCAGCCCGGCCAGCACGTCGAGCTGGTCACCCGACTTAGCCGACACCGGCACGATCGCGGCGAACTCCGCCACCTGGGAGAGCGCCAGCAGTTGCTGGGCGATCTGCTCCTTGCTCGCCGTGTCGCACTTGGTCACCACGGCCACCACGGGCGTCTTCTTGACCGCGGCGAGCTTGTCGGCGATGAACCTGTCACCCTTGCCGATCGGCTCGTTGGCCGGCACGCAGAAGCCGATCACGTCGACCTCGGTAAGGGTCGAGAGCACCAGGCTGTCGAGCCGCTCGCCGAGCAGCGTGCGGGGCCGGTGCAGGCCCGGGGTGTCGACGATGATGAGCTGGGCGTCGGGGCGGTGCACGATGCCCCGGATGACCCTCCTGGTGGTCTGCGGCTTGGACGACGTGATCGCCACCTTGGTGCCGACCAGGGCGTTCATCAGCGTGGACTTGCCGACGTTCGGCCGTCCGACGAAACAGGCGAATCCGGCGCGATGGTTACTGGTCACTGTTGAATTCTCGCCCATCCCGCTGTGCGCTCCGGCCATGGGCACGCCACCAGGCGAACACCTCGGGCAGCACGATCGGGGTCCAGGCGGGCATCCGCAGCGTTTCTGCCTCCTGTTCGGTGACGAAGCGGGCGTCGGTGATCTCCACGCCGTCGGGGGTGATGGAGCCGCCCGCCAGGGCGCAGCCGTACACCGACAGGACGTAGGCGACCTGGTGGCCGTTGGGGTAGACGGTACGGAACTCGGGCCCGCCGTACGCGCCGATCAGGCCGTGCACCGCGATGTCGACGCCGAGTTCCTCACGCAGTTCCCTGGCCACCGCTGCCTCGGGGCGCTCGTCGGGGTCGATGCCGCCGCCGGGTGGCGCCCAGAGGTTGACGTCGTTGTGGAAGGCGACCAGCAGCCGCCCCTCGCCGTCGAAGACGCAGCCGGTGGCGGCGGGGAGCATCAGCAGACTGTCGCCCACCAGGGCGCGCAGGTCGGCGAGGAACGGCGACATCGGCATGTCAGTCCCGCAGGGTTCCGTCGGGACCGGCCACGAGCAGGGCCTTGGCGCCCAGTTCGAGCACCACGGCCTCGTCGGCGGGGCTCGGCCCCTCGCCCTCGGTGACCAGCGCCGCGGCCTCCAGCGCCTGCGCGCCGCTGGAGACCGCCATCGCGACGGCCACCTGCACGGCGCTCAGCGTCAGCGACGACAGCGCGACATCGGTGGCGACGTAGGTGCGGCCGGTCTCGTCGCGGACGGCCGCGCCCTCACGGGCCTCGTTGCGCGCCCTGGCCGACCGCGCCAGCACAATGATCTTGGAGTCTTCGGGATCGAGAGTCACGAACTCTAGGTTACTGAGCCAGGGCGCCTGCGAGCTCCCTGGTACGCCGCGGATCGACCTTGCGGATTCCCGTGTGGACCAGCGTCATCAGCGTGCCCCCGTCGCGGACGAGCACGAGGTTGAACGCGTACGGGTAGCCGTTCAGCCGCCCGCGCACCCGCCTGGCCACGGCCTCGTCCCCCACCCCGGACACCGGCAGGTCGGCCAGCTTGAACACGGTCCCGGTGCCGGCCGCGGCCAGCTTCGCGCACGCCGCCAGCGACTTGCCGAGCGCCTCCAGGTGCTCTTCGGCCTCCGACCCCGCGTAGCTGGCCAGCCCGACGGCCGCCGTCTCGCCCAGCACGTCGCCCTGGTAGCTCGCCGCGGCCTTGGCCTGCAGGGCGCGCTTGGGCGGGTTGCCCGTGGCGGTGTCGAGCACCGCCTGGCAGTCGCGGTCGGTGGTGGTGAACGGCGACTGCCACGGGTCCCTGACCTTGGCCGAGAACCCTTCGGGCAGGGCCGCGTGCCGCTGCAGCAGGCCGCGCAGGCGGGCCTTCTCCTCGCTGGGGGCGCCGGTTCCCGCTCCGCCGCAGCCCGCCAGGAAGCCCGCGAGCAGCCCGCCCCCGACGGCGACGCTGATGATCCGCCCGATGCGCGTCATGATCTCCCCCGATGATCGCCTGCACGCCGACGGCAATCCTGCCCGTCGCACGAATGCGGCAATCCACCGGAGTCGCCAATAAACGCTTAAGGGTGCCCTCACCCGGTCAACCCGGGCGAGAGCACCCTTCACGAAGAGCAACGTCGCGATCGGCTAGCAGACCGGACGTCGCCGTCCCCCCAGGGCCACCCGTGGCCGCGAACCCCTTCCGGCAACCGGGTGATCCCTCTCCGACACCCACCGCACGGGGTGTCGAGTACCACTCTGGGGCACCGAACTTGCAGAACACTTGTAGAACGCTTGCCCATATGCCGCAAAAGCCGCGAAAAGTCAGGTCAGTCCTGTTCCGCCTCGGCGGGAACGGTCTCGTCCTCCGGCGGGGCGACGCGGCGCACCACCACCGTGCTGATCCGGTTGCGGCGCCCCGCCAGGCTCTCGGCGGTGAGCCGCAGCCCGGCCACCACCGCCTCGGAGCCCGCGATCGGCACCCGGCCGAGCGCGTGCGCCAGCAGCCCGCCCACGGTCTCCACGTCGTCGACCTCGATCTCGGTGTCGAACAGCTCGGCCAGCTCGTCGACCGGCATCCGGGCCGTGACCCGCATCGCCCCGTCGGGCTGGGACTCCACTCGCGGCGCCTCCTGGTCGTACTCGTCGGTGATCTCGCCGACGATCTCCTCCAGGACGTCCTCGATGGTGACCAGGCCGGCGGTGCCGCCGTACTCGTCGATGACGATCGCCAGGTGGATCTGCCGCGCCTGCATCTCGCGCAGCAACTGGTCGATCGGCTTGCTCTCCGGGACGTACGTCGCGGGACGCATGATCGACTCGATCTTCTCCGCGCCCGTCTCACCCGGCGACTCCTGGGCCCGGCGCGCTATGTCCTTGAGGTAGGCGATGCCGATGACGTCGTCCTCGTTCTCGCCCACGACCGGGACGCGGGAGAAGCCGCTGCGCAGCGCGAGCGACAGCGCCTGGCTGAGCGTCTTGCCGCGCTCGATGAACACCATGTCGGTGCGCGGCACCATGACCTCGCGCACCAGCGTGTCACCCAGCTCGAAGACCGAGTGGATCATCTCGCGCTCGTCGGGCTCGATGACCCGGCGCTCCTCGGCCAGGTCGACCAGGTCGCGCAGCTCGGCCTCGGAGGTGAACGGGCCGTCGCGGAAGCCCTTGCCGGGGGTGAGCGCGTTGCCCAGCAGGATGAGCAGCTTGGGCAGGGGGCCGAAGATCCTGGTCAGGCCGTACACGATCGGGGCGCCGGCCAGCGCGATGGGCTCGGCGTGCTGGCGGCCGAGCGTGCGTGGGGAGACGCCGACGATCACGTAGCTGACCAGGATCATGACGACGGCGGCGGCCGCGTAGGCGGCCCCCTCGTCGCCGATCAGGTCGATGAACAGCAGGGTGGCGATCACCGTGGCGACCAGCTCACAGCTCAGCCTGAGCAGGAGCAGCAGGTTCAGATAGCGGGGCGGGTCGGCGACGATGGCCTGCAGGCGCTTGGCGCCGCGCCGCCCCTCGCGGGCGAACTCCTCGGCGCGCACCCTGGAGATGCGCGACAGGGCCGTTTCCGCACTGGCGATCAGGCCGCCGATCACGACGAGTGCGACGGCCGAGGGCAACCAGGCGTTCACGGCTGGGAGCGCCCCTCCCGCCATGCTTCGAGCAGCCGCGCCTGCAGCCCGAACATCTCCTTGTGCTCCTCGGGCTCGGCGTGGTCGTAGCCGAGCAGGTGCAGGATGCCGTGCGTGCACAGCAGCTCCAGCTCGGCCTCGGTGCTGTGCCCGGCCTCGACGGCCTGCTTGGCCGCCACCTGCGGGCACAGCACCACGTCACCGAGCAGCGCGGGATCGGGCGCCGCGTCGCCGTCGCCGCGGGCGCCGCCGCCGGGACGCAGGTCGTCCATCGGGAAGGCGAGCACGTCGGTGGGGCCCGGCTCGTTCATCCACTTCTCGTGCAGATCCGACATGGCCTCCTCGTCGACCACCAGGATCGACAGCTCGGCCAGCGGGTTGATGTCCATCTCGGCCAGGACGTGACCGGCCAGCGCCACCAGGAGCTCGCCGTCGACCTCGACGCCGGACTCGTTGTTGATCTCGATGCTCACCGGCGTTTCCCTCGCTGCTGCTGGATCGTCTTCGGCTCCTGGAGCGCGTCGTAGCGGCCGTAGGCGTCCACGATGTCGCTGACCAGCTTGTGCCGGACCACGTCGGCGCTGCTGAGCCTGGCGAAGTGGATGTCGGCGATGCCGTCCAGGATGTCCTGCACCACCCGCAGGCCGCTGACCGTGCCGCTGGGCAGGTCGACCTGGGTCACGTCACCGGTCACGACGATCTTGGAGTTGAAACCCAGGCGGGTCAGGAACATCTTCATCTGCTCGGCCGAGGAGTTCTGCGCCTCGTCCAGGATGATGAAGGCGTCGTTGAGCGTACGGCCACGCATGTACGCCAGCGGGGCGACCTCGATCGTCCCCGCCGCCATCAGCTTGGGGATCGACTCCGGATCGATCATGTCGTGCAGCGCGTCGTACAGCGGGCGCAGGTAGGGGTCGATCTTCTCGTAGAGCGTGCCGGGCAGGAAGCCCAGCCGCTCCCCCGCCTCGACGGCGGGCCTGGTCAGGATGATCCGGTTGACCTTCTTCTCCTGCAGCGCCCGCACCGCCTTGGCCATGGCCAGATACGTCTTGCCGGTGCCCGCGGGCCCGATGCCGAAGACGACGGTGTGCCGGTCGATCGCGTCGACGTAGCGCTTCTGGTTGACCGTCTTCGGCCGGATCGTGCGGCCCCTGGAGGACAGGATGTCGAGGGAGAGCACCTCGGCGGGCCGGTCGGAGGTCATCTTCAGCATGGCGATGCTGCGCTCGACGGCGTCGGGCGTCAGCTCGGCGCCGCCGCGCAGCACCTCGACCAGCTCCTCGAACAGGCGCACGACGGCGCCGCTCTCGTCGGGGCTGCCGGTGATGGTGATCTCGTTGCCGCGGACGTGGATGTCGGCCTTGAAGGCTCCCTCGATGACGCGCAGCAGCTCGTCACGTGAGCCCAGGAGGCTGACCATCGGGTAGTCGTCCGGAATCAGCACCTTGGCTTGTGTGCGCGTGGGAGGTGCCGTTCTGCGGGATTCATTTAGCTCGGACATGGGCAGGCCGTGGGCCTGATGCCTCCCGGTCTCGGTCGGGTGTTCTCCTGCCATGGTAGCCGGGGACGACCTCTGAGCTCGCGTCAATATCAGCCGGGCGGCCAGGTCAGGCTTCGCCCGCCGAGAACATGGGCGTGCACGTGGAAGACCGTCTGCCCCGCGCCCGCCCCGGTGTTGAACACCACCCGGTAGCCGGACTCGGCCACCCCCTCCTGCACGGCCACCGCGTGCGCGGCCTTGAGCAGGTCGTCGGCCAGGCCGTCATCGGCCTCGGCCAGGGCGGCGGCGTCGGCGTGGTGCTCCTTGGAGACCACCAGCACGTGGGTCGGCGCCTGCGGGTTGATGTCGCGGAAGGCCAGTGCCCGGTCGGTCTCCAGGACCAACTCGGCCGGGATCTCCTTGGCGACGATCTTGCAGAAGAGACAGTCGGTCACGGCAGCACCCTACCGCCGGCCGCCGTTGCCAATCGGTAATCCGTCGTGCCGTGCAAGCTAAGATCCTCGCGGTTAGGGTGTGTGTGCGACACTTCAGCGAAAACTAAGACGATTCAGGGTCGGGCGAGGCCACCTGGCGAGGACACGACTGGGTCATGCCCCCTAAGGAACCGGAAGAGCGTAAACCCTCTGGGAAGGCTGAGCGTCCTACTGATGTGACCACCGAAACCCTTCTGGCCGACAGGTCGCTGGGGGCGGTGCAGGTCGGGTGGGACGCCGACATGGCCGTGACCGCGCTCTACAGCGCGCACTTTCGGTCATTAGTGCGTCTCGCCGTGTTGCTCGTTCGCGACATGGCAACCGCGGAGGAAGTCGTGCAGGACGCGTTCGTCGCCATCCACGGCGCCTGGCGCAGACTGCGTGACCCCGACAAAGCACTCGCCTATCTGCGTCAGTCTGTCGTCAACCGGTCCCGTTCCGTGCTGCGTCACCGCGCGGTCGTCGAGAAGTATGCTCCCAAGGGCCTGCCCGACGCCCCGAGCGCCGAGAACGGCGCGATCGGCGAGCTGGAGCGCTCAGCCGTCATCGAGGCACTCAGGACCCTGCCCGCGCGACAAAGAGAGGCACTCGTCCTTCGTTACTACGGTGATCTGTCCGAAGCCGAGATCGCCCACGCCATGGGCATCAGCAAGGGCGCCGTCAAGAGCCACACAGCACGTGGCATGGCCGCTCTGCGGACCGTTCTGGAGAAGATGTCATGACCCAGCCACCCGACGAGCACGGTGACATCCTGCGCCGTGTGCTCCGCGCGGAGGCGGACGCGGTGGTGCCATCTCCCGAAGGACTGGAGATCATCCGCGCCCGGATCGAGCGACGCGGCCTGCGCGGCCTGTTCTGGTGGCGGGCCGGGGCCGCCGCGGGCGGCGCGGTCCTCGTGGCGGCCGCGATCGTGATGGTCGTGCCCGGCCTGCGGCAGAACGTCCAGGACCAGTTCATCCAGCCGGTGGACGTTTCCAGCAGCGAGCGCGCCAAGGACAAGTCCGCCACCTCCAGGCCCGAGCCGCCACGCCAGACCGTCCCCAAGTCCGATCCCGCCATAATCACGGCCGTACCGACGACCAGGCAGCCCGAGCCGGGCGCGACGACCGGTTCGACGTTGAAACCCTCCCGGGGGCCGACACCCAAACCGACCCCGACACCGACGCCGACCTCGTGCCCGACGGACCAGGAGGTCACGCCTCCGGACTGTCCGCCCCCAGGGTCGGCGAGCCCGTCGCCCACCCCCTCGGAGACGCCGTCGGACGCCGGTGTCCCCTGCCCGATCGAGCAGTGCCCGCCGGAGGACTCCGCGCCCGCCCCCACGCCCACCGAGGCGCCCAGCCCGCTCAGCAGCGGCTGAGGACTACCAGCGCCCCGTGCGCGCGTTGAGCACGGCAGCCGCCGCGACCCCCGCCGTGGAGGTCCGCAACACGGTCGGTCCCAGCAGCGACGGTACGGCTCCCGCCGCCGTGAACGCGGCGATCTCCTCCTCCGCGATACCCCCTTCGGGCCCCACGACGAGCACGATGTCACCGCTCACCGGCAGCTCGGCCGCCGACAGCGCCCCCTCGGCCTCCTCGTGCAGCACCAGACCCAGCGCCGCGCTCTCCAGCAGCTTGGCCACCTGACCGGTCGAGGCCGGCTCGGCCACCTCGGGCAGGTGGAACCTGCGGGCCTGCTTGCCCGCCTCCCGCGCGGTGGACCGCCAGCGGGCCAGCGCCTTGGCCCCCCGCTCGGCCTTCCACTGGGTGACGCACCTGGCCGCCGCCCAGGGCACGATCACGTCGACCCCGGCCTCGGTCATCATCTCCACGGCCAGCTCGCCCCGGTCGCCCTTGGGCAGCCCCTGGACGACCACCAGCCTGGGCTGGGGCGCAGGCACCTGCCGCCGGGCCAGCACCTCGATCGTGAGCCGATCCTTGCCCGCCTCGCGCACCACGCCCTCGGCCACCGCACCGGCGCCGTCGGTCAGGTCGACGCGCTCGCCGACGCGTATCCGGCGCACGGCGGCCGCGTGCCGCCCCTCAGGCCCGGCCAGGACGATCTCCGCCCCGGCCAGATCGTCGGCCAGGAAGACCGGGACGCTCATCGGCCGTTGAAGGCGTCTCGCAGCCTGGAGAAGAACCCCTGCTGACCGGGGGCGAACTTGCCGGGCGGGCGCTCCTCGCCGCGCAGCACCGAGAGCTGCCGCAGCAGTTCCTCCTGCGCCTGGTCGAGGCGCGAGGGCGTCTCCACGTTGACGTGTATGAGCAGGTCGCCGCGGCCGGTCTCGCTGAGCCGCTGCACGCCCCTGCCGTACATCGTGATGACCTGCCCCGACTGGGTGCCGGGCCGCACGTCGATCTCCTCCGCGCCGTCGAGCGTCTCGACGGTCAGGATCGTGCCCAGGGCCGCGGCCGTCATCGGGATCTGGACGGTGCAGTGCAGGTCGTCTCCGCGCCGCTCGAATATCTCGTGCGGCTTCTCGACGATCTCCAGGAACAGGTCTCCGGGCGGGCCGCCGCCGGGGCCGATCTCGCCTTCACCGGCGAGCTGGATGTGCGTGCCGTCCTCGACGCCCGCGGGGATGCGGACCTTGATGGTACGGCGGGTGCGGACCCTGCCGTCGCCGGAGCACTCCAGGCACGGGTGCCGGATGATCGACCCGAAGCCGCCGCACTGCGGACATGGCCTGGAGGTCATCACCTGACCGAGGAAGGACCTGGTCACCTGGGAGACCTCGCCACGCCCCTGGCACATGTCGCAGGTGTCGGGGTGGGTGCCGGCCGCGGCGCCGGAGCCGGTGCAGACCTCGCACAGCACGGCCGTGTCGACGGACAGCTCGCGGGTGGTGCCGAAGGCCGACTCGCTCAGGTCGAGCTCCACCCTGATGGTGGCGTTGCGCCCGCGGCGGGCTCGCGAGCGGGGCCCGCGCGACGCGCCGGAGCTGCCGAAGAAGGCGTCCATGATGTCGCTGAAGGGGAAGCCGGCACCGAAGCCGCCCGCACCCGCGCCGGCGCCGGCTCCGCCGAAGGGGTCGCCGCCCAGGTCGTACATCTGCCGCTTGCTGGGATCGGACAGGACCTCGTAGGCCTGGGTGATCTCCTTGAAGCGCTCCTGGGTCTCAGGGTCGGGGTTCACGTCGGGGTGCAGCTCGCGGGCCAGTCGGCGATAGGCCTTCTTGATCTCGTCCTGACTGGCGTCACGGCGCACCCCGAGGGTGCCGTAATAGTCGCTGTTTGCCACTTATCGCCCTCTTATGAAGCAGCCAGGATCTGGCTGACGTAGCGTGCCACGGCGCGCACCGCGCCCATCGTCACCGGGTAATCCATCCGCGTCGGTCCAAGCACGCCCAGCCGGGCCAGTTGCTTGTCGCCAGAACCGTATCCGGTCGCGACGATGGATGTGCCACGGAGTCCGGTGTAGGGGTTCTCGGACCCGATCCGGACGGTGAGCGCGGAGGGCGTGCCGGATGTCTCACCGAGCAGGCGCATCAGCACGACCTGCTCCTCCAGCGCTTCGAGCACGTCGCGCAGGCCCGTGGTGAAGTCGGCGCCCGCGAGATTGGCCGCACCGGCGAAGACGATCTTCTCGTCGTGCCGGTCGACCAGCGTTTCCAGCAGCACCGACAGGATCGTGGCCGCGACCGGCCGGTCCTCGACGGGCAGCCGCTCGGGCAGGTCCACGACCATCTCGGGGACACTGCTCAGGCCGCACCCGTCCAGGCAGGAGTTGAGCATGGCGCGCAGGTGCGCCACGCGGGAGTCCTCGATCACCTCGGGCAGCTCGACGACCCGCTGCTCGACCCGCCCGGTGTTCGTGATCAGCACGAACATCAGGCGCCGGTCGCTCAGCGGCACCAGCTCCACGTGACGCACCGTGGAGTGGGTCAGCGCCGGGTACTGCACGACGGCCACCTGCCGGGTGAGCTGCGCGAGCAGCCGTACCGTGCGCATGACCACGTCGTCCAGGTCGACGGCGCCGGCCAGGAAGGTCTCGATGGCCCGGCGTTCGGCCGACGACAGCGGTTTGACCTGCGAAAGCCTGTCGACGAAGAGCCGGTAGCCCTTGTCCGTCGGCACCCGGCCCGCACTGGTGTGCGGCTGGGTGATGTAGCCCTGCTCCTCCAGCGCGGCCATGTCGTTCCTGACCGTCGCGGGGGAGACGTTGAGGCTGTGGCGCTCGGCGAGCGCCTTGGAGCCCACGGGCTCGTTGGTGGACACGTAGTCCTCGACAATGGCGCGCAGCACTGCAAGCTTCCTGTCGTCGAGCACGTGCTCACCTCCCTGCCTCTACCTTGAGGAAACGACAGCCCTAGCACTCTGTGTTCCCGAGTGCCAAGTGTACGGCTCCCGCCCACAAGGTGCGATAACACCGGCAAGCGTCCTGCTACCGAAGCGCAACCCGAAGATCGACACTATCTGTCATGACATATCCATACCCAGGCCCGTACGGCCCGCCGCCGGTGTTCACGCCCCAGCCTCAGGTCCGTCCGAACGTCGGGTGGATCGTCCTCGCCTGGACGCTGGCCTTCGTGATCAGCGCCTGCACCGTCGTGTTCGGGCTGTTCTCCCTGATGACGACCGTGATCGGCGGCCTGGTCGGCCCCCCGCCGGCCGTCACCTTCAGCGGCGGCCAGAGCGTCACCGTGGAACTGGACCCGGCCGAGCGGCCCGGCTTCTACCGCGACATGCTCACGCCCTTCGACACCGAGCAGACCTGTTCGGTGGCCGGGGGGACGACGGACGACGCCGTGAAGGGGCCGATGGCCTACGGGGAGGGCCTGATGTGGGAGCGGATTCTGGAGATCAAGGTTCCGGCAGCGGGCGAGTACCAGGTGACGTGCGCCGTCACCGCCGGGGAGGCGACCCGGTTCTCGGTGGCGATGGCCACCGCGACGCCCGACCGGACGCTGCCCTACCTGCTGATCTTCGGGGTTCCGGGGGTCTGTGTGGCGGGGGCCACGACCGCGACCGTACTGATCGCGCGCAGGCGGGCCGCGCATCGCAGGGAACTGGGCATCGGCTCGCCGAGGTGATCTGTCCAATTACTCCTTCACGGCCTCACAATTCTGGACATGAGCGACGATTCCTACCCTCCGCCTGAGGACGCCACCCGGCGCGTCTCACGGGACGACCTCCCGCCGCACGGCCAGCCTCCCCCCTGGGCGGCTCAGCCGCACCACCAGCCGCCCTACAGCCAGCCGCCGCCCTACGGCCAGCCCCCATCGGAGGGCCAGCCTCCGCCGCCTTATGGCCAGCCGCCCTACGGGCAGGCTCCTCCTGGCGGCCCGCCGCCGCCCCACGGTCCTTACGGCGCCCAGCAGCACTACGGCGCGCCCGGTCCCTACGGTGCGCCGCAGTTCTCCGCGCCCGTGGACGGGCGGCAGGTCAGGCCGCGCGCGTGGTGGATCGCGGTCGGCTGGGTGGTCGCGGTGATCTGTGTGGCCGTGGGCGTCGTGGGGTTCGTCAACGGTGTGCTCGGCACCGTCGACGCGGTCGCGCCCGCCAGGACGTTCGCCTCGGGCGAGAGCGTGAGCGTCGTCCTCGACCCGGCCGACAAGCCCGCGCTGTACCTGCAGACCGGCAAGGACGTGCAGTACCGCTGCGAGATCAAGGGCGGCTCCGGCCAGGGCAGGCTGGTGGCCGTACCGGGCTCGCAGACCCTCACCGTCAACGGCAGGTCGTGGTACCTGATCCTGGCCGTGACCATCCCCTCCAAGGGCGAGTACGAGATCGGCTGCACCACCCCGGACGGCGGCGACACCACCTTCGGCGTCGGCCGCGAGGTCGCCTCCACGGTCGGCGGCCTCGTCGGCGGCACCGTCATGCTGGTCGCCCTGCCCGTCGCGGGAGTGATCTTCGCGATCATCGTGACCGTGGTCGTCCTGGTTCGGCGCAACCGCCACCGCAGGCGCCTCGCGATGGGACGGTGATTTGCTACGGTCCCCCATGAGGTGAGCGATGTACGACGGTGACGTGCTTGCGGGCGACTGGCGGCGACCCGGACGGGGGACGATCCCCAAGGTGGCCGCCGAGCCCGACCTGGTCGTGGAGGACGCGGACAGCGGGTTCTGCGGCGCGGTGGTGGCCTGCGACAAGGAGGCCGTCACGCTGGAGGACCGCTTCGGCAAACGGCGGCTGTTCCCACTCGAACCGGCCGCCTTCCTGCTGGAGGGCAAGGTCGTCACCCTGGTACGGCCGGCGCCCGCCGCCCGCGCGCCGCGCCGCAGCGCCTCCGGCTCGATCGCGGTCGAGGGCCTGCGCGCCAAGGTGGCCCGGCAGAGCCGCATCTACGTCGAGGGCGTCCACGACGCGGCCCTGGTGGAGAAGATCTGGGGCCACGACCTGCGCGTCGAGGGCGTCGTGGTGGAGTACCTGGAGGGCGTGGACGACCTGCCCGCGATCGTCGAGGAGTTCGGCCCCGAGCCGGGCCGCCGACTCGGGGTGCTGGTCGACCACCTCGTCCCCGGCTCCAAGGAGAGCCGCATCGCCGAGCGGGTCACCTCGCCGCACGTGCTGGTCGTCGGCCACCCGTACATCGACGTCTGGCAGGCCGTGAAGCCGTCCGTGCTGCGCATCCCCGCCTGGCCCTCGGTGCCGCGGGGGGTGCCGTGGAAGGAGGGCGTGATCGCCGCCCTCGGCTGGCGGATGGAACCGGCCGAAGCCTGGCGGCGCATCCTCGGCTCGGTGTCCACCTACGCCGACCTGGAGCCCGAACTGCTCGGCCGGGTGGAACAGTTGATCGACTTCGCGACGAGTCAGGACGAAGCGGGATAGCCTCGAAAGGTAACCACGCGGCCAGGAGATGCCATGAGCGAGGACCATCCCCAACGTCCCGACGACCCCGCCCGTCCGCAGGAGGGTCCTGGCAGCGGGTCCCAGCCTTCCGGCCCGTACGGCCCCCCACCCGGCGCCCCCTACGGCCAGCCGCCGAGCCAGCCTTATGGCCCGCCTCCTGGACAGCCGTATGGGCAACCTTCCGGACAGCAGCCTTATCCCGGCCAGCCGTACGGCCAGCAGCCCTACGGGCAGCCTGGGCCGCAGGGCTACCCGCCGCCGGGTTACGGCGCGCCGCGGCAGCCGTACGTGCCCGGCACCTATGGGCCGCGGCCCGGCAGTGACGACACCACGATGGCGATGCTCGCCCACCTGCTCGGCGTCGTCACCGGGTTCGTCGGCCCGCTGGTTCTCTACCTGGTCAAGAAGGACGAGGCACCCTATGTCCGCGACCAGGCGGCTCAGGCGCTGAACTTCCAGATCCTCACCTTCATCGCCTACACGGTCTGTTTCGTGCTGGCGTTCGTGCTGATCGGCTTCTTCCTGCTGCCGGTGGTGTGGCTGGTCTCGCTGATCTTCCACATCATCGCCGCGATAGCCGTCAACAAGGGCGAGAACTACCGCTACCCGATCAATGTGAAGTGGGTGGACTGAGACCGGCGTTCAGGTGAGGTCGCGGATCAGGGCGTCGGCCAGCAGGCGCCCGTCCAGCGTCAGGACCATGCGCCCGGCCTTGAACGCCTCGGGCTCCAGCAGCCCCTTGCCGAGGGCCTCGGCGACAGCCGTACGGGCGGAGGGGGCGACGTCCGCGAGGGGGTAGCCGGAGACGAGCCTGAGTTCCAGCATCAGGCGTTCGACCTCGCGGTCCTCCATGGTGAGCACTTCGCGCGCGTGCGCGGGTGAGGTGCCCGCGGCCAGGCGCTGGGCGTAGGCGGCCGGGTGCTTGACGTTCCACCAGCGGGTGCCGCCCACGTGGCTGTGCGCGCCGGGACCGGCCGCCCACCAGTCGCCGCCGGTCCAGTACAGCAGGTTGTGGCGGCAGCGCGCGGCCTCGGAGGTGGCCCAGTTGGACACCTCGTACCAGGCGAAACCGGCCTCGGCCAGCATCGCGTCGGCGATCAGGTAGCGGTCGGCGGCCACGTCGTCGTCGGGCATCGGCAGCTCGCCGCGCCTGATCCTGGCGGCCAGCCTGGTGCCGTCCTCGACGATCAGCGAATACGCCGACACGTGGTCCGGCCCCGCAGCGATCGCCGCCTCCAGCGAGGCCCGCCAGTCGTCGTCGGACTCCCCCGGCGTGCTGTAGATCAGATCCAGGTTGACATGCCCGAACCCGGCCTGCCTGGCTTCCTGTACGGCCTGCGCCGCCCTCCCCGGCGTGTGCCGCCGGTCGAGCACCTGGAGCACGTGCTCGCGGGCGCTCTGCATGCCGAAGCTCACCCGGTTGAAGCCGCCGTCCAGGAGTTCGTCCAGGTATTTCGGGTCGACGGACTCCGGGTTCGCCTCCGTCGTGACCTCGGCGGACGCGGCCAGACCGAACTCTTCGCCGATCGCGCGCAGGATCCTGGCCAGGTCGGCGGCGGGCAGCAGGGTGGGGGTGCCGCCGCCGAAGAACACCGTCTGGACGGGGAGTTCGGCGTCGCCGAGCACGCGGCGCGCCAGCCGTACCTCCGCGATCGCCGTGTCCGCGTAGTCGCGGTGTGAGGCCCCCGGGCCGAGCTCGGCGGCGGTGTAGGTGTTGAAGTCGCAGTAGCCGCAGCGGGTCACGCAGAAGGGCACGTGCACGTAGAAGCCGAAGGGCCGCTCGCCGAGCCCGGCCAGCGCGGCGGCGGCCAGCTCGCCTGAGGCGGGCGCGGGGTCCCCGTCGGGGAGGGTGGAAGGCACCTTTCAAGTCTGCCGCCCGCCGGTGGGTGCCCCGACCATTGACGGGCCGATCTCCCCGGCCTACGATCCGGGTCAACTTACAGGAAAGTTTCCTATAAGTAGCCCCCTGGAGTCGCCCGTGAAGAAGCTCCTCATCCTGGTCGCGTTAGCCCTCGGCCTCTCCGCGATCACGGTCCCCGCTGAAGCCCAGACCGACCACCGCGGATTCAAGCGCGTCGCCTACTTCATCCAGTGGGGCGTCTACGGCCGCAACTACCACGTCAAGGATCTGGACACCAGCGGGGCCGCGGCCAAGCTGACCCACGTCAACTACGCCTTCGGCTTCGTCAGCCCCGAAGGCGACTGCATCTCCTCCGACGCGTGGGCCGACTGGCAGCGCCCCGTACCCGCCGAGCAGAGCATCGACGGCGTCGCCGACCAGCCCGGCCAGGCCCTCAACGGCAACCTCAACCAGCTCCGCAAGCTCAAGGCCAAGTACCCGGACCTCAAGGTGCTGATCTCGCTGGGCGGCTGGTCCGGCTCCAAGTACTTCTCCGACGCCGTGCTCACCCCCGAGTCGCGCTCGCGCCTGGCGCAGTCGTGCGTCGACATGTGGCTGCGCGGCAACCTCCCCGGCACGCCCGAGGGCACCGGCGCGGACGTCTTCGACGGCATCGACCTCGACTGGGAGTGGCCCGGCTCGTCCGGCGCCGACGGCAACATCATCAGGCCCGAGGACAAGCAGAACTTCACCCTCTTCGCCGCCGAACTCCGCTCCCGGATGAATGCGCACAAGCGGGGCTCCCTGATGAGCGCCTACCTGCCCGCCGCCCCGGCCAAGATCAGCGCCGGGTTCGAGGTGCGCAAGGTCTTCAAGCTGCTCGACTACGCCACCATCCAGGGGTATGACCTGCACGGCCCCTGGTCCCCGCTGACCGGCCACAACGGCAACCTGTTCACCGACCGCCGCGATCCCAACCCGGTGCAGTTCAGCGTCGACAAGGCCGTCCGCGAATACCAGTCCCTCGGCGCGCCCGCCCGCAAGATCGTCGTGGGCGTCCCCGCGTACGGGCAGGGCTGGACCGGCGTGACCGGCGGCGGCAACGGCCTGTTCAAGCCGTCCACCGGCCCCGCGGCCGGCAAGTGGGGTCCGGGCACCGAGGACTACAAGGACCTGGTGAACAAGCCCGGCAAGCGGTTCAGGGACCTGCGCACCGGGACGATGTGGCTGTACGACGGTAACGAGTTCTGGTCCTACGACGACCCGGCGACGGTGACCCAGAAGGCGGCGTACATCCGCTTGAAGGGCCTCGGCGGCTACATGATGTGGTCCATCGACCAGGACGACTCCAAGGCCAGCCTCACCACGGCCCTCTACCGAATCCTCCGCTAACCCACACGAGGCCTCGGAAGCCCTACAGGGCCTCCGCAAGCCTCCCTGCGAGCCCTTCCGTCCCCTCCAGGGCCGTCCCCTCCCCGGCGGCCCTGCCCCCGGACGCGTTCCCGGCCCATCCACAGGCCGGGAACGCGTCCGGGCCACAACCCACCGCCGATGCGTCCCCTCCGGGCCGGCGCGCCCGCGTCTGCATTGGTTCCAGCCCCACCCCTCGGGCATCGGGATCGAGGAAAGGCTCTGAGCTCAAGGGATGTCAGGTCCTGAGGACGCGTTCGGCCGCCCGGTCCCATGTGCTCGTGTGGCCGGGGACGGCCAGGATGCGGCGCATCAGCTCTTTGTCTCCGTGGTAGGCCCTGAAGGACTCCGCGACCGTGACGCTCTCAGGCCGGGAGACGATCTCGACGGGGTCTCCCACACCGAGGTGCCCCCGTTCGACCACTCGCAGGTACGCCCCAGGACGCCCGGCCTGGGTGAAGCGCTTGAGCCAGCCGGGCTCGCCGAGCCAGTTACGGAACACCACACAAGGGATGCGCGGCCCGGTCACCTCCAGCAGTGCCGTACCGACACGCCAGCGCTCGCCCAGCATCGCCCCGTTGACGTCGAGACCCGATGTGGTGAGGTTCTCACCGAAGCGACCGTCAGGCAGGTCCCGCCCGAGCTCGCCCTCCCACCAGTCGTAGTCCTCCCGGGCGTACGCGTACACCGCTTGATCGGGAGATCCGTGGTTGGCCATGTCCGCACGCTCATCACCGGCCAGCCCGTTGTCCCGCACCTCGACCCGGCCTGTCACGGCCGACTTGTCGATCGCCGTGCGTTTGAGCTTCCCCGCCCACTCGGCATCGACAGCGGTGCCCACATTCACCGAAATAACGCGCATACCTGCACGTTAGCTGGCCTGTCTGTTCAGCTGCGAACGAGAATCGAACCCGGCGAGCTGTAACAGACTGTCGAGCGCGGCCTGTCGCGTCTCCTCAACCGAGCCCCCACGCTCGCCGAAACAGTCGGCGGCCACATCGAGCACGGCCTCCAGCACGGCCGAATCCGGATACGGAACGTCCACCAGCACCGTGCCGTCCGCGTCGGGCGCCGTCGAGGAGAGGTGCGACCGCAGCAGCCGCCTGGTCTCCTCCGCCATCGCGACCCCCAACATGGCGGCCCTCTCAAAACGCTCCGAGGCCAAGGTCTCCGTCGTCATGCCACCCTCCCTCTCGCACGCACGTTCGATCCAGAAGCTAGCGCACCCCACCGACAGAATCCGGCGATGGCTGCGACCGATGAACAGGGGCGGGCGGGCGCCCGCGGAGGCTTCGGGACTCCTAGGCTCAGGGCGTGACTGAACCGATCATCCGCGTCCGAGGGCTCACCGTCGAGTTCGCCGGGAATCCGGTCCTCACCGGTGTCGACCTGGCCGTCGCTCCAGGCGAGGCCGTCGCCGTCGTGGGCGAGAACGGCACGGGCAAGTCGACGCTCCTACGCTGCCTCGCCGGTCTCCAAACGGCAACCTCGGGAACGGTCGACGTGTTCGGCGCTCCCCCGGCCGACGACCCGCCGTTCTGGCGCCAAGTCGCCCTGGTGGCCGACGAACCCGCCTGGTACCCGGGTCTCACCACCCGCGACCACCTGGACATGATCCAAACCATCCACCCCGGAAAATCCGAGGACTCCCCGGCGCCCTCGTTCACCGGCGCCTCCGGTGGGCACGACGTCGACACCATGCTCGAAGCGTTCGGCCTGCGTGACAGAGGCGACGTGGCGCCCCTTAACCTCTCCACCGGCCAACGCCAGCGCCTCACGCTGGCCTCCGCCTTCCTCAGGCCCAGCCGCCTCCTCCTGCTGGACGAGCCCGAGCGCGGCCTGGACGCCGCCTTCAGACGGCGCCTCCACTCCATGCTGGACGCCTACACCACGGCGGGCGGCACGGTCGTGATGGCCACCCACGACCACACGCTCGCCGCCCCGAGCACCCGCCGCATCACCTTGGACGCCGCCCGATGACCCCCAGCCGTACCCGCCGCGCCCTGGACCGCTACTCCGTCCTGTTCGGCATCGCCATGCTGGCCGCCGTCCTGGGCAACCCGATCTCCTCGGTCCTGTCCTCGCTGGCCGAGGCGGACCCGGCCGCCATGGGCACCGGCATGGCGCTGATCACGCTGGTCCTCGCGGGCTTCCTGGCGACGGCCCGCGCCCGGGGCCCTGTGGCGGTCTCGGCGGCCGACGCCTCCTGGCGCCTGCTGTCACCGCTCCCCCGCGCCAGTGTGCTCGGCCGTACGGCGAGGGTGCTGGCGACGGTGGCCGTGGTGGCGGGGATCGCGCTGGGCGTCGCCCTGCTCGCGGTGCTGGGCGCCCCCGACCACCTCACCTGGCGCCTGCTCACCGCCGTGGCGATCGGCGTCTCGCTGACCGTGGGCGGCCTCGCGGTCGCGGTCCTCGCGCAGGCGGAACAGCAGTGGAACTCCTGGCTGAACATCACCCTCGTCGTCCTGGTCCTGCTGGCCGCCGTGTCCGCCGGCGGCCAAGGCCGCCGCGTCCTGTCCACGGTCGCCGCCGCCCCGCCCTCCGCCGGCGCGGTCGTCGCGGCCGTCGCGGCGACCGCCGCGGCCCTCCTGGTACGGCAGGCCTGGTCGGCCATCACCCGCATGCCCGCCCGGCTGATCCTGGCCGCCTCCACCCGCACGGGCAACGCCGCCACCGCGGCCGTCAGCCTGGACCCCGGCTCGCTCACCTGGATAGCCGAGGACAACCACTGGCGTTCGCGCACGCTGAAGTCGAAGCCGTGGCCGAGGCTCCCGGCCCCGCTGGCCCTCGCCTGGCAGGACTGGCGCCGGCTGGCGGCCCGCCCGGCCCTGCTGGGGCTGATGGCGGGCTCGGTGGCGCTGCCCACGCTGTTCGCCCAGGCGGGCGCGGGCATGGTCGCGGTTCTGGCGGGCGCGCTGGCGGTGGCGGCCATGGGCGTGTCGGGTGCGCGGCGTGACGCGGGCAACCCGGCCATGGCCTACCTGCTGGGCGTCGACCGCAGGACGGCGCTGGCCGCCCGCGCGCTGCTTCCGGCGCTGCTGAGCACGCTGTGGCTGGGCGCCGCCCTGGTCCTGCTGTCGGCGGCGGGGGCGCTGCCGGGCGGACCGTGGTGGCTCTTCGCCCCCGCCGTCGCCCCGGCTCTGGCCGCCGCCGCGCTGCGTATCGCCCGGCGGTCGCCGGTGGACCACGCGATGCCGGTCATCGACACGCCCGGCGGAGCCGTACCGACAGGGCCGCTGTTCTGGGCGATGACCGGCGTCGACCTGGCGCTGGTCGGCTGCGCGCCGTTCGTGCTGGCGCTGGTGGCCGAGCCCGCGACGCTCACGGCGGCCTTGGTGGCGCAGGCGGCGCTGGGCGCCGCCACGCTCGGCGGGTACCTCGCCAGGGCGAGGTAGACCGGCTACTTCTTGGTCTTCTCGCCGCCCGACTCGGTGGACAGCGCGGCGACGAAGGCCTCCTGGGGCACCTCGACCCGGCCGACCATCTTCATCCGCTTCTTGCCTTCCTTCTGCTTCTCCAGCAGCTTGCGCTTACGGGAGATGTCGCCGCCGTAGCACTTGGCGAGGACGTCCTTGCGGATGGCGCGGATGTTCTCGCGGGCGATGACGCGGGCGCCGATGGCGGCCTGGATCGGCACCTCGAACTGCTGCCTGGGGATCAGCTCGCGCAGCTTCTTGGCCATCTCGACGCCGTAGGCGTAGGCCTTGTCCTTGTGCACGATCGCGCTGAAGGCGTCGACGGCCTCGCCCTGCAGCAGGATGTCGACCTTGACCAGGTCGGACTCCTGCTCTCCGGCGGGCTCGTAGTCGAGCGAGGCGTAGCCGCGGGTGCGGGACTTGAGCTGGTCGAAGAAGTCGAAGATGATCTCGCCCAGCGGCAGCGCGTAGCGGATCTCGACCCGGTCCTCCGACAGGTAGTCCATGCCCTGGAGCTGGCCGCGCCGCCCCTGGCAGAGCTCCATGATGACGCCGATGAACTCGGCCGGCGCCAGCACGGTGGACTTGGTGACCGGCTCGAAGACCTGGGCGATCTTGCCGCCGGTGGGGAACTCGGACGGGTTGGTGACGGTGAGCTCCTTGCCGTCCTCCATGACGACGCGGTAGATCACGTTGGGCGCGGTGGAGATCAGCGTCAGGCCGAACTCGCGCTCCAGCCGCTCGCGCACGATCTCCATGTGCAGCAGGCCGAGGAAGCCGACGCGGAAGCCGAAGCCCAGCGCGGCCGAGGTCTCCGGCTCGTAGACGAGGGCGGCGTCGTTGAGCTGGAGCTTGTCCAGCGCCTCGCGCAGCTCGGGGTACTCGTCGCCGTCGATCGGGTAGAGGCCGGAGAACACCATCGGCCGGGGGTGGTCGTAGCCGGCCAGCATCTCGACGGCGGGCTTGGCGGCGGCGGTCACGGTGTCGCCGACACGCGACTGGCGCACGTCCTTCACGCCGGTGATCAGGTAGCCCACCTCGCCGACGCCGAGGCCCTTCTCGGCGACCTTCGGCTCGGGGGAGATGACGCCGATCTCCAGCGTCTCGTGGGTGGCGGTGGTCGACATCATCAGGATGCGCTCGCGCTTGCCCAGATGGCCGTCCATGACCCGGACGTAGGTGACGACGCCGCGGTAGGTGTCGTACACCGAGTCGAAGATCAGCGCGCGGGCGGGCGCGTCGGCGTCGCCGATGGGGGCCGGGACGGTCTGGACGACGTGGTCGAGCAGCTCGCGCACGCCGACGCCGGTCTTGCCGGACACCTGGAGCACCTCGGAGGGGTCGCAGCCGATCAGGCCGGCCAGCTCCTCGGAGAACTTCTCGGGCTGCGCCGCCGGCAGGTCGATCTTGTTGAGCACCGGGATGATGTGCAGGTTGTTGTGCATCGCCAGGTACAGGTTGGCGAGCGTCTGCGCCTCGATGCCCTGGGCGGCGTCGACCAGCAGGATCGCGCCCTCGCACGCCTGCAGCGACCGGGAGACCTCGTAGGTGAAGTCGACGTGGCCGGGCGTGTCGATCATGTTGAGCACATGACCGTCCCACGGCAGCCTGACCGCCTGCGACTTGATCGTGATGCCGCGCTCTCGCTCGATGTCCATCCTGTCGAGGTACTGAGCGCGCATGGACCGGTCGTCGACCACGCCGGTGATCTGCAGCATCCGGTCGGCAAGCGTCGACTTGCCGTGGTCGATATGCGCGATGATGCAAAAGTTGCGGATCAACGCGGGGTCGGTCTGGCCAGGCTGAGTGCGCACCGAAGTCCGTTTCGAAAGGAAAGTGACGAACGAGGCTGGCGTACCAGCCATCTTTCATGGTGACATGCCCGGATGATTGCCCGGACCGTCATCCGCCACGCCCTGCGCGTCGTCGCGCTGGCTTTGGCCCTCGTGGTCGTGCTTTCCGGCCTGCTGGCCGGGGCACACCGCCTTCAGTTTACCGGTGCGCCCGCGTCATGGGCCAAGAGCACCGGGAACGACGCCCTGTGGCTCGGCCACGCGTGGGTGGACGGCCGCCGTACCGAGAAGGACGTGGAGGAGCTGGCGGCACGCCTCAAGTCGACCGGCATCAAGGACGTCTACGTGCACACCGGGCCTTTCGCCCAGGATGGCTCGGTACAGCCCCGCTACCCGGTGGCCAGCGAGTTCGTGACCTGGTTCCACCGGCACGCCCCCGGGGTGCGAGTGCAGGCGTGGCTCGGCCAGAAGGTCGACGGGTACCTCGACCTGGACGACGCGCGGGTCCGGGACCGGATCCTGACGAGCGTCGGCCAGATCGTCGGGCTGGGCTTCGACGGCCTCCACTACAACTTCGAGCCGATCGGCGACGACGACGAGGAGTTCCTCGACCTGCTGGCCCGCACCAGGGGCGTCCTCGGCGAGGGCAGGAAGCTGTCCACCTCGACCCCGCAGATCGAGCCGTACCCGCTGATGCGCCCGATCGCCCGCGTCCTCTCCCGCCACGACAAGTACTGGTCGCAGGGCTACTTCCAGCGCGTCGCCGCCCTCGTCGACCAGGTCGCCGTCATGACCTACGACTCCTTCATGCCGGCCGACTGGCTCTACGGCGGTCATGTCGTACGGCAGGCGAAACTGGCCCTCGACCTGGTCCCCGAGGACCGGCTGCTGCTGATCGGCGCGCCCGCCTACCACGACCACGGCGTCGCGTTCCTGGACGAGTCGGAAAGTGTGGCCATCGCGGCCGAGGCCGCCAAGCTGGCGGTCACCGACCACGGGCGGCGGGCGAACTTCGGCCTGGCCCTCTACGTCGACTTCGCCGCGACCGAACAGGACTGGGCGGAGTACGACCGGTACTGGATGCACTGACGGTACGGCTACACTGGGGCGAGACAGGACTCGTGTCCAGGCCGTTGATTTGAGCAGCGACCTGGATTATTGGTAACCTGTTCAACTGCGTGTGGCGCGCCCTCTCATCGAGCCCGCGCGCCCCATCCGTTTCCAGACCTTCACCGAGGCTTCTTCGTGGCGAACATCAAGTCCCAGATCAAGCGCAACAAGCAGAACGAGAAGGCTCGTCTGCGCAACAAGGCTGTCAAGTCTTCCCTGAAGACGGCGATCCGCAAGTTCCGCGAGGCCGCCGAGCAGGGCAAGGCCGACGAGGCCGTGGTGCTCATGCGCGCCGCGTCGCGTCAGCTGGACAAGGCTGCCAGCAAGGGCGTCATCCACAAGAACCAGGCCGCCAACCGCAAGTCGGCGATCGCTCAGCAGGCCGCCGAGCTGACGGCCGCCAAGTAGCCGAACCGCTAACGCCGCACTCCGTTTCGGAGTGCGGCGTTTTTGTATGCCGACAAACGTCTGGTTTACCCGCATATCGTGTAACAGTTTCGATATCACATGCGCATCGCCGCAGCGTATCGGCTCTGTCACCGTCCAGATGATCTCCTTGCCTTACCTTCACCCCGCCCCCAGGGTTCAAAAGGAGCTTGACGGAAAGGCCGGGGGTACATGCGGGGGCGCATACCGCTCGTGATCAAACGGGCATTCAACGAGCCGCTCTTACTGCTCGCCGCGTTCGGATCGATTCTGCTGGCCACCTCGACGCTGGTGGCGCTGACGATGTACGCCTCCTCCGTCGCGGATGTCGGCGTGCGCCGCATCATGGAGACCGCGTCGATCAGGACAACGGCCGCCACGATCAGCGCGCCGGTGACGGCCGAGTCCTTCCCCGCGATCGAGCGCTCGGTGCGCGAGGCGACGGCGAAGGCGTACTCGGGCGTGCCGCTCGCGCTCACGCTGAGCATCCGCTCCGACTCCTACGTGGTGCCCGGCCAGGAGCGCCTGGATCGTCCGGAACTGTTTAGGTTCGGTAGCTATGACGGCCTGGACCGGCACGCCAAGCTGGTCGACGGCGCCTGGCCCGCCGCCCAGCAGGAAGGCGACATCGTCGAGGCCGCCGTCTCGCTGTCGGCCGCCTCGGCCGCCGAGCTGAAGGCCGGGCAGGTCCTCACCACCCGCAGCCGCATCGACCAGAAGCCGGTCAAGGTCAGGATCAGCGGCGTCTTCCAGCTCAACGAGACCTTCGGCGACCGCTGGGCCGGCGAGGCGCTGCTGAGCAGGGGCGTCGAGGTGGGCGACTTCACCACCTACGGCCCGCTCATGGTCGGCCGCGACACCTTCCTCACCCACTTCGCCACCAATGTGAACGCCACCTGGACCGCGGTACCCGACCTCGGCACCCTCTCCCCCGAGCGGCTGCGCCCGTTCGCGGCCGGGGTGGCCGAGCTGAAGGACACGCTGGCCAGGAGCGGCTGCCCCGCCTGCGCCACGGGCACCCGCCTGCCGGAGATGCTCGCCCAGCTCGACACGGCCTCCCTGGTGGCCCGCTCGACGATGCTGATCCCGGTGCTGCAACTGCTGCTGCTGGCCGCCTACGCGCTGATGCTCACCGCCCGCCTGCTGGCCGACCACCGCCGCATGGAGGTCGCGCTGCTCCGCTCACGCGGCGCCGGCACGGTACGGCTCGCGCTGCTCGCCGGCGCCGAGGCCCTGCTGGTGGCCGTCCCGTGCGCACTCGTCGCGCCGTTCCTCGGCCCACCCCTGCTCGCACTGATCAACGCGCTCCCCTGGATCAAGTCCTCAGGGGTACGGCTGGCCCCCACGGCCGACGCCGGGACGTTCGCCGTCTCGGCCGCCGTGGCCCTGGCCTCCGCCGTCCTGCTGGCCCTGCCCGCGCTGGGCGGCGCCCGCCGTACCTATGTGGACGAACAGTCAGCCCGCGGCCGCTCGGGGGGCCGCGGGCTGGTGCAGCGGGCGGGGGCCGACGTGGCGCTGCTGGCGGTGGCGGCGCTCGCCGTCTGGCAGCTCCAGCACTACGGCGGGCCGGTCACCTCGACGGCGGGCGGCGATCTCGGCATCGATCCGCTGATCGTCAGCGGGCCCGCGCTCTCCCTGCTCTGCGGCGGCATGCTGGGCCTGCGCCTGGTGCCGCGGGTGTCCAAGCTCGCCGAGCGGATCACCAGCCGGCGCGACAGCCTCGCGCCCGCGCTCGGCGCCTGGCAGGTGAGCCGCCGGCCGCTGCGGTACTCGGGGCCCGCGCTGCTGCTCACGATGGCGATCGCGATCGGCGTGGTGTCGCTGGCGACGGCGGCCACCTGGCGTTCCTCCCAGCGGGACCAGGCCGTCCACCAGGCCAGCGCCGACCTGCGGATCTCGGGGCCGCCCGAGGCGCGGGAGCTGGGCGTGTTCGGCCGGAGCGGCGCGTTCGCCACCCTGCCGGGCGTGACCCACGCCAGTCCCGCGTTCCGGGGGGAGATCGAGTTCGCCGGGGAGACGGCGACCCTGCTCGCGCTGGAGGGGGGGTCCCTCGACGAGGTGTTCCGGCTGCGCTCCGACCTGTCGGACGACGGGGTGGCGGTGATGGGTGAGCGGCTGGGCGCGGCCCGGCCGGAGATCGCCGGGCTGGCGGTTCCGGGGCGGCCCGAGCGGTTGACGCTGGACGTGCGGGTGGCGGTGGAGAGGGCCGGGGCGGCGGGGCCGTACCAGAATCTGCCGTTGCGGATGACTGTGCAGGATGCCAGGGGGACCTGGCGGGAGGTGCAGGCCGGGCCGCTGAAGGTCGGGGCCAACCGGGTCGAGGTCGATCTGCGGGCGCTGACCGGGCGGAGCGGGGAACTGTCGTACCCGCTGACGGTGCGCGGGTTCACCGCGCAGGTTCCGGTGCCGGACCCGCCGAGTACGGTCACCGTGACGCTGGAGCGGGCCGAGGCGGGCGGCAGCGCGCTGGCGCTCGCGCCGGGGACGCGCTGGGCGCATCACAGTACCGGCGGGTTGAAGCCGGAGGAGAAGGTCGGCGGGGACGGCGGGGCGCTGTGGTCGCTGACCGTACCGGGGACGCCCGCGGCCGGGCGCGCGGGTGAGGCGCAGACGGTCACGCTGCTGCCCGCGCCCGCGACCATCCCCGACGCCGCGCTGTTCGCGCCCGCCCGCCGCCCCGAGGCGCGGATCTTCAAGCCGCTGCCCGTGGTGCTGACCACGGACCTGGCCACCCAGCTCAGGCTGTCGGTCGGCCAGGTCGCGCCGGTGAGCGTCGAGCACGCGACCATCCAGATCAAGGTCGCCGGGATCGTCGAGCGCATGCCCGGCACCGCTCCCGACCAGCCCGCCGTGCTGGCCGACTGGACCACGCTGCAGGGCAGGGCGCTGGCCGGGGGGCAGTTCCTGCGCCCGGCGACCGAATGGTGGCTGGCCACCTCCGGCGGCGACACCGCCGCCGCGAAGAAGGTGCTGGAGAGCAGGCCCGAGTGGGCCGTCACCGTGGTGGACCTGCCGGGGCTGGCCGCCGAACTGCGCGACGACCCGCTGGCCAGCGGCCTGCAGGGGGCGCTCACCCTCGGCTTCCTGTCCGCGCTGGTCTTCGCCGCGCTCGGCTTCCTGGTCAACGCCGCGGTCGCCGCGCGCGAGCGGCTGGCCGAGTTCGCCATCCTGCGGGCGCTCGGGGTCAGCTTCCGGCAGGTGTTCGCGCTGCTGGCCATCGAGCAGACCTTCGTGATCGGGCTGTCGCTGGTGGCCGGGACCGGGCTGGCCCTGGTCGTGGGCGCGCTGGTGGTGCCACACATCGTGCTCACCGGGCAGGCGTCGGCGGTCACCCCGGGCGTGCTGCTCGACATCCCGTGGCCGTCGACCCTGCTCCTGCTCGCGCTGGTGGCCGCGCTGCTGTTCGCGATCGTCGCCGCGCTGGCGCGCACCCTGCGCCGCCAGGGTCTCGGCCAGGTGCTGCGCATCGGGGAGGAACAGTGAGGACGCTTCTGGCCAGGGTGCACACCGGGCCCGCGGCCGTGCTCGCGGTGCTGACGCTGAGCGCCTGCCTGCTGATCGCGGGCATGCCGCGGGTGCTGCAGGCCGCCTACGACGAAGGGCTGCGCCGGACGCTGAGCACCACCAGCGCGCAGGAGCACGACCTGGTCGTCACCTCCATGTACGGCGACGTGCTGCAGGAGCGCGGCCAGTTCGAGGCCCGCGAGCGCGCCTTCAGGAAGGTGCTGCCGCCCGGGCTGGCCTCCGTCGTGACGACCGGCGGCACCAGCCACATCGCCGCCGCCACCGTGGAGACCCCCGCCAAGGACCGCGCCCGGCAGTACATCAACGTGGGCTGGCTGTCCGATCTGGCCCGGCGGGTCGACTGGGTCAGCGGCAGGCCGCCCGGCCGGACGCACACCACGTACGTGCCCGACCAGCGCAAGTTCGGCACCGTGCCGGTGGTCGAGGTGGGGGTCTCCGAGGACGCCGCGCAGCGGATGAACCTCGGCATCGGGACCTTCGTGGTACTCGGCGTCAGCCATCACACCGCCATCCAGGTCACCGGGATCTACCGGCCGAAGGACGCCGCCGACGGCTACTGGGAGCACAACCTCGACGCGTACAAGGTCGAGCGGCGCCTGGTGCCGGGCGCGGAGGAGCCCGACCTGTACATCACCACCCTGACCAGCGACCAGGGGCTGCGGACGCTGAGCGACGGCAACCGGCGGGTGGTGTACTCGTGGGTGTTCGGCGTCGACACCGAGCGGGTCAGCGCTCGGGAGGTGCCGGGCACCGTACAGGCGATCAAGGACTTTCAGCGGGCCGTGGCGGTCGAGGTCGGGAGCTTCAACCAGGGCCGGCTGGAGACCGGGCTGCCGCGGCGGCTGGCGGGCTTCCTGGGGTCGCTGGCCACCGCGCAGACCGTCATGTACCTGGTGCTCGGCGGGCTGGTCGTGGTCGCGCTCGGGGTGATCGTGCTCGCCGTACGGTTGCTGACCGAGCGGATGGACGCCGCGCTGGCGCTGATGCGGGCGCGCGGCGGATCGCTGCCGCAGGTGACCTCGGCGGGGCTGGCGCAGGTGGCGCTGGCCACGCTGCCCGCGGCCTTGGCCGGCTACCTGCTGGCGTACCTGGTGCCGGGGCCGCTCACGCCGATCGTGCACGTGGGGCCGCTGCTGGTGCCGCTGTGCGCGCTGGGCTACGCCGCCGTCAGGCTCACGCTGGCGCACCGGACGCCGCTGAACGAGCGGCGCGACGACGTGACCTCGGCCAAGCCGTCGACGCGGCGGATCACGCTGGAGGTCATGATCGTGGCGCTGGCACTCGCGGGGGCCTACCTGCTGCGCTCGCGCGGGGTGACGACGGAGGTGGGCACGCAGGGGCAGGACCCGTTCCTGCTGCTGGTGCCGGTCGCGCTGGCGGTCGCCGCCGGGCTGGTCACGCTGCGCTGCTATCCCTATCCGCTGCGGGCGATCGTACGGCTGGCCGCCGCGCGGCGCCCAGCGGTGCCGTTCATCGGGCTGACGCTGGCCGCGCGCGCCAGATCGTTCACCGTGCTGCCGGTGCTGATCCTGCTGCCCGCGCTGGCGGTGTCGGTGTTCGCCTCCGTGGTCTCCTCCGGCGTCTCCAGCACCCAGGAGCTGGCCGCCTGGCAGCAGGTCGGGGCGCAGATCCGGGCCGAGCACGAGGTCGAGATCCCGCCCGAGGCGGTGCGGCGGATCGAGCGGGTGCCGGGCGTGGAGCGGGTGGTCACCGCGGAGACCGGCCTGGCCCAGATCGCCCGCAGCCACATCGCCGTCATCTCCATCGACCTGGCCGCCTACCAGGACGTCCTGAACGCGGGCCCGGTACGGCTGCCGCCCCCGCCGACCGGCCCCGGCACCCCGGTGCTGGTCTCGCCGAAGCTCCCGCGCGACGTCACCTTCACGGCCAACTGGCACGTGCCGATGAAGCTCACCTCGGCCGGCGTCATCGACTCGCTGCCCGGTATGGGGTCCCAGGGCGAGTTCGTGGTGATGCCCGCCGACGCCAACGAACGCTCCGGCACGCCCACCCGGGTGAACCTGGCGCTGATCAAGGGCGACGCGGATCCCGCCGCCGTGGCCGCCGCGGCGAACCTGCCGGGGCTGCGGGTGCGCTCCCAGGCGCAGGCGCTGGCGGAGATCAGGCAGGCGCCGCTGACCAGCACCGTGCAGAGCACCCTGGTGATGGTCACCGCCGCGCTGGCCGGGTACGCGATGATCGCCGTGATCATGACCTTGGTGATCACCGCGCCGGCGCGGGCCAGGACGCTGTCGTTCCTGAGCACGCTCGGCCTGTCGCCCGGCCAGGCACAGCGCCTGACCGTGCTGGAGGTCTCCCCGATGATCCTGATCACCGCGCTGGCCGGGCTGGGGCTCGGGCTCGTGCTGCCCGCCGCGCTCGGCCCCGGCCTGGACCTGTCCGCCTACACGGGCAGCGTCGCGGTCGGCGGGTACCGTACCGACCTGCTCACCCCCGTCCTACTGGGCGTGGGGCTCACCGCCGTCTCCGTGCTGGGCGCCTACGCGCACACCGCCCTCGGCCGTCGCCGCAGCCTGGGGTCCGTCCTACGAGTAGGTGACTGACTTGAACACACCGACCCTGTCCGAGCTGGAGGCGCAGGCCACCAAGGCCAAGTCCGCGTTCGGCGCCGACGCGCACATCGTCTGCGACAACCTGGTGCGCATCTACAAGACCGAGGGCGTCGAAGTGGTCGCCCTGCAGGGACTCGACCTGCTCATCCAGAAGGGCGAGCTGATCGCCGTCGTGGGCGCGTCGGGGTCGGGCAAGTCGACCCTGCTCAACGTCCTGTCGGGGCTCGACGTGCCGACCGCGGGCCTGGCCAGGGTGGCGGGCATGGACCTGCTGGCCATGACCGCCAAGGACCGGCTGCGCTACCGCCGCGAGGTGGTCGGCTTCATCTGGCAGCAGACGGCGCGCAACCTGCTGCCGTACCTGAGCGCGCGGGAGAACGTCGAGCTGCCCATGAAGCTGGCGGGCAAGGCGCGCAAGGACCGAGCCGCTCAGTTGCTGGAGCTGCTTGGGGTCGGCTACTGCGCGGCCAGGAAGCCGGCCGAGATGTCGGGTGGTGAGCAGCAGCGGGTGGCCATCGCGGTCGCGCTGTCGAACTCGCCGCAGCTCGTCCTGGCCGACGAGCCGACCGGCGAGCTGGACAGCGAGACGTCGGAGGAGGTGTTCGAGGCGCTGCGCCGGGCGAACCGGGAGCTCGGCGTCACCGTCGTGATCGTCACCCACGACGCGCTGGTGTCGGAGCAGGTCGACCGTACCGTCGGCATCCGCGACGGGCGCACCAGCAGCGAGACCCTGCGTAGGGCGGGCGCCGAGGGCGAGATCATCGCCGAGGAGTACGCCGTGCTCGACCGGGTCGGCCGCCTCCAACTGCCCCGCGACTTCATGAACGCCCTCCACCTGGAGCGCCGGGTGCGCCTGGAGCTGGAGTCCGACCACATCGGCGTGTGGCCCGCCCGAGAGGAGCCCTCTGATGAGCACTGAACCCCTGGTCGTGGTCGAAGGGCTGACCAAGGTCTATCGCTCCGGCCCGGCCGAGGTGGTGGCGCTGCGCGAGGTGTCCTTCGAGGCCTTTCCCGGCGAGCTGGTGGCGATCCGCGGCCGTTCGGGGTCCGGCAAGACGACGCTGCTCAACCAGGTCGGCGGGCTCGACCGGCCGGACGCGGGCCGGGTGGTCGTCGACGGCAAGGACGTCACCGCGCTGCCTGAGGAAGAGTTGCTGGCCCTGCGGCGCGACGTGCTGGGGTTCGTGTTCCAGTCCTTCGGGCTCATCCCCGTGCTGACCGCGGCGGAGAACGTCGGCGTCCCCATGCGGCTGGCCCGCACCCCGCCCGCCCAGCGGGAGGAGCGGGTACGCATGCTGCTGTCCCTCGTCGGGCTCGAACAGCACGCCAACCAGCGGCCCTTCGAGCTGTCCGGCGGGCAGCGGCAGCGGGTGGCCATCGCCAGGTCGCTGGCCAACCGGCCGCGGCTGCTCGTCGCCGACGAGCCGACCGGCCAGCTCGACTCGCAGACCGGGCGGCAGATCATGCAATTGCTGCGCGCGCTGGTACGCAGCGAGGGGGTCACCGCGCTGGTGGCCACGCACGACCAGAGCCTCATCGCGCTGGCCGACCGGGTGCTGGAGATCAGCGACGGAGTGCTGCGCGAGGCCGCTCCCGCTCTGCGCTGACCGCGCGCACCTCGCGCAGCGCGATGGGGGCGAGACCGGCCACCGCGACCGCGACCGCCCCCGCCAGCAGCGGCAGCGTCGTGCCCGCCCAGCCCGCCAGCGGCGCGGCCACCGCCAGCCCGAGCGGCCTGGCGGCGAAGGAGATCAGCGAGTCGAACGACCTGACCCTGCCCAGCGCCCCCTCCGGAATCGCACCGGCCACCGCGGTCTCCCACAACGGGCTGAGCAGGCCGAGCCCGAACATCGCCGCGAAGTACGCGACAGCCACACCCCAGAACGGCAGCGGGACGGCGAGCGCGGCCAGCGGCAGCGCGTAGAGCGCGGCGCCGACCGAGGCGACGACCAGAGGACGGCGGATCGGCAGCCGCGGGGCGGCGAGCACACCGGCGACCAGGCCGACCGCACCGCACTGCACGATCATCACCCAGGCGGATTCGCCGGCGAGCAGCGGGCCGATGGTGAGGAACAGTCCCGCGGTGAAGTGCCACACTCCGTGGCCCAGCACGCCGGCCAGGAACCAGCGGAGCCGCCTGACCTCGTGCCAGCCTTCGGCCAGCTCGGTGGTGAAGGCGGGGCGGGTGGCGGGTTGGGGGGCTCGGGCCGTACGGATGCCGCCGAGGGTCACCGCCGAGCAGGCGAACAGCACACCGGTGAGCAGCGCCGCCCAGCCGGGCCCGGCGAGCAGCACCATGCCACCCGCCAGGGCGGGCGCGGCCACGGCCGACAGGCCCGTGGCCACCCCGATGCGCGCGTTGACCCGCAGCCGCCGCCCTTCCGGCGCCACCGCCGCCACCAGCCTGGGTACGGCGGGCGTGCCGAACGCGATCGCCGCGCCGGTGATCGCCGACAGCACCGCCAGGTGGGCGATCCGGTCGACGCCGAGCAGGAGCTCCACGGCGATGGCGACCTGGGCGAGTCCGCGGGTGAGGTCGGCGAACAACAGGACGCGTTCGGGCGGGAAGCGGTCGGCGAGGACGCCGCCCACCGGGAGGAGCAGCAGCAGGGGGAGCAGTTCGCAGGCCAGCACCAGGCCCAGGTCGGCGGCCGAGCCGGTGATGCGCAGGACCGCCAGCGTGAGCGTGGTGGGGATCAGGGCGGTGGCCAGGGCGGACAGCGAGCGGCCGGTGATGAGCCGGGTGATGGTCATGCCGCGAAGATATTTCGCTGACGAATGCTTCGTCAACTAAATACTCGGTGGCGTATGATTCCCTGATGGACGACTCCGTGGACCGTCACCTCGCCCGCTGGCGCGGCAAAGCACCCTTCGACGAACGGGTGGAGGCAATCGTGACGCGGATGCAGACCCTGGTGAAGCACCTGCGACAGGCCAAACAGGCGGCGTTCGGCGAAGTCGGCCTGCAGGACTTCGAGTTCGAGACGCTGCATCGGCTGGCCGCCCGGGGGGCGCCCTGGCGGGCCACGCCGTCAGAGCTCGCCGCCGAGCTGATGGTGTCGCCCGCCGGGATGACCGGTCGGCTGGACACCCTGGAAAAGGGCGGGCTGGTCCGGCGGATCCGCAGCGACAGCGACCGGCGCAGAGTGGACGTGGAGCTGACCGACCAGGGGCGCGAACGGTGGACCACGGCGATGAGCCTCCTGGCCGACATCGAGACCACCATGCTCGCCGCCCTCGGCCCCGCCGACCAGGCCGCCTTGGACGGCCTGCTCAAACGCCTGCTCGTCCGCGTGGAAACCGGCTGAGCTCAGCGGCCCGTACGGCTGGCCACGATGGTCTGGACGGTGTGTTCGAGCGCGTAGGCCGGGTCGGCGCCGCCGCCCTTGACCTGCTCGTCCGCGGTGGCGACGGCCTGCAGCGCGGCGGAGATCCCCTCCGGGCCCCAGCCGTTGAGCTGCCGCCGCACCCTGTCGACCTTCCACGGCGGCATGCCGAGATGACTTGCCAGCTGACCGCCCCTGAGGTTGCGCGGCGCGCCACCCACCTTAGCCAGCGACCGCAGCCCACCGGCCAGCGCACTCACCAGCAGAACCGGCGCCACCCCCGTGCTCAGCGCCCAGCGCAACTGCTCCAGCGCGTCGCCCAACCGGCCCTCGATCGCCGAATCGGCCACCGTGAACCCGCTGACCTCCGCCCGGCCCTTGTGGTACCGGGTGACCGCGGCCAGGTCGATCGTCTTGCCCTCGGTGTCGAACACGAGCTGGTTGCAGACCGCGGCCAGCTCCCGCAGGTCGTTGCCCACCGCGTCGAGCAGCGCCTGCGCGGCGTCACCCGCGATGGTCCGGCCCGCGCGCTTCACCTCGCTCCGGATGAACTCGAGCCGCTCGGCCGGCTTGGTCACCTTGCTGACCGTGACGACGTGGGCGCCCGCCTTCTTCACCCCGTCGACCAGCGCCTTGCCCTTCACGCCCCCCGGGTGGACCAGAATCAGGACGGTGTCGTCGGACGGGCGCTTGGCGTACGCGACGACCTCGGCGATGACGTCCTTGCCCAGGTCCTGCGCGGAACGGACCACCAGCACCGACCGGTCGCCGAACAGCGACGGCGAGGCGAGCCGGGTCAGCTCACCCGACTCGACCTTGGAGCCCACCAGGTCGTGCACCTCGGCGCCCGCCTCACCCTGACGGGCCGCCGCCACCACGGCGCCGACCGCGCGCTCGGCCATCAGTTCCTCGTCACCGAGAACCAGGGTCACCAGTGCAGGATCGTTCGCCGCCATGCAAACGAGCATCCCACGAATGTCCGACGAGCTTGAACTCTCCTCAGCTCTTGCCGCGGCTCCAGACGATGTCGCGCACCTGGACAGCCGCAGCCACGGGACACTTAGGCGACCTCCCAGACCTGGACAGCCGAAGTCGCGGTCTGTGTGGCTGGCATCGTAGGTGCGCAGGTCGGGTCTTCGCGTCTGTGTTGTGGTCAGGTCGTTTAACCCGTGCTGAGATCATCGCCATGTACGCTGGCGATACCTTCCTGACATCCCATGCCGCCATGGCCCCACCGCCCTTCCGGCGAGCGCACTTCCCGCCCCTTACGACCTGCTCAAAGACGATTCGCACGGGAGAACACCATGACCCTCGACCGAAACGCCACGACGCAGTTCCGTACTCAAAGCGGGGGCGGTATGGAGGCGGCGTGCCGTACCGAGATCGTCCGGCATCACGAAGTCATCCAGCGCTGGATCAACGGCAAAGTCTCTCGCACGGCTTCCGACTTCGCCGCGTTCGCCGACGCCCACACCCCCGACTTCACCCTCATCGAACCCAGCGGGACCACCCTCACCCGCGTACGGGTCTTCGCGGCGGTCAAGGACGCGTACGGCGCCGACCCCGACCTTGAGATCAGCATCACCGACGTCACCTTGGTCACCGCGACGGACACCGCCATCGTGGCCACCTACAAGGAGCACCACCACCACCCGGACGGCCCCACTCAAAGCCGCCACGCCACCGTGGTGTTCATCCCCTCCGCCGAAACCATGCGCTGGCGCCACCTACACGAAACCCGCATCGTCAACGCCTAACCACGCAGCGCCCCCTCCGACCAGGATCGCCACGCTGGCCCCGCTCCTCAACTGCCCCGCCCGACGATCGCCAGGCTGGCGCCCTGCTCAATCACGGCGAGATCGCCTGACTGGTCGGTGCGGTGAACCCGTACTCCCAGTCGATGCAATACCGAGAGTGTGGGTACGGCCGGATGGCCGTAGTCGTTGTCAGCGCCCACGCTGATCAGCGCAACCCTTGCCCCTACAGCCGCTAGGAACGCGTGATCCTGTCGTGCGGACCCGTGATGCGGAACCTTGAGGATGTCGGCGGTCGGAACCCCACGGCGTAGCAGCTCACTTTGAGCATCCGTCTCGATGTCACCACTGAGCATCAGAGAGCCATGCGGCCATCGCACATGAACCACCACGCTGGAGTTGTTGATCTCACCTCCCTCCCCTACGTCACCTCCCATAGTCACCCCCTCCCGCGCGCCACCCCCCGACACCGCCATACGCTCCGCGCTACCGCTCAACCTCCCTCCATGCTCTACACCCCCGCTCAACCGCACCGCACGTGTAGCTCCACCGCCCACTCCATGCGCCGCGCCTCCGCTCAACCCCGCCGCCCGCGTTGCCCCACCGCTCGACCTCAGCGCATCCCCCGCATCACCGCTCAACCCCATCGCATGGCCCGTATCACCGCCCAACCCCACCGGCTGCCCCGCACCACCGCCCCACACCCTCCTATCCCCCTCGCCGCCAGCCGGGATCGCCACTCGGTCATCTCCGCCCGACGTGGCCACCTCCCTCACTTCCCCCAAGCTCGACCGCTCCCCTTCTTCCAAGCCCCTGCCCAGCGTCACCCCGGCCCCGGTCCAGCTGCCCACCGCCGTTCCCTCCTGTGTGTGGCTTGGTGTCATCCCGATCGTCGGGGCGAGGACGGTCAGGGCCGCGGAGCCGAATCGCCACTGGGTGCCGGGGGCGGCCACCCATTCGGGGATCCGGCGGCGGGCCAGGATCGCGGAGATGCGCGTACTTTCCTCCTGGGCGAGTGCGCGTCCTGGGGTGACCAGGACCGCGCCGACCCGCCTGCCTCTCCTGAACACCCCTTCGAGTCCGCCCACGTGATCGGCGTGCGGATGGGTGAGGATGATCAAGGGGATGTCCCGGATCCCCAGCCTGCGCAGGCAGCGATCGGTCAGTACCGCGTCGGGGCCCACGTCCACGAGTACTCCCCGTCCCGCACCCGCCGCGATCACACCGGCGTCGCCCTGGCCGACGTCGCATGCCACGAACAGCCAGCCCTTTGGCGGCCATGGAGCGACCACAGGACCGACGGCCAGCACCGCGACACCTCCGGCCACGGCCGCCGTCAGAACGACCGCCCGCCAAGTGGCACGCCGCAGAACGGGCACAGCCACGAGAGCGACCACGGCCAGCAGGCCGAGGCCTGTGAGACCGCCTGGCCACGGCAGGTTCGCGTGCGGAACCGAGGTGGCGTGCCCGGCCACGGTGATGATCCAGCCGACGGCGTAACCGGCGGGCAGGACGAGTAGTTGCGCGATCGCCGGTGACAGCGGTGCGACCAGGGCGGCGGCGAACCCCAGCAGGGTCGCCGGGGCCACCGCCGGGCCCGCGAGCAGGTTCGCCGGGACCGCGAGGACGCTCAGCTGGCCGACCATGAGGACGAGTACCGGGGTCACGGCCGCCTGCGCGGCAGCGGGTACCGCTACGGCTTCGGCGGCCCAACGCGGCAGCCGTACGGCAAGGCGGTCGCGCCATCTGGGGGCCAGCAGCAGGATTCCGGCGGTGGCCGAGACCGAGAGCGCGAAGCCGTACGAGCGGGCCAGTGCCGGCTCGAAGAGGATGAGGAGCAGCACCGACGCGGAGAGGCCCGCGACACCGTCCCTGGGGCGGCCGGTGCCCAGGGCCACGGCCGCGACCAGCCCCATGAGCAGGGCTCGCAGCACGCTGGGCGAGGGACGCGCGACGATGGCGAACGCGATCATCGCGATCCCGGCCAGCACCGCCCGCGCCGCGAGCGGCATACCCGCCATTCTGGACAGTCCGATCGCGGCTCCGGCGACGATGGCCAGGTTCGCTCCGGATACAGCGGTCAGGTGGCTGAGGCCTGCTTCCTTGAAGTCGGCGGCGACCTGCGGATCCATCCGTGAGACGTCCCCCACGACCAACCCCGGCAGCAGGCCGCGTTGATCGGCGGGCAGGACGTCCGCCGCACGCCGCAGACCTGCCCTGAGCTCCCCGGCGACCACCTGCACCGGGGACGGCCCGGTCAGAACCCGTGGTGGTCCGCGAACGAGCATGATCGCACCGACGAGTTCGTCGTGATCGGCGGTCCCGAGCCGTCCGGTGACGCGAAGCCGCTGGCTGGGCAGCAGCGAGCGCCACTCACCCCCCGACGCGAACACCACGATCGGGGTGTGTACGGCGAGGCGCCGCCCCATCGTCTCCAGGATCTCGATCGTCGCGGGCACCACCACGCTCTCCCGGCGGAAGGTGCCGACGGCCGTACGAACCCGTGGATCGTCGGTGAGGGCGATCTCGGCGCTGATCTGGCTGTTGCGTGCGGCCAGGTCAGCGACGGGACCTGTGGAGACGGCGTGCACCCTGAAGGCGACCGAAGCAGAAGTCGCCGCGACGCACCCCAGCACCGCGAGTCCCACGTTCCGCCACAGACGCGCGGACACACACCTTCGGGTGCTCCGAACGGCGGCGGTAGGGGAATCGCCAAGCGATCTCCTCACGAAGAAGCCCGCCCACGAGCGCCCAGCGCCTCTCATCGCCGAGGTGAGCCGCTTGGTGAAGAGAGCCGCTGGCCTCGCGCCGATCGCTCCTGTACCGCAGGCGACCAGCCCGGCGAGGACCGTGGCCACCACCGCCGTGATCGCGCCCGCCACCGCGGAGCAGCCCAGAAGGACGAGTGCACTCACCCAGGCCGCCACAGCGGGCAGGGCAAGGATCCACGAATGCTTCGGCCCCTCCTCTTCCTCCGAACGATCCCGCATCAGGTCGTCGCCAACCGCATCATCTCCGCCAACGGCCGACCGCGCACGAGGCGACCTCTGTCCGGACATCACCCGCCTCCTAACGTCGGCCCCTCATCGCGGGCACGCCGATACGCTCCACCGCTGTGCTTCGTGAGGTCAGACTCTGACCCTGGTTTTCAGTTCTTCGTATTTGCGGGGGCCGATGCCGCTGACGTCTCTGAGTTGCTCGATGGCGCGGAAGCCGCCGTTGGCGGTGCGGAACTCGGTGATTCGGCGGGCCAGGACTTCGCCGACACCAGGTAACTGTTCGAGTTGGTCTGGTGTGGCGGTGTTGAGGTCGATCACGGCTGTGGTAGGGTCCGCGGGGGTGAGTGGGGTGGCGGGTGGACCGCTGGGGGCGCCTACGACGATCTGCTCGCCGTCGATCAAGCGTCTGGCGAGGTTGACCGAGCCCGTGGGGCTGCCCCTGCGTGGACCCCCTGCGGCGGTCACCGCGTCGGCGACCCGGGAACCGCCGCTGAGGGTGTAGACGCCTGGGCGGCGGACCCTACCGGTGACGTGGACGGTCACCTCGGGAGCGCGCGGCGATGACACGGCGACGGTGGGTGCCGCGGCTGAGCCGGTGAGTGGGGGCGGGGCAGGGAGGGGGGCCGGTTCGGGCTGGGATCTCCAGGCGTAGATGCCGCCCACGATCGCGGCGAGTATGCCGATCAGGAGGAGCACACGCAGTCCTGGGCGGCCGGGGTCGAGGGCGGGGGCTTGGGCGGCGACTGCCGTACGGAATTCGTCGAAGGACTGGGGAAGCCGTGGTGAGGAGGGGGCGGGAACGTTCGGGCCGCCACGCGGGAGCGCATTGCCCGAAGGGAAGGCGGGTGCATCACGACGCGGAGACGCGCTGTCCGAGGCGAGGGAGGGTGCATCACGACGCGGGAGTGCGTTGTCCAAGGGGAACGCCGGCGCGTCACGACGAAAGATCGCCTTGGGGCGCAGGAGCCGGTGTAGGCGGGACTCGGCTATCTCCTGGTTGGTGGTGGGCACGCCTGTGAACCTAGGCTCCGGCCTGGTGGGGCGAATCGGGCGAACGCGGTTCTGGGGAAAACCGCGAACGGGCGGAGCCCAGCCTGTGGAGAAAGTCGACCACGCTCGTCAGCCCCGGGCGCGCGAGCCTCATGGGCATCCTGATGCGCGTCTCGGACACCGGCCGATTGACCTGGGGCCGCCGACTTCATCGGGCAGGCCAAGGCGGACAGTCGGCGAACGCGCAGCCAGCCGAAGGCCCCTGCCCGGAGCGTCCCAAGCCCACGTGTTGCTCGGCCACGCGGCCCAGGCGGGTGAGGGTCTCTAGAAGGGCGCCACCGTGACCCCGAGCATCCCCGGTCCCACGTGCGCCCCGATGACCGCGCCCACCTCCACCACCCGCAGGCCCATCACCTTCGGCACCCGCTGCGCGAGCCGCTCCGCCAGACCTTCGGCCCGCCCCCTGGCCGACAGGTGCTGCACCGCCACCTCCACCGGTTCGGCGCCCGCGGCCCGCACCGCCAGTTCCTCCAGCCTGGCGATCGCCCGCGCCGCGGTCCGCATCTTCTCCAGCGGCACGATCGTCCCCCCGGAGATGTGCAGCAACGGCTTGATCATCAGTGCCGATCCCACCAGTGTCGCCGCCGCCCCGATCCGCCCGCCCCGGCGCAGGTACTCCAGCGTGTCGACGTAGAAGAAGGTGCGCGCCGCCTCCGCGCAGCTCCGGGCCGCGGCGGCCACCTCGGTCAGCGTCCGCCCTTGTGCGGCGGCGGACGCGGCGGCCAGGACGGGAAAGCCGAGCCCCATCGCGATGGATCTGCTGTCGATGACCTCGACCGGTATGAGGGAGTCTGCGGCGGCCACCCGGGCGGCGGCGACCGTACCCGAGAGTTCGCCTGACAGGTGGACGGACACCACTCCGGTGGCGCCGCGCGCGGCGGCGGCCTCGTAGGCGTCGGCGAAGCGCTGGGGGGCGGGGCGGGAGGTGGTCACCGGCGCCCAGGCTTTGAGTGCCGCCAGCATCCGGGCCGCGTCGAGCTGGTCGCCGTCGTCGTACGCGGTGCCACCGATGATCACCTCAAGCGGGACCACGGTGACATCAGGGTGAGCAGGGAGATAGGCGGTGGAGTCCGTGACAACTGCGACGGATGGCGACATATCCAGAGATTACCCAGCACCAAACGCCTGCTACTGGACCGGTGTGCCGCCTCGCCACACGCGACGCGGCTTCAGGCCGAACGACCAGGCGAAGGCGCCCTCGTGGTCGGCGTCCCACTGCACGATGTCGGCCAGCCGCCCCGGTGCCAGCACTCCGCGGTCGGGCGACCCGAGGACCTGGGCGCCGCCCAGCGTGGCCGCGCGCAGCGCGTCGCCGACGCTCATCCCGAACGCGGACACGGCCAGGCTGATGACCAGCGACATCGAGGTGATGCCGCAGTGGCCGGGGTTGTGGTCGCTGCCGAGCGCCACCGTGACGCCCTGCGAGATCATGCGCCGGACCGGCGGGAGGCTGCCGCGCTGCATCGCCGTGGCCGGGCAGAGCACGGCGGGCACGCCGTACCTGGCCAGGATCGCGATGTCCTCGTCGGAGGTGTGATGCAGCAGGTCGGCGGAGGCGCAGCCGAGCTCGGCCGCGAGCTGCACCGCGCCCCGGCGGCTGAAGGCGCCGGCGTGGATGCGCGGCAGCAGGCCGACGTTGCGCCCGGAGGCCAGCACCCAGCGGGTCTCCTCGGTGGTGAAGTGCCCCTCGTCGCAGTAGGCGTCGACGCTGTCGGCACCCGCCGCGGCGGCGTCGGCGCACCAGGCGCCCACGGCCTCGACGTAGTCGCGCTGACGGCCGAAGTACTCCGGTGGCACGACGTGCGCGGCCAGGAACGTGACGTGCACGCGCGGCATCATCGGCTCTTTCTCGAGCTCGCGCAGCAGCCGCACGTCGGCCAGCTCGCCGTCGCGGGTGAGGTGGTAGCCGGTCTTGGCCTCGACCGTGGTGGTGCCGCTCAGCAGCCAGGCGCGCAGCCGCTCGCGGACGCCGTTGCACAGGGTCCACGGGTCGGTGCCGCGGGTCACGGTGACGGTCGAGCCGATGCCACCGCCGGCCGCGTTGATCGCCGAAGAGGACGAGCCGCCCGAGCGCATGGCCATCTCGGCGTAGCGATTGCCCGCGTAGACGGGGTGGGTGTGCGCGTCGATGAGGCCGGGAGTGACCAGGGCGCCGCCCAGGTTCTCCACGTGGTCGACGTCGACGATGTCGTCGACGACGCCCGGCACGCTCTGCGGCAGGTCCGCCGCACGGCCCACCCAGGCGATGCGGTCGTTGTGTACGAGGATGGCGGCGTTGCTGCAGACGTCATTGCCGGTCCACAGACGACCGATGTTGGTCAGCAGGCGAACGGTCACCGCATCACCGCCCCGCACGGGAGCAGCGCCCAGCGAACGGCGGGCGCCATGCCCACGTAGTCCGCTCCGGGTCCGGACGGCATCGGGGGTCTCCTGCTCTCATCCGCGAAATGACTGTGCGGTGACCGTACCGCCGGGCTCATGATCCGGCGATTTCAGTTCAGTTACGTTATTTCACAGGTCGGCTCGGTGTACAGGGTTATTCGAAAGAAAGCCCAATCATCCCATCCGACCCCCGCACTCAGTCTGGACCCCAACCGGCAGCCCAGCCCCGACCCTTCGCTCTGGCCCCCGCATGCGACATCTCTCGCAGCAGCCATCATCCGAAACCCGTGCCATTAGTGTCGTAAGGCTTGGCTCATCCTAGCAATCCCGGCGTTCAAGAACCACTGCCGGTTTTGTCCAGAAATGACGAAGCGCGACCCCCTATCGGGACCGCGCTCCGGCTCAGACCCGCTCGACGGGTTTGGCCACCCGCTCAAGCTCGTGGAACAGGCTGGGCAGGACCCTCGCGTGCAGCACGGTGCCATCGCCCGTGTGGTCGACGGAGAGCACCTCGCCCTCCTTGTGCGCCCGCGAGATCAGGTCTCCCCTGTCGTACGGCACCAGCATCAGCACCTCGTGGTCGAGCCTGGGCAGCTCCCGCTCGATGAGGTCCATCAGCTCGGCGATCCCCGCTCCGGTGCGGGCGGAGACCACGATGCTGTTGCGCTCGCGCCGGGTCAGCCGGTCGATCACGTCCTGGTCGGCCGTGTCGGCCTTGTTGACCACCACGATCTCGGGCACGTCACCGGCGCCGTCGATGTCGGCGAACACCTCGCGCACGGCGGTGAGCTGACCCTCGGGGTCGGGGTGCGAGCCGTCCACCACGTGCAGGATCAGGTCGGCGTCGGCGACCTCCTCCAGCGTGGAGCGGAACGCCTCGACCAGTTGGTGCGGCAGGTGCCGGACGAAGCCGACGGTGTCGGCGATCGTGAACAGCCTTCCCTCCGGCGTACGCGACTTGCGCACGGTCGGGTCGAGGGTGGCGAACAGCGCGTCCTCCACCAGCACGCCCGCGCCGGTGATGCGGTTGAGCAGCGAGGACTTGCCGGCGTTGGTGTAGCCCGCGATCGCGACGGCCGGGACCTCGCGGCCCTGCCGGTGCGAGCGCTTGGTCTCGCGCGCGGTGGACATGTCACCGATCTGGCGGCGCAGCTTGGCCATCCGCTCGCGGATGCGGCGCCGGTCCAGCTCGATCTTCGTCTCACCGGGGCCGCGGCCACCGATGCCGACGCCGCCGGCCGCCCGGCCGCCGACCTGCCTGGACAGGTTGCCGCCCCAGCCGCGCAGGCGCGGCAGCAGGTACTGGAGCTGTGCCAGCTCGACCTGGGCCTTGCCTTCGCGGCTCTGCGCGTGCTGGGCGAAGATGTCGAGGATCAGCGCCGTGCGGTCGATCACCTTGACCTTCACGATCTCCTCGAGCTGGCGGAGCTGACCGGGGGTCAGCTCGCCGTCGCAGATCACGGTGTCGGCGCCGACGGACTCGACCACGTCGCGCACCTCCACCGCCTTGCCGGAACCGATGTAGGTGGCCGGGTCGGGCTTCTGACGTCGCTGGATGAGTCCCTCGAGCACCTCCGAGCCCGCCGTCTCGGCGAGCAGCTTCAGCTCCAGGAGGGAGTTGTCGGCGTCGGTCGCCGTACCAGAGGTCCAGACGCCGACGAGGACGACCCGCTCCAGACGAAGCTGGCGGTACTCGACCTCGGTGACGTCCTGAAGTTCGGTGGAGAGGCCGGCCACGCGCCGCAGCGCCTGCCGCTCCTCAAGGTCCATTTCGCCGGCGGCGGGCTCGTCGGTGACGAGATCGTCCCACTGCCGGGCGGAGTCACGGGTGAAGCGAGTACGGGAGTCGTTGTGCATTCGTGTCATCTCTAATAGGCAACGTCTGGACACCTCGGTGTCTTCCCCGATGGTGACATGACATCACGCAGAGATTCGACCCCTTATCCGGCCAGTACGGTGGCGTCGCCGGAGCCCGTCTTGAGGCTGACCTTGCGCGGGGACTTGGGGTCGTCGGTGACCTTGACCGAGGTGTCGCCCGAGCCGGTCTCGGTGGTGACGTCGTAGGAGCCCTGCGGGAGCCGTACCGTGACGTCGCCTGAGCCGGTCTCCACCTCGACGCTGTCGGGGACCGCGGCGTACTTCAGTTCGGCGCCGCCCGAGCCGGTCTCGGCGTAGGCCTTCTTGCCCGCCAGGCCGTTGGCCTCGATGTCGCCCGAGCCCGTCGTGGCCTCCAGCTCGCCGGACAGGTCGCGCAGTGTCAGGTTGCCCGAACCGGTGTCGGTCTTGACCTTCAGGCCCTTGGGCACCTCCACGCGGTAGTTGACCCCGCAGCTGCCCCAGTTCCGCTGCTCGCACTTGTAGCGCAGCGTGAGGGTGTCGCCGTCGACCGGGTGCTCGGTCTTCGGCTTGTCGCCGCGCCAGTAGAGGGTCTCGACGACCTTGATCCCCTGGCGGTCGGTCTCGCTGACCGTGATGTCGCCCGAGCCGCTCTCGACGAACAGCGTGGCGACCTTCTCCGACACTTCGTAACTGATCTCATCCTGGTCGGTGGGGCCGCCGATGCCGGCCAGGCCACCGCATCCCGTCAGCAGCGCGCAGGAGGCGAGAAGGGCTCCCGCGGCGACCATGCTCTTCGTCTTCATGTCCCCGATCCTCCTGCCCACGTGGCCTGCGGGCATCCGGGAAACCCCCGAACCATCCCCGGGGCAACCCCACCTTTGACCCGCGCCCGCCCATGAAGTAGCTTCAATTCCACAATTCAGAAGAACTTTTCCACGATATGGAAAGGAAGCCTCATGGACGGCGTTGAGATCACCGGCCCGATGCTCGACCGGTTCGAGGAGGTGCTCACGCCGGAGGCGCTCGCCTTCGTCGCGCGGCTGCACCGCGAGTTCGACGCCAGGCGCCTGGAGCTCCTGGACGCCCGCCAGGCGCGGCAGGCCGAGCTGTCCGCCGGCGGCACCCTCGACTTCCTGCCCGAGACCAAGGCGGTCAGGGAGGGCGACTGGCAGGTCGCTCCCCCGGCCCCGGGCCTGGAGGACCGCCGGGTCGAGATCACCGGCCCGGTCGACCGGAAGATGACGATCAACGCACTCAACTCCGGCGCCAAGGTCTGGCTCGCCGACTTCGAGGACGCCAACTCCCCGCTGTGGGAGAACGCCGTCAGCGGCCAGCTCAACCTGCGCGACGCGCTCGACCGCGAGATCGACTTCGAGAGCAAGGGCAAGAGCTACGCGCTGCGGCCCGACGCCGAGCTGGCCACGATCGTCGTCCGCCCGCGCGGCTGGCACCTGAACGAGAAGCACCTGCTGGTCGACGGCCAGGAGGTGGCGGGCGGGCTGTTCGACTTCGCGCTGTACTTCTTCCACTGCGCCCAGCGGCAGATCGACAAGGGCAAGGGCCCCTACTTCTACCTGCCGAAGATGGAGTCCCACCTGGAGGCGCGCCTCTGGAACGACGTCTTCGTGGTGGCCCAGGAGAGCCTCGGCATCCCGGTGGGGACGATCAGGGCCACCGTCCTGATCGAGACCTACCCGGCGGCGTTCGAGATGGAGGAGATCCTCTACGAGCTGCGCGACCACTCGGCCGGGCTCAACGCCGGGCGCTGGGACTACCTGTTCAGCGTGATCAAGAAGTTCCGCACCAGGGGCCGCGAGTTCCTGCTGCCCGAGCGGAACGCGGTCACCATGACCGCGCCGTTCATGCGCGCCTACACCGAGCTGCTGGTGCGCGCCTGCCACAAGCGGGGCGCGCACGCGATCGGCGGCATGGCCGCGTTCATCCCCTCGCGCCGCGACCCCGAGGTGAACAAGGTGGCGCTGGAGAAGGTGCGCGCGGACAAGACCCGCGAGTCGGGCGACGGCTTCGACGGCTCCTGGGTGGCCCACCCCGACCTGGTGCCGATCTGCCGCGAGGTCTTCGACGGCGTCCTCGGCTCGCGCCCCAACCAGCTCGACCGCCTGCGCGAGGACGTCGAGGTCTCGGCGTCCCAGCTGCTGAGCGTCTCGGAGACCCCCGGCGACATCACCGAGGCGGGCCTGCGCAACAACGTGGACGTGGCGCTGCGCTACCTGGCCGCCTGGATGGGCGGGCTCGGCGCGGTCGCGATCCACAACCTGATGGAGGACGCCGCCACGGCGGAGATCTCCCGCTCGCAGATCTGGCAGTGGATCCACAACGGCATCGAGCTGGCCGACACCGGGGCGCTGGTCACCCGCGAGCTGGTGGAGCGGATCATCGCCGAGGAACTGGCCAAGATCGCCGCCGAGCCCGGTTACGACGAGGCGCTGTACACCCAGGCGGAGGCCCTGTTCAAGGAGGTCGCCCTGGACGACGACTTCGCCGAGTTCCTGACCCTGCCGGCATACGCCCGTATGCCTTGACATGACGAAACCGCGCTGCGGGAGGATGCGGTGATGACAGCGCTGAGCAACGAGATCGCCGTCCGGCTCCGGCGTGTCCTGGAGCCGGAGGCGGTGATCACCGATCCGGTACGGCTGCGCACCTACGAGTGCGACGGCCTCACCTACCACCGGGCCACCCCCGGCGTGGTCGTCCTCCCCGAGACCGCCGAGCAGATCGCCGAGGTCGTGAAGATCTGCAACGAGTACGGCGTGCCGTTCGTCGCGCGCGGCTCGGGGACCGGCCTGTCGGGCGGAGCGCTGCCGCGCAGCGACGGCGTCCTGATCGTCACCTCCAGGATGCGGCGCGTCCTGGAGATCGACATCGAGGGGCGCCGGGCGGTCGTCGAGCCCGGCGTCACCAACCTGGCGATCACCGAGGCGGTGCGCGACCAGGGCTACTACTACGCCCCCGACCCCTCCAGCCAGCAGATCTGCTCCATCGGCGGCAACGTGGCCGAGAACTCCGGCGGCGCCCACTGCCTGAAGTACGGTTTCACCGTCAACCACGTCGAGGCGTGCGAGATCGTCACCCCCGACGGTGACCTGGTGTGGCTGGACCGGATGGACGCCGGATACGACCTGCTCGGCACCTTCATCGGCTCCGAGGGCACCCTCGGCGTCACCACCAAGATCGTGGTACGGCTGAGCCGCGCCCCCGAGACCGTCACCACGATCCTGGCCGCGTTCGAGAGCATCGAGCAGGGCGGCGAGGCGGTGTCCGCGATCATCGCGGCGGGCATCGTGCCGGCGGCGATCGAGATGATGGACGCGCTGGCCATCGAGGCGGCCGAGGCCGCGGTGGCCTGCGCGTACCCGGCCGGGGCCGGGGCCGTGCTGATCGTGGAGCTGGACGGGCCCGAGCCCGAGGTCGCCCACCAGTTCGCGCGCATCGAGCGGATCTGCTCGGGCGCGTTCGAGCTGCGGGTGGCGGCCGACCCGGCCGAGCGGGCGGCCGTGTGGAAGGGGCGCAAATCGGCGTTCGCGGCGGTGGGGCGGATCAGCCCCGCGTACATCGTGCAGGACGGGGTGGTGCCGAGGACCTCGCTGCCGCGGGTGCTGGCCGGGATCGACGAGCTGTCGCGCGAGCACGGGATCAGGGTGGCCAACGTCTTCCACGCCGGTGACGGGAACCTGCATCCGCTGGTGCTGTTCGACGACGCGGAGGCCGGGGCGGGCGAGCGGGCCGAGACGGTGTCGGGGAAGATCCTTGACCTGTGCATCGAGCATGGCGGGTCGATCACGGGAGAACATGGAGTCGGGGTGGATAAATCGCGATATATGCCGAAGATGTTCACCGATGACGATCTCGACACCATGCAACTGGTGCGATGCGCCTTCGACCCGCGGAACCTGTCCAACCCCGGCAAGGTGTTCCCCACCCCCCGCCTGTGCGGCGAGGTCCCCGGCGTCCGCAAGGGCGTCCATCCGCTGGTCGAGTCGGGAAAGGCGGAACAGTTCTGATGAACGACGGAGCGTTGGCATCGGCCACGAGCGACGTCGTGGCGAAGGCGCTGGTCAAGACCGGGGTGGCGGTCAGGGAGGCGGCGGCCGACGACGAGGTCGCCGGAGTGCGGCCCCGGTGGGTGGCGTTGCCGGAGACGACCGAGGACGTCGCCGCGCTGCTGGGCGTCTGCGCCGAGCACGATCTCGCGGTGGTGCCCGTGGGCGGCGGCACCAAGCTGCACTGGGGCCGCCGCCCGGACCGCTGTGACGTGCTGCTCGACCTGTGCTGCCTGAACGAGATCCTGGAGCACGCGGCGGGCGACCTCGTGGTGCGCGTCCAGGCGGGCGTCACGATGGCGGCGCTGGCCGAAGCCCTCGCCGCGCACGGCCAGGAACTGGCCCTCGACGTGCCGCTCGACGGCGCCACGGTCGGCGGCACGCTGGCCACCGCGACCGCGGGCCCGCGCGCCCTCCGCTACGGCACAGCCCGCGACCTGCTGATCGGCATCACGGTCGTGCTGGCCGACGGCACGACCGCGAAGTCCGGCGGCAAGGTGGTCAAGAACGTCGCGGGCTACGACCTGGGCAAACTCTTCACCGGCTCGTACGGCACGCTCGGCGTCATCACCGAGGCCACCTTCCGCCTGCATCCCGTGCCCCCCGACCGCCGCTGGGTGAGCGCTAGCTACCCGGGTCCCCGGCTGGAGACGAAGGAGACCGGCAGCTCCCTGTACGTGCCCGACCCACCGGAACGCATCCTCGTGGCGCTGGCCGCCAGCCAGGCCGAACCCAGCGCGATCGAGATCGACTGGCCCGCCGTGGACGGCCCCTACCGGGTCTCGGCCCTGCTCGAGGGGCACGCGGCGGCCCATCGGGCGCTAGCCGTACAGGACCTCTTCCACGAGCACGCGCCCGCGCTGGACGAGCGCGCGGCGGCCCCGCGCGGGTGGGCGGTTGAGGTGGGGGAGGTGGCGCCGGAAGGGTGGGGGCGGTTGCCTGGGGACGAGGTGCTGGTCGAGGTGCGGGCGCCGGTGGATCGGGGGCAGTCGGTCATGGTGGAGGTGTTCGACGCGGCCCGGACGACCGGACTGCCCGCGGCGAGCAGGATGTGGCTGGGGGACCACCTCGTCGTGCTGATCGGTTTGCCCGACGACGCCGACCCGTCGGCCGCCGCCGGGTTCGTGGCGCTGCTCCGCGGCGGCCTGGAGGACGACTGCCGGGTGCGCGTGGTGACGGCGCCCCATGAGGCCGCCCGGCGGATGGACCGCTGGGGTCACGTCGGCGCGCTCACGCTGATGCGGCGGGTCAAGGAACGGTTCGATCCCGGGCGCAGGATGTCCCCCGGCCGCTATGTAGGGGGCATCTGATGGACCCTGAGCTGATCAAGGACTGTGTGCACTGCGGGTTCTGCCTGCCGACCTGCCCCACCTACCTGCTGTGGGGCGAGGAGATGGACTCGCCGCGCGGCCGTATCCACCTGATGGGCCAGCACGTCGAGGGCACCCCGATCACCCCGGAGATGGCGGGGCACTTCGACGCCTGCCTCGGCTGCATGGCGTGCGTGACCGCCTGCCCGTCGGGCGTGCAGTACGACCGGCTGATCGAGCAGACCCGCGCGGAGGTGGAGCGCGAGCACGTGCGCGATCCGCGGGACCGGGCGGTGCGCGGGCTGGTGTTCGGGCTGTTCCCGTACCCGAGGCGGCTGCGGCTGCTGCGGCTTCCGGCCAGGTTCGAGCTGACCGGGCGGCTGCAGCCGTTCCTGGAGCGGGTGCATCCGAGCCTGGGCGCGATGGCGGCGCTGGCGCCTCCGGTCGCGCGGCGGCAGCGGCTGCCGAGGCTGGTCCGGGCGCGCGGCGAGCGCAGAGCGGTGGTCGGGATGCTCACCGGCTGTGTGCAGGGCGAGTTCTTCCCACAGGTGAACGCGGCCACGGCGCGGGTGCTCGCGCTGGAGGGCTGCGACGTGGTGATCCCGCCGGGCCAGGGCTGCTGCGGGGCGCTGAGCGTGCACTCCGGCCGGGAGGACCAGGCGAGGCGGCTGGCGCGGCGCACGGTCAGGATGTTCGAGCGGGCCGGAGTCGACACGGTCGTGGTGAACGCGGCCGGCTGCGGGTCGACCATGAAGGAGTACGCCGACCTGCTGGGCGCCGCGCCCGCGTTCCGTACCCTCGACCTGTCGGAGTACCTGGCCGAGCTGGGGCCGGTCGCCGAGCGGCACCCGCTGGAGGTGACCGTCGCCTACCACGACGCCTGTCACCTGGCGCACGCGCAGGGCGTCCGGGCGCAGCCGCGCGAGTTGCTGCGCGGCATCCCCGGGCTGGTGCTGCGGGACATCCCCGAGTCGGACATCTGCTGCGGCTCGGCCGGGACCTACAACATCTTCCAGCCGGAGGCGGCCCGCGACCTCGGTGACCGCAAGGCGGCGAGCGTGGACCGCACCGGCGCCGAGCTGCTGGTCTCGGCCAATCCGGGGTGCACGATGCAGATCGCGGCGGCGATGCGGCGCAGGGGGCGGACGATCAGGGTGGCGCACACGGCCGAGGTGCTGGACGCCTCGCTGCGCGGGGTGAGCCTGTGAGCGTGCAGTCGGTCGACCGGGCGCTCGACGTGCTGGAGGCGCTGGCCGCGGGCGGCGGCGAGGCGGGACTGTCGGAGATCGCGGCCAGGACCGGCCTGCCGTACGGCACGATTCACCGGCTGTTGCGGACGCTGCTGGCCCGGGGTTACGTGCGGCAGGAGTCGGACCGGCGGTACGCGCTGGGCGGGGCGCTGGTGCGGCTGGGCGGGGTGGCCGAGCGGATGGTGGGGGTGTGGGCGCAGCCGTACCTGGCCAAGATGGTGGAGCTGTCCGGTGAGACGGCCAACATGGCGGTGCTGGAGGGCGACTTCGTGGTGTACGTCGCGCAGGTGCACTCGCCCCGGCGGCTGCGGATGTTCGCCGAGGTGGGCCGGAGGGTGCTGCCGCACAGCACGGCGGTGGGCAAGGTGCTGCTGTCCGACCGGCCGGATGCGGAGTCGGTGGCGCTGTTCGCGCGCACGGGCATGCCCCGGCGGACCGCGAACACGATCACCGAGACGGCGGCGATGCTGGCCGAGATCGGCCGGGTCAGGTCGCGGGGGTACGCGATGGACCTGGGCGAGGAGGAGTTGGGCGTGCACTGCCTGGCCGTGCCGGTGCGCGACGGGAGCAGGGTGGTGGCCGCGATGTCGGTGTCCGGCCCGGCCGAGCGGATCGACGCGCTGGACCGGGAGGAGCTGGCCGAGGGCATGCGCAAGATCGCGCACGACTTCGGCCTGGAGCTCAGTCCCGTGCCCGGCGAAGCGTGATCGGCGCGCTCAGTCGCGGCGAGGGGTGATGTTGATCGTGCCGTTCTGCGGGACCGGCACGACGTCGACCTTGCCGTCCTGGATGGCTTTCCAGAGGATCGCGCCGTTCGGCCCGAGCACCCCGACCAGGTCCTGGATGGACTGCAGCTCGGTCTTCACCTTGGCGTTGATCTGCTGCTGGGCGAGGTTCTGCTGCTTGGCGGCCTGCTCGGCGGCGAGTGCGGTGATCAGGCTCTCCGGCGGCTGCGGCTTCTGGATGGTGAGCACCACGTCACCGCAGTCGCCGGTGCCCGCGTAGTTGGGCTGGCAGAAGTAGTCGGCTCCGGCGGTCTCCTTGATGAACTGCCGGGCCAGCTGCCCGACCCGCTGCTCCCACTGCTGCTTGACGTTCGGGTCGTTGAACAGCTTCTTCCACTCGAACTCCTGCGAGGCGGCGTCCATCGCCCGGTCCAGGGGCTGCTTGAAGTAGAAGTTGAGCATCCGGGTCCAGCCGCCGGACTCACCCTCGTCGAAGTAGGCGCCGAACTTGCGGCCGATCTTCTCGTGGAACTGCTGCAGCACCTTGCAGTCGGTGTTGAGCGTGAAGGTGGCCGACCCGGCGACCTTCATCTCCACGTTGTCGCGGGAGACGATGCTGATCCCGCCCGACTCGGCGTCCTCGGCGCCGGAGAAGTCGAACGTCCGCTGGCCGAAGGGGTAGTGGTAGGCGGTGTCGCCGGGCCCGAGCAGCGTCGCGCCGCTGGAGGGGTTGATGCACCGCTCGAACTTGATCGCCTCGAAGGTGCCGCCAGCGTAGTGCAGCACCACCTCGTCCGGCTCGGTGCTCACCCGCGAGCAGCCGGTGGCGGCTAATCCCAGGCCGACGACGGCGACCGCCGCCAGCGCGAACGCCTTCCACAACCAGCCGCGCCTTGTTTGCTTCTGTCCCGTGGTCACGCGGCGAGATAATAGTCTGTTGCGCTATGAGCAACAGCTCGGTTCAGTCAGTTGATCGGGCGATCGCCATCCTGGAGATCCTCGCCCGCAGTGGCGAGAGCCGCGTGACCGACCTCGCGGCCGAGCTGGCCGTGCACAAGTCGACGGCGTTCCGCCTGCTCGGCGCGCTGGAGCAGGGCGGCCTGGTGGAGCAGAGCGGCGAGCGGGGCCGCTACCGGCTGGGCTTCGGCGTGGTCAGGCTGGCCGGGGCGGCCACCGCGCAGCTCGACCTGTCCCGGGAGAGCCGCGCGGTCTGCGAGCGGCTGGCCGAGCGGATCGGCGAGACCGTCAACCTCGCGGTGCCGCGGGACGGGCACGCGGTCAACATCAGCCAGGTGCGCGGGCCCGCGGCGATCAGCGGCCACAACTGGGTCGGCCAGCGCACCCCGGTGCACGCCACCTCCAGTGGCAAGGTGCTGCTCGCCTTCGGCGCGGTGGCGCTGCCGGGCACGCTGGAGCGCTACACGCCGCGGACGCTGCTCTCCCTCGACGAGCAGCTCGCCGAGATCAGGCGGCGCGGCTACGGGTACACGGTGGAGGAGCTGGAGGCGGGTCTCAACGCCGTCGCCGCGCCCGTCCGGGGTCCCGACGGCTCGGTGGTGGCGGCGGTCAGCGCCTCCGGCCCGTCGTACCGGCTCACCCCCGAGCGCATTCCCGAGGTGGGCGAGCTGCTGTCGGAGGGTGCTCGGGAGATCAGTCAGCGGATCGGCTATTACCGTTGAGGGATGTGTAGAAGCATCAAGACCCTGCGCCCGCCGTACACCGAGGACGTGACCGAGGACGATGTGCGGGCGGCGGCCCTGCAGTACGTCAGGAAGATCTCCGGGTTCCGCGCGCCCGCGCCGCACAACGCCGAGGCGTTCGACCGCGCGGTGGCCGAGATCACCCGCGCGTCGGAGGAACTGCTCGGCGCCTTGAAGGTCCGCGGAGGCCATTGACAGGTCTCTTGGCCGCGGGGAGTGTCCCCGGTGTACCCCTTCGATCCTCAGGGAGCCGGGATGATCAGCGGGCTGTATCGCGGGCAGGACGGCGACTCCCAGGTGGAGCTTCGCGTCGACGTGGACGGGAACCGCCCGACCGGCCGGGTGAGCGGCGACCTGTTCACCACCGGCGGCGCCACCACCTCCTTCGCGGGCTCGTTCGTGGTGGCCGCGCCGACGGTCGTGCCCGAGGGCGGGCGGACGACCGTGGAAGGGCAGGGCGTCTTCACCTTCACGGTCGCGGACCGGCGGGTGAGCGTGACGATCTCCGACGGGTCGGCGGTGGCGACCGTCGCCGGGCGCCACTACCCGCTGGTGTACGCCTCGCCGTACTTTCGCAGTGTGCTGCTGGAGCAGGACTCGGTGGCCGGGACGGTGCCGTTCGTCTCCTACGACACCGGCAGGCTGCCGGGGCCGGCCGGCAGCGCGCCGAGGACGCTCGGGGTGGCGCAGGCGTACGCCGAGGCGGGGATCGAGATCCGCGCGGCCGAGCCGGGCGTGGTGCCCGCCGGAGCGTCGGGCGCGGACCTGGCGTGGGACGACGCCGAGCTGCACCACGCGATGACGCAGCAGTTCAGCGTGTTCTCCGACGCCCCGGCCTGGCGGATGTGGCTGCTGGTGGCCAGCAAGCACGTCGGCGGCTACCGGGGGATCATGTTCGACTACAACGACTCCTGCCAGCGCCAGGGCGCCGCGGTGTTCTACGACGCGATCAGCGGCGAGTCCCCGCAGGCCCAGCGCGCCCAACTGCGCACCTACGTGCACGAGCTCGGCCACGCGTTCAACCTGCTGCACTCCTGGCAGAAGAACCTGGCCATCCCGCCGCAGCCGTTAGGCCCCAGCGGCGGCCTGGGCGACCTGTCCTGGATGAACTACGTGCAGAACTACCGCCCCGGCGGCGAACCGGCCTACTGGGCCGCCTTCCCCTTCCAGTTCACCGACAGCGAGCTGGTGCACCTGCGGCACGGCTTCTACCGCGACGTGGCGATGGGCGCCAACGCCTTCGGCACCGGCGCCGCCGAGATCGCCCCGTTCGAGCAGCCCGTCGAGGACCACTCCGGCCTGCGCCTGGAGGTCAGGGCCAAGGACTCCTTCGGGTACGGCGAGCCGGTCGTCGTCGAACTGAAGCTCGGCCACACCGGCGAGCCCCGCACCACCCACAACCACCTGCACCCCGACACCGAGTTCACCCAGATCTCCATCACCCAGCCGTCGGGCCGCACCGTCCTGTACCGGCCGATGATGCGCCACTGCGTGGACGACTCCCCCGACATCACGCTCGACCGGCACAACCCGGCGATGTACCGCAGCGCCTACATCGGCCACGGCCGCGACGGCCACTACTTCCAGCAGCCCGGCCAGTACGGGGTGCGGGGGCAGTACGTGGCCGCCGACGGCTCCCGCATCGTCTCGCCCGTCTGCGTGGTGCGGGTCCGCCACCCGATCACCGCCGCCGACGAGCAGGTGGCCGAGCTGATGCTGGGCGAGGAGCAGGGCAAGCTGTTCTCCCTGCTCGGCTCGGACTCCCCCGGCCTGCGCGCGGGCAACGAGGCGCTGGACGAGGTGATCGAGCGGCACGGCGGCCACCCGCTGGCGGTCTACGCCAGGATGGTCAAGGGGCTCAACGCCGAGCGCGAGTTCAAGAGCATCACACCCGGCAAGCGGCTGGTGATCCGCCCGCCGCGGACGAAGGAGAGCATCCAGCAGCTCGGCGCCGTCGCCAGGGCGGCGACCGTCGACAACATCACGCTGAACATGGTGATGCGCCACCTGGCCCGTGCCGAGGCCAGGCAGGGCGACCTGGTGCGGGCACACGCGGTGATGGACGCGATGGTGACGACCTTCGAGGCCAGGCGGATCAACCCGATCGTGATGCGGCGGATCAGGCGGCAGGCGGAGCTGACCAAGGAGGCGCTCAGCGCGGAATCGTGAACGGCACGCCGTCGGGGCCGCACCTGACCTCGACCTTCACCTCGGACTCCCCCGACTCGAACTCCACCTGCGCGGGCTCGTCGCGCTCGTTGTCCACGTCGTCGGTGACCCAGCCTTGGGCTGGGCTCCAGGACCGCAGCGTGGCCCGCCCGCCGGAGCAGGCGGCCACGATGGTGCCGCCCTTGGTGGTCAGCACCTTGGTCACGCCCGGGGCGGAGGTGGTGCCCGAACCGCTTGACGGGGTCGCCGAGGACGGGGCCGCTCTCGGCGTGGTCGCGGCGAGCTCGGCGGTGACCTCGTCGCCCGACATGGGACGGGTGGACGAGCCGGTCAGCACACCGCCGAGCAGGCCGAGCACCGCGACACCGGCGAGCGTCGCGACGACGGCCGCCACGAGCCAACCGGCCAGAGCCCAGGACAATCGCATGCGCCCACTCTTCCCCACTCACGGATAACGCAAGGTTAAGGCACTGCTAAGGCCGTTGCGCGGGTGTCCCGTCCGGCGTCTACGGTAGGGCGGAAGCCCCCTGTCTCTAGGTCTACGGTTGGGCAAATGGCCGAGGTACTACTCATCGAGGACGACGTGACGATCCGCACCGCGCTGACCCGCGGTCTGCGCGAGCGCGGGCACGCCGTGTCCTCCTCCGGCACCGCGCTGGACGGGCTGCGGCTCGCGCTGGGTGAGCGGCCCGACCTGGTCGTGCTCGACCTGGGGCTGCCCGACCTGGACGGCGCCGAGATGCTCAGGATGCTGCGCGCGGTCAGCCGGGTGCCGGTGATCGTGGCGACCGCCAGGGACGGCGACGCCGACATGGTGCCCGCCCTCGACGCGGGCGCCGACGACTACGTGGTCAAGCCGTTCAGCGCGGCCCAGCTCGACGCCAGGATCAGGGCGGTGCTGCGGCGGGTGGGCGACAGCCGTACCGACACCTCCGTCTCGGTCGGGGCGCTGCGGCTGGACCCGCGCACGCGTGAGGCGAGCATGGACGGGACGGCGCTGGATCTGACGCCGCGCGAGTTCGACCTGCTGCACTACCTGTGCTCGCGGCCGGGCGAGGTGGTGACCAAGCGGGAGTTGCTGACCGAGGTGTGGCAGTTGCCGTACGGCGGCGCGGACAAGACCGTGGACGTGCACCTGTCGTGGCTGCGGCGCAAGCTGGGTGAGACCGCCCAGCGTCCGCGCTACCTGCAGACCGTGCGCGGTGTCGGGGTGAAGCTGGTCGAGCCGACGTGAGGCGCTGGCTCGCCCTGCTGGTCGCCGCCACCACCTCGCTCGTGCTGGTCGCGCTGATCGTGCCGCTCGCGCTGCTGGTGCGGGCGGTCGCGGAGAACGGCGCGGTCACCCGGGCGACCCAGGAGGCCGAGTCGGTGGCGATCGCCGCGGGCACGGACACGCTGCCGCTGGCCGTCGAGCGCACCGCCGCGGCGGGCGGTCACGCCGTCACCGTCTTCCTGCCGGACGGCAGGACCATCGGCACGCCGGCGGCCCGGTCGGCGGCGGTCGAGCTGGCCTCGCGTGGGCGCAGCGTGTCGGCGGTCGCGCCGGGCGGCCGGGAGATCCTCGTCGCCGTCCAGGACCCGGCGGGCACCACGGTCGTGCGGGTGTTCCTGTCGGAGGCCGACCTGACCGCGGGTGTCCGCGAGGCGTGGCTGGCGCTGCTGCTGCTCGGCGTGGCGCTGATCGCGCTGGGCGTGCTGGTGGCCGACCGGCTGGCGCTGGCGCTGACCAGGCCGATGGCCACGATGGCCGGGGTGTCGCTGCGGCTGGCGGGTGGCGACCTGACGGCGCGGACCACGCCCGAGGGGCCGCCCGAGGTGCGGTCGGTGGGGCTGGCGCTGAACCATCTGGCCGGGCGGATCAGCGAGCTGCTCGCCGAGGAGCGGGAGGCCGCCGCCGACCTGTCGCACCGGCTGCGCACGCCGCTGACCGGGCTGCGGCTGGACGCCGAGTCGCTGCGCGACCCGGAGGAGGCGGCCAGGATCGGCGCGCGGGCGGACGCGCTGGAGCGGGCGGTGACCGCGGTCATCTCGCAGGCCCGCCAGCGGACCGGCGAGCGGCAGAGCTGCGACGCGGCGGCCGTCGTGGCCGAGCGGGCGGCGTTCTGGTCAGTGCTGGCCGAGGACCAGGAGCGGGAGATGCGTTTGGAGGTGGCGCCGGGGCCGCTGCCGGTGGCCGTGGGCGCGGCCGAGCTGGGCGCGTGCGTGGACGCGCTGCTGGGCAACGTGTTCGCGCACACCCCCGACGGCTCCGCCTTCTCGGTACGGCTGACGCCCGGCGTCCGCCTGGAGGTGGCCGACCAGGGTCCCGGCTTCCCCGCCGGCGCGCTGGCCCGCGGGCACAGCGGGGCGGGCTCGACCGGCCTGGGGCTGGACATCGCGCGCAGGACCGCCGAGTCCTGCGGCGGCTCGCTGACGATCTCCACGGGACCCGGCGCGAAGGTGACTCTGATCCTTAGCCCCGCCTTAACGATCTCCTAGCGCCGCCCTATCTCGCGGCGGGCGAAGCTGTCCTCATGAGACACACTCGCAAGATCATGGTCCTGGGCGCGACGGCAGCGATCCTCATCGGCGCCGCCCCCGCCGCACTCGCCACCGCCGCTCAGGACACCATGCCGACGCCCGCCGCCGCCCCCGTCCAGAGCCCGGTGTTCCCGGCCGTCTTCGCACCTCAGGCCGTCGCCGCCAAGCACTCGGTGTCCAGGGGCAGGGCCGTCAAGATCGCCAAGCACCGGGTGCCGGGCGCCCGGGTCGTCGACGTCGACCGCGACTGGGAACACGGCCACCGCACCTGGGAGATCGACCTCAGAAAGGGCCACTGGGAGTACGAGGTACACGTGTCGACCAAGACCGGCAAGATCGTCAAGTTCGACAAGGACTACGACGACGACCGCTACGACGACTGATCAGCCCGGTGGGTGACCGCTCAGCAGGAGGACAGCACGCCTTCCATGGCGGCCTTCTCCGCGGCGGTCACCCACAGCGCGTACTTGGCCTTCACCGTGATCTGCCTGGCGATGTAGGCGCAGCGGTACCCCTTGCGCGGCGGCAGCCAGGTCGCCGCGTCGGCGTCGCTCTTCTGGCCGTTGAGCGGGCCGTCGACCGCGAGCAGGTTCAGCGGGTCGTTGGCGAACTGCTTGCGCTTGTCCGCCGGCCACCGCTGCGCGCCCTTCTGCCAGGCGTCCGACAGCGGGATGAGGTGGTCGATCTGGACCGCCATGCTGGTGTCCTGACCACGCTTGAACTTGATCGTCTTACCGCTGTACGGATCGTCCAGGACTCCGGTGAGCACGATGCAGTCGTGCGTGCCCGGCTTGAACGTCTCCTCGCGCAGGTCCCGCTTGAGGATGTCGTTGCGCGTGTCGCAGCCGTTGCGGTCGACGTCGGCCCAGGCGGGGCCGAACTTCTCGCGCTCGAACCCGGTCTTCGGCGCGCGGCCCTTGACCTCCAGGCCCTTCAGCTCCTTGCGCGCCTCTTTCACGTCGGCCGGCTCGTTCCCGCCCGCCTTCCCGGGCGGCGTCGCACCGATGCCCGCCTCCAGCGCCCCGCACCCCGTCAGCATCGCCACCGAGGCCAATCCGGCGGCCATCACCCGTACGCGCACCCCGCCCACCCCTCACCGCATTAAAGCTTACGTATAGTAACTACCTCCAAATGATGACTTAGAACCGAAGTGGGCAAAGAGAGGTTATGATCATCTAGGGTGCGCTGTGACCGCTTTTAGGCGGTAGGCCGTCGACCGCGTCCAGCAGCCATTCGGCGAGATAGGCGGCGAACGAGGAGCGGACGTAGATCCGGTAGACGTCGTCGCCGGTGCGCTCCAGGATCACCGGGGCCTTCGCGAGCAGGGTGGCCGCGTGGCCGGTGAACACCGCGGGATGCAGGTCGATCGGGCAGCCGGTGAGCAGGATCTCGCGCGCCTGCGGTCCCGACACCTCCAGCACGGTCCGCTGGCCCGACACCTCCACCCATCCCCGGCCGTGCGCGCCCTCGCCGACGACGAGCCACCAGTCGGGCCCCAGGCGCAGGCCCTGTCCGGGATCCTCGCCCCGCACCTCCCACATCGTCAGGAACGGCACCTCGCGCAGCCGTACCCCGGGTGAATCCGCCTCCTCGAAGCGCCCGGCGAAGGCGCCCGCCGGACTCTGCGCCCGCGCGACCCCGACGTCCCCCGTGTCCACCTCCTCCACCGGATCCCCGTCGCGCCGCGCGTTGCCGGGGTCGTAGAAGACGGGCTCGACCACGGTCATCGGGACCGCGCCGCCGCCGCCGACCGCCGTCACCCGGTCTCCGGCGGAGACATCCCGCACCATGGCGAGACCGAACGTCCGCCCCAGCGCCGCGCTGGTGTACCCGGAGGTGACGTGCCCGAGCATCGGCACGGACGCCGGGGACCCGTCGACCGGCCCGGCGACCAGTTGGGCGCCCTCCTCCACGACCGCCGCGGGGTCCTCGGGCAGGAGGCCGACCAGGCGTTTGCGACCGGGGCGGGTGGTGTCGGGCCTGCTGTGCGAGCGTTTGCCGACGAAGTCGGGTTTGCGCTTGGCGACGATCCAGGACATGCCGAGATCCTGCGGCGTGACGGTCCCGTCGGTCTCCTGGCCGACGATCGCGAACCCCTTCTCGGCCCGCAGCACATGCATGGCCTCCGTCCCGTACGGCACCGCCCCGAGCTCCAGCACCGCCGCCCAGAGCGCCTCGCCGTACCACCAGGGCACGTTGAGCTCGTAGGCCAGCTCTCCGGAGAAGCTGATCCGGAACACCCGCCCGCGCACGCCCAGGACGTCGGCCTCGACGTAGGTCATGAACGGCAGGCCGGGCAGGCTGGGAGCGAGCGCCCGGACGACGCGGCGGGCGCGCGGGCCGACGACGGCGACGGTCGCCCAGTGGTCGGTCACCGAGGTGAAGCGCACGTCGAGCTCGGGCCACTCGGTCTGCCGCCACTCCTCCAGCCAGTCGAGCACGGCGGCGGCGTTGCCGGTGGTCGTGGTCATCAGGTACCGGTCGCCGGCCAGCCGGGTGGTGACGCCGTCGTCGAAGACCATGCCGTCGGCGGTGCACATCAGCCCGTACCTGCACGATCCGACGGCCAGCGTGGAGAACAGGTTCGTGTAGATCCGGTCGAGGAACTCCCCCGCGTCGGCCCCACCGATGTCGATCTTGCCGAGCGTGGAGGCGTCCATCGCCGCGACATCCGTCCTGGCGGCGGCGCACTCCCGCAGCACGGCCTGCTCCATCGTCTCCCCGCCGCGCGGGAAGTAGCGCGGCCTCTTCCACTGCCCGACATCCTCGAACACGGCCCCATCGGCGACGTGCCTGCCGTGCATCGCGGTCACCCGCACCGGATCCGACAGCGCCCCCCGATCCCGCCCCGCCAGCGTCGCGAAGGCCACCGGCGTGTACGGCGGGCGGAACGTGGTGCTCCCCACCTGCCCCGGCGCGCTCCCCAGCAGAGCCGCCATCACCCCCACGACCACCGCACCCGACGTCTTGCCCTGATCGGCCCCGGTCCCCGCCGTGGTGTAGCGCTTGACGTGCTCGACCGACCGCATCCCCGTCCCCGCCGCGCGGGCGAGATCGGCCACCGTGACATCCCTGTGCAGGTCGGCGAACGCCGACTCGGCCGATGCGCCGTCCAGCCCGGCCGTCCACAGCACGGCCGGGGGCCGCGAGGCCGGTTCGTCGCAGACGGGAACCCGGAGCACCGCCCGCCGGGCCGCACCGGGTTCGGGCAGGTGGCCGGCGAGCTGGGCGGCTTCGGACCCGGCGGCGAAGCCGTCGGCGATCGCCTCGGACGTGCCGTACCAGCCCCGGCACGCGCCCGCCGACCGTTCGGCCTGCGCCGACAGGTGGGGGACGAACGCCTGGAGCTCCTCGTCGAACCGCACCCGGCCCTGGGACTGGCTGAACAGGTGGACGGCCGGGTTCCAGCCGCCGCAGACGGCGAGCAGGTCGGCCTCGACGTGCCGGTCGCCGAGGTGGACGCCGGTCAGCAGGCCGCGGGCGTCGCTCGTGGTGCCGGTGACCAGGTGGCCCCCGGGTTCGCGCGGGTCGGCGACGGCGGCGATCTCCACGCCCGCGTCCCGCAGGTCGCGCACGGCCTCGTACCCGGAGTCGGCGCAGGTGAAGACCACCGCCCTGCGTCCGGGGGCGACGCCGTAACGGTTGACGTAGGCGCGGGCGGCCGAGGCGAGCATCACGCCGGGCCGGTCGTTGCCGGGGAAGGCCAGGGAGCGCTCGTGCGCCCCGGTGGCCAACACGACGCGGCGGGCGCGCAGGTGCCACAGCCGCTCGCCGCCCGGACGCCGCTCCACGGCGACGACGTAGTTGTGGTCGTAGTAGCCCGTCGCGGTGGTCCGGGACAGCACCCGGACCTCGGGCAGGGCGGCCAGCCTGTCCCCGACGGCGTCGGCCCAGCCGAGTCCGGGCGCGCCGTCCAGCAGGACCCGGCTGTTGAGCAGGTCACCGCCGAGCCTGGGCTGCTCGTCGACGAGAACGACCCGGGCCCCCGCCTCACCCGCCGCCAGCGCCGCCGCCAGACCGGCCGGGCCGCCGCCGATCACCAGGACGTCGCAGTGCAGGTGGCCCTTGTCCCGCCGCAGCGGGTCCGGCTCGTCGTCCAGCCTGCCCTTGCCACGCAGGCTCCATGCCTGCAGCCCCGCGTACAGCTCCACAGTGGTCGCCGCCACCATGGGCTCGGGCCCGGCCTTCACCAGCGCGTTCGGCTCCTCCGACCCGGCCGAGAAGATCCCGCGCGGGCGGCCCAGCTCGACACTGTGCCCGACGACCCGCACCCCGGCCGCCAGCAGCGCCGAGGCGAGCGTGTCACCCGGGTGACCGTACAGCGGCCGGCCGTCGAAGGTGTACGGCACGCGCACGGCCCGGTCGATCAGGCCGCCTGCGGGGAGACGGGTCATGGCGCCTTCCTGATCTCATGGGTGACCGTGTGCCGGTGCACGGTGAACCAGGTACGGCAGCCGTGCGTGTGGAACCAGCGCTCGTGGAACCACCCTCTCGGGTTGTCCCTGGTGAACAGGTACGCGGCCCACTCCTCGTCGCCGGTCTCGGGGCGGTAGGCGATGCCGGCCTGCCCGCCGTACCGGAACTCGTTCTCGTCGCGGGGCCCGCAGTGGGGGCAGTCGATGCTCAGCATCAGTGCGCCACCGCCGCCGCGCCGTGTTCGTCGATGAGCGCGCCCGTCCGGAACCGGTCCAGGGCGAAGGGTTCGGCCAGCGGGTGGGGGGTGCCGTGGGCGAGAGTGTGCGCGTACACCCAGCCCGAACCGGGGGTGGCTTTGAAGCCGCCGGTGCCCCAGCCGGCGTTGATGAACAGGTTCTCGACGGGGGTGCGGCCGATGATCGGCGAGGCGTCGGGGGTGACGTCCACGATGCCCGCCCAGGTGCGCAGCACGCGCGCCCTCGCGAAGATCGGGAACAGTTCCAGCGCGGCAGCCATCTGCGCCTCGACGACGTGGAAGGCGCCGCGCTGGCCGTAGGAGTTGTAGGCGTCGACGCCCGCGCCCATGACCAGCTCGCCCTTGTCCGCCTGGCTGACGTACACGTGCACGGCGTTGGACATCACCACGCAGTCGAGGACCGGTTCGAGCAGCTCCGACACCAGGGCCTGCAGCGGGTGTGACTGGAGCGGCAGCCGGATCCCGGCCTTGGCCGCCAGCACCGACGTGTGCCCGGCCGCGGCCAGCGCGATCGTGCCCGCCGCGACGCGCCCTCTGCTCGTCCGTACGGCTGTCCCCCGGCCCTTCGTGATCTCGAAGCCGGTGACCTCGGTGTTCTGCAGAAGGTCGACGCCGTACGCGTCCGCCTTGCGGGCCAGCGCCCAGGCCACGTGGTCGTGCTTGGCGATGCCGCCGCGCCGCTGCAGGGTGGCGCCCAGGACGGGATGGCGGGCGCGGTCGGAGACGTTGACGATCGGGCAGAACCTCTTCACCTCGTCGGGGTCCAGCCATTCGGCGTCGACGCCGTTGAGCCGGTTGGCGTTCACCCGGCGCCTGCCCTCACGCACGTCGTGCTGGTTGTGCGCCAGGTTGAGCACGCCGCGCTGGCTGAACCGCAGGTCGTAGTCGAGGTCGTCGCCGAGCCCCTCCCAGAGTCTCAGCGAGTGCTCGTAGAGGGCGGCGCTCTCGTCCCACAGGTAGTTGGAGCGGATGATCGTGGTGTTGCGCGCCATGTTGCCGCCGGCCAGCCAGCCCTTCTCCAGGACGGCGACATTGGTGATGCCATGATTTTTCGCCAGATAGTAGGCGGTGGCCAGCCCGTGTCCTCCTCCCCCGACGATGACCACGTCGTAGGCGGGCTTGGGGTCGGGAGTGTGCCAGAGGAAGTCGGGGTGGGTCAACGGCGGATCTTCTCCATCTGGGGGTCGAACAGCGGCTCGGCGGCGACTTCCGCGGGGACTCGACGCCCGAAGTAGGAAATATCGACATGTGTGCCAGGAGTGGCCAGGTCGGCCGGCAGCCAGGCGTAGGCGATCGGGCGGTGGATGGTGTGACCGTAGGCGGCACTGGTGACATAACCGACGGTACGGCCGGCGTGCCGTACCGGTTCCTTGCCCATCACCACCTCGGCGCAGAGCAGCGGGACCAGCTTGCGGGTGACGTCCTCGGTGAGCGCGTCGCGGCCGAGGAAGTCCTTGTCCGTCCTGACCGCGAAGGCCAGGCCTGCCTCGTAGGGGTTGTGCTCGGGGGTCATGTCGACGCCCCAGAGCCGGTACCCCTTCTCCAGGCGCAGGCTGTTGAACGCGGCCCTGCCCCCGGCGACCGGCAGCCCGGTCGCCCAGAGCGTGTCCCACAGCTTCAGCCCCAGGTCGGCACTGGTGTAGAGCTCCCAGCCGAGCTCACCCACGTACGAGACGCGCATCGCGGTCACCGGCACATGGCCGACATATCCGGACTTGGTAGTGAAGTAGCGGAAGCCCTCGTGGGACATGTCCATGTCGGTCAGCGGCTGCACCAGTTCCCTGGCCCTCGGCCCCCACACGCCGACACAGCACGTACCCGGGGTGATGTCGCGGACGTACACGTTGGCGGGCGCGTGCCGGGCGATCCAGTCGAGGTCCAGGTTCCCGTTGGCGCCGACCTGGAACCGCTCCTCGGCCAGGCGGGCCACCGTGAGGTCGGACCTGATCCCGCCGCCCGCGTCGAGCAGCAGCGTGTAGGTGACCGAGCCGGGCTTCTTGTCCACGTTGTTCGTGGTGAGGTACTGCAGGAACGAGGCCGCGCCCGGACCGCCGACCTCGATGCGCTTGAGGGGCGTCATGTCGTAGAGGGCGACCGCCTCCCGCGTCGCCAGCGACTCGGCCGCCGCGATCGGCGACCAGTACCGGCTCGCCCACTCGCCCCGCTGGGCGACTCCGAGCAGCGACTCGAATGCCTCGGGCCCCACGTCCGAGTCCTCAAGCAGGGGGAGGTTGGCCTCGAACCAGTGCGGGCGCTCCCAGCCGGCCGACTCCAGGAAGTACGCGCCCAGCTCCCGCTGGCGGCCGTGGAACGGGCTGGTCCGCATCGGCCGGGGCGACTCCATCGGCTGCAGCGGATGGATGACGTCGTAGACCTCGACGAAGTTCCGCATGCCGCGCTCGGCGACGTAGGCGGGCGCGAGTTGTACCGGCTCGAAGCGGTTCAGCTCGCATTCGTGCAGGTCCAGGCTGGCGTGCCCGTCGACGAGCACCTCGGCCAGCGCCCTGGCCACCCCGGCGGAGTGGGTCACCCAGACCGCCTCGGCCAGCCAGAACCCCTCCAGCCCCGGCGCCTCCCCGATCAGCGGGAAGCCGTCGGGAGTGAAGGAGAAGATCCCGTTGATACCGTCCTCGTACTTGGTACGGCCGAGCGCGGGCAGTAACGCGACCGCGTCCCGCCAGGCCGGGTCGAAGTCCTTCTCGGTGAAGGCCCGTACCGACGGCATCACGCTGGTCCCGGGATCGATCTCATCCTGCCTCACCGGCATCGGCCGGTGCGCGTAGGACCCGATGCCCACCCGGTCGCCGTGCTCGCGGAAGTACAGGTCGCGGTCCTGGTGCCGCAGGATCGGGGCCGTGCCCGTGCCGTTCCGGAGTACCGGCCCCGACTTCGCGTACTGGTGGGCCAGTGGCAGCAGCGGCACGGTCACCCCGGCCATCGCTCCGATCGCGGGCCCCCAGAAGCCGGCCGCGCAGACCACGACGTCGGCGGCGATCGAGGACGTGCCGCGCGCGGACTCGACGGTGACGCCGCCGACCCGGCCGTTCCTGCGCTCGATCGCGACGACCCGGTGGCGTTCCAGGAATCTGGCGCCCCGCCCGATGGCCCTGCGCGCCTGCGCCTCGCCGCACCGCACCGCGTCGGCCAGACCGTCGCCGGGCACGTACAGGCCGCCGAGCACCTGGTTCCGGTCGAGTTCCGGCCACCACTCGGCGCACCGCGCGGCGTCTGCCAGCTCGGCCTCGACGCCCCACGACTCGGCCCAGCCCAGCTTGCGATGCAGGTCGTCCCAGCGTTCGGGGGTGGTGGCGACTTCGAGGCCGCCCACCTGTCGGAAGCAGGGCTCGCCGTCGAGGCTCAAACCGGCGTACTTCTCGACGGTGTAGGCGGCGAACCGGGTCATCGTCCGCGACGGGTTCGTCTGGAAGACCAGGCCGGGCGCGTGCGAGCTGGACCCTCCCGCGGCGAACAGCGGGCCCTGTTCCAGGACGGTGACGTCGTGCCAGCCCCTGGCGGTGAGCTCGTCGGCCAGCGCGCAGCCCACGATGCCGGCTCCAATGATCACCAATCGAGGCCGGCCCACCATGCGCCCTCCGGATGTTCCTTAATACGCAACACATACCGGACTACGCAACGAACATAGAGCCGCAGGCGCCCCACGAACAAGAGCCTCTACCCGCCTGACGCGGGAGAGGCTCTCTGGTCGCTGGGGATCAGATCAGGCGCGGCCGTAGGAGTCTTCGAGCCGCTCGATGTCCTCCTCGTCGAAGAACCCGAACGCGATCTCCAGGATGCGCGTCGCCGGTCCCGACGAACTCAGCCGGTGCGCCTGCCCGGCCCGGATGAGCACCCGATCGCCGACGGCGGGCTCGATGCGCTCACCGTCGACCTCGAACACACAACCGGGGTCGAGCGCGACCCACATCTCGTCACGGTGCTCGTGGCGCTGCAGGCTGAGCCGCTGCCCCGGAGCCACATCAATGATCTTCACGGTGGACGACTCGTTGAGGGTGTATCGCTCGAAGCCGCCCCAGGGCCGCTCGTCACGAATCACCGCGGCGAGCCGGTCGTCTGTTTCGCCGATGCCATTCACAGAAGGGACCCTATCGGCATGTCACGTGATCAAGATGCCGCCGTCGACAGGCAGCGTCACCCCGGTGATGTACGACGAGGCGTCACTGGCCAGGAACACGGCCGCCGCCACCAGTTCCTCCGGCTCGCCCGCCCGCCGCATCGGCACCCGCTGCCCCAGCATGGTCTGCAGGTAGCCGGGCTGGTACTGCTCGGTCATCTCCGAGTGGAAGAAGCCGGGCTCCAGGCAGTTGACCCTGATGCCCTTGCGTCCCGTCCACTGCTGGGCCAGGTCCCGCGTCAGGCCCACCACCGCGGCCTTGGAGGCACTGTAGGCGGCCTGCGGCAGGCCCGCCGTCGTCTCGCCCAGGATGCTGCCAACGTTCACGATCGACGAGCCGGGCCGCATCACCCGCCCGCAGGCCTGCGCCATCCAGTAGGTGCCGTGCAGGTTGACGTCGACGACCCGCCGGAACTCCTCGGGCGTCTCCCTGGTGGCGGGCACCGCCGCCCCCAGGCCGGCATTGTTGATCAGCACGTCGACGGCGCCGAACCCGGCGACCGCCGCGGCCACGAGGGCCTGGCAGTCGTCCGGGCTGGTGATGTCCGTGGGCACGGCCAGGCACCTGCGGCCCGTCTCCTCGACGAGCCGCTGGGTCTCCTTCAGCCGGTCCGCCCGCCGGGCGCCGATCACGATGTCGGCGCCCGCCTCGGCCAGCCCCCTGGCGAAGGCCACGCCTAGCCCCGAGGAGGCACCCGTGACGATCGCGACCTTGCCGTCAAGCCTGAATCTGTCGAGCATCTACAGACCGTACTCCTTGACGATCCGCTCGTGCCGCTCGACCTCGACGTCCACCTCTCTGGCCAGGTCGAGCCAGGCCAGCGGGTGCACCCAGCGCTCGGTGGCGTCGTCGAGCAGGGCGTCGACCTCGGTCGGCGAGACGTCCGGCGGCACCGCGACCCAGCCGAACACGCCGGGCAGCTGCTCGCCGCTGGTGGGGTGGCTGACAGTGTAGTTCTCGTCGCTGTAGACCCACATCGGCCAGCCGCGCTCGGCCATGACCTCGGTGAACTCCGCCCAGTCCTCCTCGCTCGGCGCGGCGCCGTCGAAGAAGAAGCTGGTGTAGCCGCCGGGCTGGAGCATGCGCACCGCGGCGAACGGCGGCACGAAGTTCTGCTGCTCCTGCGGGTCGTCGGGGACCGGCTCCAGCAGCTGCGGGTCGAACACGACCAGGTCACCGGCGTTGTAGTCCATACCGCGCGGCTGCGGCAGGGCGAGCCTGGCGGTCGCGGGCCCGGTGCGGATGCTGAGCACCTGGCGCTGGCCGCCGTCGGGCGAGGGCAGGATGATCCTGATCAGCCCGAGCTCCTCCTCCACCGGCCCTTCGGTGGACTTCAGCGGCATACCGATCTTGGCCGCGCCCAGGCGGACGGTCTCCCAGTCCTCGGCGGAGGAGGCCATGACGATCATGCGCCAGACGTCCTCTTCGGTGATCTCGTCGCTGTCCAGGACCTCGCGGAGGACCTGCGCGCCCTTGCCGTTCTCGTCGATCTGCTGGGCGGCGGTGGACACCAGGCGCCTGGCCTCGATGCCGGCCCCGGCGGCCACGGCGTGCTCGGCCTCGGCGCCCGCCTCCGGCCAGCGCTCGCGGGCGCTGTACAGGCGGGCCAGGGCGAGGTGCTTGGCGGCGTGCGGCAGCAGCTCGGCCATCTGCTCCAGGCGCTCGTCCTGGCGGGCCTCGACGAGCAGCGTGGTCAGGTAGGCGATGTCGTCGGCCTCGGCGGAGGCGATGTCGCCGGTGTCGACCAGCATCCGCCAGTAGATGTCGGCGCCGGTCGACGGGTAGCCGAGGAAGCCCAGCGTGGTGGTGTGCCGGCGGGTGGCCTCGAGGTCGCTGCCGGACAGCGGCTCCAGCCAGCCGACCCAGCGCTCGGGGTCGGCGTTGTAGCCGTCGGCGGCGTCGAAGTAGCCGACCCGCTCCTCCAGCGGCCCGGGGGCCTCGGGGGCGGTGGTGGCCTCGGCGGCGGCGCGCAGCGCGGCGATCCGCTCGGGCAGGCCCGCGCTCTCGCGCAGTTCGGCACTCGACTGCTCGGCCAGGCCGGCCAGCAGCCTGGCCTGCCAGACACCCTGCCTGGCGACCGCCAGGTCACCGGCGACGAGCGCGAGCTCGACCCGGGCGCGGTAGCCGCCCATCATGCCGAAGTAGTCGATCCACTGCCGCAGCACGCGGCCGAGCTGCCAGGTGTTGGTGATCTGCGAGGAACCGGCCAGCTTGGCCACCGCGTGCGACCACTCGACGAAGTCGCGCGGGTGGTCGCCGACCACGTCGAGGTCGGGCAGCGCGTCGACGGCCTCGGCGGTGCGCTCCAGCGTGGCCAGGATCAGCGCGCGGCGCACACCGTCGCGGTGCGGCTTGGCCACCGGGTCGTCGGCGCCGAAGTCGGCGGCGGCCTGGATGGCGGTCAGCGCGGCGTCGGCGCGGCCGGCGGCGAGCAGCGCCCGCGCGCTCTCGGCGCCGAGCTCCCAGCTCGCCTGCCGCTCGTTGACGCGCAGGCGCTCGACGGCCGACTCGGCGTAGGCGACGGCCTCCTCGGCGCGACCGGCGTCGACCAGCGCGGAGACGTACTGCGTGACCAGGCCGCTGTAGGCCGGGTCGTCGGGCTGCAGGCCGTCGATCACCGGGCCGAGCTTGGCCAGGCGGTCGGCGGCGTAGCCCGGCCCGTCGGTGTTGGCCCACGCGATCGCCAGCGCCTCGACAGCGGCCGGCGCGGCGGGGCAGGTGCGCACGTCTTCGCGCTCGGCGAACGCCGCGAGTTCCTCGGCGTCGCCGATCGCGACCGCGCCCTGCGCCCGGTCGCCGATGCGGCCGATCAGGTGCCAGTAGCGGGCGTAGAACTCCAGCCAGGGCAGCTCAAGGGCCTCCGCCTGCTGCGCGATGGCCGGGGCCATCACGTCGAGCTGGGGATATCTCCCCTCGTAAGCCTGCGCGGGCAGATCGCCCAGCGCCATGGCGAGCCCGGCGTTCCCCGCCTCGGAAAGCTGCTGCTGGGTGTCGCCGACCCAGGCCCAGATGTCCACGTCCATGAGCAGTCAGTCTGCCAGGTCAATGAGCCTGCCCCAAACGCAACAACTCGATCAGCTCGTCGGATTCGGTTTCATCGAGCCTCGCGAGGACCGGAGCCATGAGGTCGTCGGTGCGTTCCTCGGCCCTGCGCCTGCGCTCGAAGGCCTCGGGGCCGGGCACCGGGAAGGGTTCGGGCCACTGCAGGAACTTCGCCATCACCGCGCCCGGGGCTTGTCCGAACGGGGTTCCGCCGTGGTCGACGGTGAGCGCCGCCTCCAGCGGGTCGAGCCCCTCGGCCAGCACCGCCACCGCGTGCAGGCCGCCTCTCAGCTCCCGCAGCACGTGCATGAGCTGCGCGGCCCGCCCGGGCGCGTCCTCGGGCAGTGGTACGGCCCGCCACCCGGCGAACAGCGGCGCCCCCAGCACCGGCGCGTCCCGCACAACGGGAAACAGCACCTCGGCGATGCGCTCACAGGCGGCGGCGTCACCGAGTTTGCGCCGCCCCCACTCCCGGCACGCCTCGGCGTACAGCTCGACCGCTTTCTCGACGGGCAGCCCCCGCCCGCCCTCCCAGCTCTCCCTGACATGCGCTGGGGGGAAGAACACCGCGACGGAGGTGACCACGTCGGCGTCCACCTCGCCGAGCACGCCGCAGCGGCCCCGGAAGTACAGTTCGCGGGGGCCGAGGCCGGTCTGCTCGCAGAGCCGCTTCGCCTCGCGGGAGATCATGAATCCGCCGCCGAGGACGCCGATCGGCCCCTTGATGGCCGCTGCCGTGGTGCGCGGGTCCGCCATGACCGCTCCTCTCAGTTCGCCTAGCGAACTCAGCATCCCTCAGCAGAACATCATTCGGCAAGCACTCCCGAGGCGATGATGACCGCGGGGCCGGTCAGGTAGCTGGTGTCCGCGTCGAGCGTCACGGTGAGCGTGCCGCCCGGCACCTCCACGATCCACCTGCCGGTGCTCTCCCCCGCCAGGTGGGCGGCGGCCACGGCGGTGGCGACCGCGCCCGTGCCGCAGGAACGGGTCTCGCCCGAGCCGCGCTCGAAGACCCGCATCACCGCGCGGCGCTGGCCCACCGCGTTGAGCAGCTCGATGTTGACGCCGTGCGGGAAGACGCCGGGGTCGAAGCCCGGCTGGTGGGTGAGGTCGAGCTGGACGACCGGGTCGCCGATCACGCAGGCCAGGTGCGGGTTGCCCATGTCGATGTGCAGACCGGTGTACTCGTGGCCGCCGACGGTCGTGGTGCTCTCGCCCAGGATGCGGGGCAGGCCCATCTCGACGGTCACCTCGCCGCTCTCGGCCAGCCGTACCCGCCGGGGCCCGCCCCTGGTCGCGATCGCGAACTCGCCGGGCTCGGCCAGCCCCGCCTGGACCAGGTAGCGGGCGAACACCCGCGCGCCGTTGCCGCACATCTCGGCCTGGCTGCCGTCGGCGTTGCGGTAGTCCATGAACCACTCGGCCACGCCCGCCTGCGCGGCCACCTCGGGAGCGGCCTTCGTGCGCACCACGTGCAGCACGCCGTCGGCGCCGAGGCCCGCGCGGCGGTCGCACAGCCGGGCCACGAGCGCGGCGCTCAGCTCGAGCTCGTCGTCGGGATCGGGCAGGATGACGAAGTCGTTCTCGGTGCCGTGTCCCTTGAGAAAACGCATTAGGCGATTTTATCCAGCGAGCGCGAGCGCCCTGTCGGTCAGGTCGGGGTCGTCGTACGGCAGCCAGCGCACGCGCGGGTCGCGCCTGAACCACGACTCCTGCCGCCTGGCGAAACGGCGGGTCGCCCGGACCGTCTCGTCGAAGGCCTGCCGCTCGGTCCACTCCCCCGACAGCAGGCGCAGCACCTGCGCGTAGCCGAGCGCGCGGCTCGCCGTCCGGCCCTCGGCCAACCCCTCGCCGAGCAGCCCGCGCACCTCCTCCACCAGCCCGGCCGCCCACATCCGCTCGACCCGCACCTCGATGCGCCGGTCAAGCTCGGGCCTGGGCACCTCGACGCCGATCTGGACGCTCGGGTACAGCGCGTCGTAGGAGGGCATCGTCGCCGAGAACGGCCGCCCGGACAGCTCGATCACCTCCAGCGCGCGCACGATCCGGCGGCCGTTGCTCGGCAGGATCGCCTCGGCCGCCACCGGGTCCTGGGCGCGCAGCCGCTCGTACATCGGCGCCGGGCCGGTCCGCTCCAGTTCCCCCTCCAGGCGGGCCCGGATGTCCGGGTCCGTGCCGGGGAACTCCAGGTCGTCGAGGGCGGCCCTGACATAGAGCCCCGAGCCGCCGACCAGCACCGGCACCACGCCCCTGGCGAGCATGCCGTCCATGAGCGGCCGGACCAGCTGCTGGTACTCGGCGACGCTGGCCGTACGGGTGACGTCCCAGATGTCCAGGAGGTGGTGCGGCACTCCCCTGCGCTCGGAAAGGTCGAGTTTGGCTGTGCCGATGTCCATTCCTTGGTAAAGCTGCATCGAGTCGGTGTTGACGCACTCGCCGCCCAGCCGGAGCGCCAGATCCACGGCGAGATCGGACTTTCCGGCCGCGGTCGGACCCACGACGGCGATGACTGGCTGCTGACCCACACCGATAAGTGTGGCAACACTCTGGGTATGAATCGTCCCGGGAACCCGGGGGCCGGTTCCACGTCCTCCGGAAACCGCTACATCGGGGGAGCAGATGTCGTTCTTCGAGAAGGTCAAGGAGATGCTCGGCGTCGACGACCACAAGCACCGGAAGGACGTTCCCGAGCAGACCAGGCACACCGCCGACGAGACCACCATCCGGCCGCGCGAGCACGGTGGCGGGGAGTTCGACGACCTCAGGACCAAGGCGGAGGACGCGGCGAAGGGCGGCGTCGACAAGGCCGCCGACGCCGCCGACAAGGCGACAGGGGGCAAGTACACCGAGCACATCGACAAGGGCGCCGCCGCGGCCCGCGACGCCGCCGACAAGATCGACGGCAAGCAGGACGAGCCGCCTCGGTGAGGCCGTAGGTCACGTCCTCGGGACGAGACCGGGAAGCGGGCCTCAGAGGTCGAGCAGCGTCGGCTGCAGGTATCCCTCGTGGGTCAGCAGCCAGCGCTTGGTCTCGACGCCTTCGCCGCCGCTGAATCCGCCCAGCCCGCTGCCCGCCACCACGCGGTGGCAGGGCACCACGATCGGGATCGGGTTCGCGCCCATGATCGAGCCGATCCCCCGGGCCGGCACGCTCGATCCGCTGCGCCGCGCCAGCTCGCCGTACGTGACGACCTTGCCGTACGGCACCTTGTGCAGGGTCTCCAGCACCTGTCGCTGCACCGGGGAGGTGAGCCGCCAGTCGACCGGCGTCTCGAACACGCGGAGCCCGCCGGCGAAATAATCGTTGAGCTCCGCGACGATGCCCGCCGTACGATCCGGGTCATGAACCTCGGTCAGGTCCAGCGGCTTGAGCATGCGCTCCCGGGACGCCGCACGCGAGCGCCATCCGGTGGCGGCCAGCCCCACCTCGGTGACGGCCAGCAGGAAGTCGCCGACGGGCGTCGGCACCTCGGCGAACGCGACAGTCATCATGTCCTCACGTGAACTCATCGTGCTGGGCACCTCCAGCGCGGTCCCCACTCGCTACCGTAACCACAACGGGTACCTGCTGCGCTGGGACGGTCAAGGATTCCTCTTCGACCCCGGGGAGGGGACCCAGCGGCAGCTGCTGCAGGCCGGGGTGAGCGCGAGCGACGTGCACTGGATCTGCCTCACCCACTTCCACGGCGACCACTGCCTGGGCGTGCCGGGCGTCATCCAGCGCCTCGCGCGCGACAAGGTGCGGCACCCGGTCCGCGCGCTCTACCCGGCCTCCGGCGAGGTGTACTGGCGCAGGCTCCGGCACGCCGCGATCTTCGCCGACACCGACCAGATCACCGAACACCCGATCTCGGGCGACGCCGCCCAGCTCCCGCCCCTGACCGCCCGCCGCCTGTCCCACCCCGTCGAGTCGTACGGCTACCGCCTCCAGGAACCCGCCGGACGCCGCATGCTCCCCGAGCGCCTCAAAGCCCACGGCATCACCGGCCCCCTCATCGGCGAACTGCAGCGCACCGGCTCGGTTGGCGGGGTCACCCTGGAGCAGTGCAGCGCGCCCCGGCGGGGACAGAGCGCGGCGTTCGTCATGGACACCCGGCTGTGCGAGGCGGTGTTCGAGCTCGCCGACGGCACCGACCTGCTGGTGATCGAGTCGACGTTCCTGTCCTCGGAGGCGGCCCTGGCCAAGGAGTACGGCCATCTGACGGCCTTCGACGCGGGGAAGGTGGCGGCCGAATGCGGGGTGCGCACGCTGGTGCTCACCCACTTCTCCGAGAGGTACCGCCTGGACGACGAACCGCTGTTCGTCGAGGAGGTCCGCCGCAGCTTCGACGGCGACCTCGTCACCGCCCGCGACCTGACCCGCGTCCCCGTCCCCCGCCGATGAGACGGCCGCTCAGCGAACGGAGGCCCACGAGGCGGCGAAGTACCCCACTCCGTAGGGGGCGGTGTCGCTGAGCAGCCTTCCCTCGAACCTGTCCGCTCCGGCCGCGCCCGCCAGCACCTGCAGCGCGGCGCGCCCCGCCACCCACAGCCGCGCCCCCAGAACCGGATCCAGCCCGGCGAGCACCCCGGCGTCCGCCCCGGCCAGCGCACCCGCGATGAGGTCGTTGTACGGCCGCGCGGCCGGATCGAGATACCCGGGCGCCTTCTCCGTGAGGCACGCCGACCCGTCGGCCATGACCAGCATCGCCACCCGCCGTCCCGCGACGAGCTCGGCCCCGAGCGCGAGACAGGCGGCGGGATCGGCCTCGAACGCGACCGCCTGGAACAGCGCCGCCACATCCCGGGCCTGGGCGCGGTCCAGGAGCCAGTGGCCGATCGTGAGGGACAGCGGGAGGACGGGCGCGCCCTGGCCGCCCACGCGGATGTCCAGGCCCCAGGGATGGAGCGAACCCGCGGAGCGCGGGCCGTGTTCCCGGGTGGTGTCGGCTCCGCCGACGACGACGAGGAGGTCGTGCTCGACGGCCAGCAGGGAGCCGACGGCGGTGGCGCAGGCCGCGCGGAGGTCGTCCAGCTCGCCCGCGGCCGCACCGGCCAGCTCGGGCACGATCAACGGCGGATGCGGGCACACGGCCGCGGCGACAAGCACGTGGCCAGGCTATCCGGTGTCCTGTCCGCCATGGCCGAGACCGCGCGGGCCGTGCTTAAGCCGGGCGCCTTGCTCCCGTCAGCCGGGTACGCCCGGCCGGCGGACCATGTAGACGTCGATCGGGTCCTGGGACTCCACCTCGAAGCCGTGGCGCTCGTACAGCCGCTGGGCCGCGCTTCCCTGCAGCGCCTGCAGGCGGACGCTCACGCCCTGGGTGTCGGTTCGGGCGAGCAGCGTGCGCAGGACGGCCGAGCCGACGCCCCGGCCCTGGTGGTGAGGAGCGAGGTAGAAGTACTCCAGCCACTGGCCGTCCTCGCCGGGCCTGAGGGTGACGCATCCGGCGAGTTCGCGGTCGATCTCGATGATCGAGGTGTGTTCCGGGGAGAAGGAGTCCCGCAGGCGCTGCCGTACCCGGTGTTCGTCGAAGCGGCCCAGGCGCTCCAGGTCGGGTCGCATGACCGTGGCCCGCAACTCCGCGATCGTTTCGACATCCTCCGGCTTCGGGGGGCGCAGCGCCCAGGTCGCCCGCGTTCCGCCTGCCTTCACACGATCTTCCACGGGGGAAGTATCCCAGCTCGTCCCCTTTGGTCTGGCTAGGGGTAGGGGTTCCCGCCGTCGCGGATGGTGGTGATCAGGGTGGTGGCGTAGGCGTGGGAGGCCTCGTGGAGGCCGTGGCCGAAGCTGATCCTGGCGACACCCAGGTCCGCCAGTTCGGACAGGGTGGGGGTGCCGGGATGGAAGAGGATGTTCACCCGGCCGTCCAGTTGGTCCGACAGGGCCTTGATGTCGCCGGGGGCGGCGACGCCGATCGGGTAGACGCAGTCGGCGCCCGCCTCCAGGTAGCGGCGACCGCGCAGCACCGCGTCGGACAGCGAGGCGTCACCGCGGATGAAGGTGTCGACCCTGGCGTTGACCACCAGGTCGGCGGAGGCCTGGCGGACGGTGGCCAGGAAGTCTGCCTGCTCCTCCACGTCGATCCGCCGCTTGGTACGCGGGTCGGAGTCCTCCAGGTTGCAGCCGACGGCGCCGGTGGCGGCCAGGCGTTCGACCAGTTCGGCCGGGGAGAGGCCGTAGCCGCGTTCGACGTCGGCGGTGACCGGGACGCCGGCCACCCTGACGATTCTGGCGACGGCGGCCATCATCTCGTGGACCGGGGTGGCTTCGCCGTCGTCGTACCCGAGGACGGCGGCCACGGCGGAGCTGCCGGTGGCGATCGCCGGGAAACCCGCCGCCTCGACGGCCCTGGCGGAGGCCGCGTCCCACACGTTCGGCAGCACCAGGGGCTTGCCGGGCACGTGCAGCGCCCTGAGCTCGGCGGCTTGTTCAGTCGTCATGCCACCGACCCTACGGACCGCCCCTGTCACCCCATAGGTCCAGTGCCCCCTCGAACCGAGAAGCCACTTCCCTCCCGGGGTTCCCAAAGCCAGCGACTTTGACCCCTGGAAGCGCGCGTGAGCTTCCCCGGAAGCGCAGCCGGGCTAGCAGCCGCTCTTCGCGCACTGGCCGCCGACCATGCCTCCCGGGCCGTCGGCGGGGTTGTCCACCTCGGGCGCGGGCGTGCTGGGCGCGGGGGTCGGCTTCTTGGCGGGGCTCTTCGCGTCGCCCGAACCACTTCCCGCGGCGCCGGCGTCCGTGGAACCGGTGCCTGTGGAACCGGTGTCCGTGGAAGCGGTGCCGCCCGTGCCGTCCTCGGCGGGTTCGCCGTCGGCGGGGGTGCCGTCGGACGGCGCCTCCTCGGGTTCGGCGGCCGCCTCCTCACCCCCTGCGGGGGTTTCGGGCAGTTTCGTCTCGCCGGTACGGCCAGCGGGCTCGGACACGGGAGTCCCCTTGCCAGGGTCGTCGGGACCGCCGAGCAGGGCGAAGCCGACACCGCCGGCGACGAGGAGGGTCACGAGCGCGGCGGCGGCCAGGATGAGGGTCCTGGTGCGCTTGTCCGGCCTGTTGCCGGGCCCGGGACCGGTGAGGATCTCGGGCTCCGGACGGCTCGTCGGGTCCTGGCCGTGGCCGTACATGAAAACAACTCCTGCGGTCGTATCGGGGGGAAACGCGATGGCTTCCGCGGGTGATGGACCACACTAACCGCAGGAGTGGAATGCCCGCACACCAATCACGAAGGAATCACGACATGTCCCCTCTCAGGCCTGTAAGTCCAGGTTGGCGTGATCTCGCGGTGCCCGTGGCGGGAGTGGCGGGGGTGTTCGGCGTCGCGGGGCTGGGAATTCTGCTGGCTTTCACGGCCGTTCAAGGTGATCGTTTCGAGGGGCGGGAAGGGCCTTCACCGCGATCGACACAGGCGCTCACCGGTGACGGAGAAATTCATCTGGAAAGGCCGCTTTCCTCGGGAGAGGAGGCGCGGTGGGTGGCCCATCTTCCGGCACCGGTCGGCGGCACCTCACAGCACGCCACAGGCACGGAACACGACACGGGCCTGGATGATGCGGGCCTGGACGACGCGGGCCTGGAGCCCGACGCGGCCACTGCGAGCGACTCACCCGCGGCGGAGAACAACACCGCGGGAGCCGAAGAGACCGCGGGACACGAAGTCGCAGCGGGACACCCAGAAACGGCACAGCACGACGGGACCGCCCGGCGTGAAGCGATCACGGAACCCGGCGGGACCACCCAACCCGGCGGGACCACCGAATCTGCAGGAACCGCCGAACCCGGCGGGACCACCGACCCTGGTGGCACCACCGACCCTGGCACCCCCAAGAATGGCGGCACCGCGGACCAAGGCGGGGACGCCGGGAAGGGCCAGGCGGTCAGCCCGCCGGCTCAGGGCAAGGCCACCCCGGACGCGTGCGCGACCTTCCACGACCACCGCCGCGAGTACTGCTACCAGCTCCTGAACGGCCTCAAGCGCTGAGCCGCGGGTTACGACCAGACGTCGCAGCCCGCGGGTTACGACCGGGCGTCGCAGCCCGCGGCCTCCTGGGCGAGCGGGGCGGGCCGGCCGATGGACGGCATGCCCAACAGCACGCCGGACCCCTTCGCGGGCTCCCCTTGACGAGCCTGCCAGGCGTCACCCGCGCAAGTGCGCCGCAACGACACCGCCCCGTCGGCGACGAGGTGGTGCGGCGCGGCATAGGTCACCTCGACCGTGACCATGTCCCCGGGCCGAGGGATCTCGGCGCCGACCGCGAAGTGCACGAGCCGGTTGTCGGCCGCCCGCCCCGACAGCCGCCGCGTCGCCTCGTCCTTACGCCCTTCGCCCTCGGCGACCAGCACCTCCAGCGTGCGCCCCACCTGCTTCTTGTTCTCCGCCCAGGAGATCTCCTCCTGCAGCGCGACCAGCCGCTCGTAGCGCTCCTGCACGACCTCCTTGGGCACCTGCAGGTCCATGGTGGCCGCGGGAGTGCCGGGCCGGATGGAGTACTGGAAGGTGAAGGCGTTGGCGAAGCGGCTCTGCCGTACCACGTCGAGGGTGGCCTGGAAGTCCTCCTCGGTCTCGCCGGGGAAGCCGACGATGATGTCGGTGGAGATGGCCGCGTCGGGCATCGCCGCGCGGACCCGCTCGATGATGCCCAGGTAGCGATCGGCCCGGTAGGAGCGGCGCATCGCCTTCAGGACGCGGTCGGAGCCCGACTGCAGGGGCATGTGGAGCTGGTGCATCACGTTCGGCGTCTCGGCCATGGCGGCGATCACGTCGTCGGTGAAGGCGGCCGGGTGCGGCGAGGTGAAGCGCACCCGCTCAAGGCCGGGCACCTCGCCGCAGGCGCGCAGCAGCTTGCCGAAGGCGAGCCGGTCGCCGAACTCCACACCGTAGGTGTTGACGTTCTGGCCGAGCAGCGTGACCTCCAGGACGCCCTGGTCGACCAGCGTGCGGACCTCGTTGAGGACGTCGCCGGGGCGGCGGTCCTTCTCCTTGCCGCGCAGCGAGGGCACGATGCAGAAGGTGCAGGTGTTGTTGCAGCCGACCGAGATCGACACCCAGGCGGCGTACGCGGACTCGCGCTTGGTGGGCAGCGTCGAGGGGAAGACCTCGAGCGACTCCTTCAGCTCGACCTGCGCCTCGCCCTGGACGCGGGCGCGCTCCAGCAGCACCGGCAGCGAGCCGATGTTGTGCGTGCCGAAGACCACGTCGACCCAGGGCGCCTTGCGGACGATCTCCCCCTGGTCCTTCTGCGCCAGGCAGCCGCCCACGGCGATCTGCATGCCGGGGTTGCTCATCTTGGCGGGCCGCAGGTGGCCGAGGTTGCCGTACAGGCGGTTGTCGGCGTTCTCCCGCACGGCGCACGTGTTGAACACGACCACGTCGGCGGTCTCGCCCTCGGCCGCCGGGACGTATCCGGCGTCCTCCAGCAGGCCCGTCAGGCGTTCGGAGTCGTGCACGTTCATCTGGCACCCGTATGTGCGCACTTGGTAGGTGCGGGCGCTCTCCTGGGTCACAGTCATGGCCTCTCCAGAGTAGGCGTTCCGGAGTGCCCCCTGTACGGCACGGCCAGGTAGTGCGAAGGTACTATGGAGCCCAAAAGAGCAGGTTGTGAGCACGCCGTGATCGGATCGGTACCACCCGGTTAGTGACCAGCGCCCTTTACCCCTCTACGTTTTGATCCATGACGGAGAACGGGGACGAGACTCCACTGGTCCAGTTGGAGAACGTCAACAAACACTTCGGGGCCCTTCACGTGCTGAAGGACATCGACCTCACCGTCTCCCGTGGCGAGGTTCTGGTCGTGATCGGCCCCTCGGGTGGCGGGAAGTCCACCCTGTGCAGGGCCATCAACCGGCTGGAGTCCATCGACAGCGGCCAGATCGTCTTCGACGGCCGTCCGCTGCCCGCCGAGGGCAAGGCACTGGCCCAGCTCAGGTCAGAGGTTGGCATGGTTTTCCAGTCCTTCAACCTCTTCGCCCATAAGACGATCTTGCAAAATGTGACGCTGGGTCCGATCAAGGTGCGCGGCACGGCCAAGGGGCAGGCCGAGACGCGGGCGATGGAGCTGCTCGAAAGGGTGGGCATCGCCGAGCAGGCGCAGAAGTATCCGGCTCAGCTCTCCGGCGGCCAGCAGCAGCGGGTGGCGATCGCCCGGGCGCTGGCCATGGATCCCAAGATGATCCTGTTCGACGAGCCGACCTCGGCACTGGACCCCGAAATGGTTCAGGAGGTGCTCGACGTGATGATCGGCTTGGCCCGCGACGGGATGACCATGATGGTGGTGACCCACGAGATGGGCTTCGCCCGCAGGGCGGCCAACAGAGTGGTCTTCATGGCGGACGGCCAGATCGTCGAGGAGGACACGCCCGAGGAGTTCTTCGGGTCACCGAAGACCGATCGGGCCAAGGACTTCCTCTCCAAGATTCTCTCGCACTGAAAGCCGAGGTAACGATGAAGCGAATCCATCGCGCCGGCGCCGCCCTCTCGGCCGCCGGCATTCTGGTCGGGGCTTTGGCGGCATGTGGCGGTGGTGGCGACACCACGTCCTACGCCACCGTGGTCGAGAAGGTGCAGGGCGCTAAGAAGATCGTCGTCGGCACCAAGTGGGACCAGCCGAGCCTGGGGCTGAAGACCGGCGGCGACCCTGAGGGCTTCGACGTCGACGTCGCCAGGTACATCGTGAAGGAGCTGGCCGGCGGCCAGGACGTCGAGATCACCTGGAAGGAGTCGCAGTCGTCCAACCGTGAGCCGTTCCTCGCCAACGGCACGGTGGACATCATCTTCGCCACCTACTCCATCACCGAGGCGCGCAAGCCCAAGGTGACCTTCGGCGGGCCGTACGTCATCGCCCACCAGGACGTGATGGTGCGCGCCGACGACACGGCCATCGCCAAGCCGCAGGACCTGGAGAACAAGCGGATCTGCCAGGCGACCGGCTCCAACTCCTACAAGCGGATCACCGACCCGCCGCCGGACGGCGAGCTCGACCTCGACGCCCAGCTCGTGGGCGCGGCCAGCTACTCCGAGTGCGTGCAGAAGCTCGGCGGCAACAACCTGGACGCGGTGACCACCGACGACCTGATCCTGGCGGGCTTCGCCAAGCAGGCCGGCGGCAACTTCAAGCTGCTCGGCCAGCCGTTCACCGACGAGAAGTACGGCATCGGCCTGAAGAAGGGCGACGTCAAGACCTGTGAGGCGGTGAACGCCGCGGTGAAGAAGATGTGGGAAAGCGGCACCACCACCCAGCTCTTGACGAAGTGGTTCGGCGACGCCAAGGGGCTGAAGCTGTCCACGACGGCTCCTCCCGCTGAGGGCTGCGCCTGACCGACCGTCACGTAGCGGCCGGTGCCCGGCCTCCGGGTCACCGGCCGCTGCCGTACCCGCCGGTGGAGCACTATGGATGATCTGATCAAATACGCGCCGGACCTCGCCGAGGGGTTCCTGGAGAACATCAAGCTCTCCGTCATGTGCGCGGTGTTCGCGCTCGTGCTCGGCACGATCCTGGTGTCGATGCGCGTCTCGCCCACGCCCGTGCTGCGGGCCGTCGGCACGGCCTACGTCAACATCGTGCGCAACACGCCGTTGACCCTGGTGCTGGCCTTCTCCGCGCTGGGGCTCAGCGACACCATCGGGGTGACCTTCTCCCAGACGCCGCTGGTGAACTCGTTCTGGCTGGTCGTGATGGGCCTGTCGGTGTACACGGCGGCGTTCGTGTGCGAGGCGCTGCGCGCCGGTATCAACACGGTGCCGCTCGGGCAGGCGGAGGCGGCCAGGGCGATCGGGCTCACGTTCTCCCAGTCCCTGCGGATGATCATCCTGCCGCAGGCGTTCCGCGCGGTGATCGCCCCGCTGGGCAGCGTGATCATCGCGATGATCAAGAACACCACCGTCGCGGTCGCCGGCGGCTACCTCGCGGAGTCGGCGTTCGTGATGAAGCTCGTCTTCGACGACACAGGCGTGTCGATCCCCATCTTCCTCGGGATCGTGGTCGCGTTCATGGCCGTCACGCTGCCGATCGGCTACTTCACCGGCTGGCTGTCCCGGAGACTGGCGGTGGTCCGATGAGCACGAGTTCGGTCCTGTTCGACACTCCCGGGCCGCGCGCCCGGCTGCGCAACCACGGGCTGACGCTGCTGACCCTCGTCGCCGTGGCGGCGGCCGCCTACGTCGTCTACGTGAAGTTCGACGAGAAGAACCAGTGGGAGTGGAAGATCTGGGAGCCGTTCGTCCAGGCCTCCACCTGGACGGACTACATCATCCCCGGCCTGGTCGGGACGTTGAAGGCGGCCTCGCTGGCCGCGGTCCTCGCGCTGCTCTTCGGCGCGATCTTCGGCCTCGCCAGGCTCTCCGACCACAAGTGGATCAGGATCCCGGCGGGCTTGGTGGTGGAGGTCTTCCGGGCCATCCCGCTGCTGCTGCTGATCTTCTTCATCTTCTACCTGGCGCCCAGCGTGATGGGCGGCGGCGACTACGCCTTCGTGGCCGTGGTCGTCGGCCTGATGCTGTACAACGGGTCGGTGCTGGCCGAGGTGGTCAGGGCGGGCGTGCTGTCGGTGCCGCGCGGGCAGTCCGAGGCGGCGTACGCCATCGGGCTGCGCAAGGGCGGCGTGATGCGCCTGGTCCTGCTGCCGCAGGCGGTGACGGCGATGATGCCGGCCATCGTGAGCCAGCTCGTCGTCCTGCTCAAGGACACCGCGCTCGGCTACATCATCGCCTATGTGGACCTGCTCAACATGGGGTTCAAGATCATCCCGGCCCGGTTCTTCGGGTCGCTGATCCCGGCCGCGATCGTCATCGGGATCATCTACATCAGCCTGAACATGGCGCTCAGCGCGCTGGCCACCTGGCTGGAGAAGCGCAGCAGGCGCAGCCGCAAGACCGCGGCGCCGCCGGTGGCGCCGCCCGGCGCGCTGCCCGCGGGCGTGACCCTCAAGGGCGGTCCGGGCGCGGGCGCGGTCGCCACGATGGAATGACCTCGGTCGGGCGGTCACCGGTTCCGGTGACCGCCCGTTCGTATTCGGTGTCTCACGGGCCGGTTTTCGGGCAGGATTCGGCTATGCCTCCCGAGCTCCGGTCCTCATCCATCTCCACCACCGACGTCGCGAGCGCGGGCCTGCGCCTCGGCTGGCCCACCGTCCTGGGCGAGCGGGTGTGGTGGACCGAGGACCGCCCCGGCGAGGGCGGGCGCACCACGATCGTGCGCCGCGCGGCCGACGGCACGCGCACCGAGCTGCTGCCCGCCCCGTGGAGCGCCCGCAGCAGAGTCCACGAGTACGGCGGCTGCTCCTACGCGCTCTCCCCCGGCGGCCTCGTCTTCGTCAACCACGACGACCAGCGCCTCTACCTGCTGCGCGACGGCGAGGAGCCGACCCCGATCACCGACGAGAACGGGCTGCGCTACGCCGACCTGGCGGTGCGCGACGACACGGTCTGGTGCGTGAGCGAGGGCCGGCCGGACGACGGCAAGGTGACCCGCGCGATCATGTCCATCCCGCTGGACGGCGGCGAGCCGCGCGAGTGGGTGACCGGCAGCGACTTCTACGCCTCGCCCACCCTGTCCCCCGACGGCGAGCATCTCGCCTACATCTGCTGGAACCACCCGCGCATGCCGTGGAACGGCACCGAGCTGCGCGTCACCCGGCTGCGGGACGGGTACACCCGGACGATCAAGGGCGGCCCCGCCGAGTCCGTCCTATCCCCGCAGTGGCGCGACGACGCCTGCCTCTACCTGGTCTCCGACGCGTCGGGCTGGTGGAACCTGTACCGGGTCGACCTGCACGGCGGCGCGCCGCAGGCGCTGTACCCGGCCGAGGAGGAGTTCGCCGCGCCGCCGTGGTTCCTCGGGCTGCGGCCGTACCTGGTGATGGACGACGGGCGGCTCGCCGTGCTGCACGGGCGGGGTGACCTGCGGGTGGGGCTGCTCGACCCGGAGACGGGCGTGCTGGGCGACCTGGACGTGCCCTTCGGCGGGTGGGATCCGATCCTGGCCACGGACGGGTCGTCCCTGGTCGGGGTGGCGTACGGTCCCGCGCTGCCGCGCTCGATCGCCAGGATCGACACGGCGACCGGGCGGGTGGAGGAGCTGCGCCGCGGCGTCGAGGACCTGCCCGACGTCGCCAGCCTGCCGGTTCCCCGGCAGGTGGAGTTTCCGACCAGGTTCGGCAGGCGGGTGCACGCCAACCTCTACCCGCCGGCGGGTCCGATCACGCCCGCGCCGTACGTCGTCTTCGTCCACGGCGGGCCGACCGCCCACAGCGGCACCGCGCTCGACCTGGAGAAGGCGTTCTTCACCTCGCGCGGCATCGGCGTGATCGACGTCAACCACGGCGGCTCGACCGGGTACGGCAGGGCCTACCGCGAGCTGCTGCGCGGCCAGTGGGGCGTCGTCGACGTCGAGGACACGATCGGCGCGGCCGAGTGGCTGGCCGCCGAGGGGCTCGCCGACCCCGCGCGCATCGCGATCCGCGGCGGCAGCGCGGGCGGCTGGACGGTCATGGCCGCCTGCTGCCGCTCGGAGGTGTTCGCCGGAGGCGTCTCCTACTACGGGGTCAGCGCGCTCGCCCCGCTGATCGAGCACACCCACGACTTCGAGTCCCGCTACGTGGAGTGGCTGGTCGGCGACCCTTCGGTGTACGGCTCACGCGAGCCGCTGGGCCTGGTCGACGGCATCGGCTGCCCGATGCTGCTGCTCCAGGGGCTGGACGACCCGGTGGTGCCGCCCGCGCAGTCGGCGGCGTTCGCGGACGCGATGGCCGAGCGGGGCGTGCCGTGCACGTACCTGTCGTTCGAGGGCGAGGCGCACGGGTTCCGCCGGGCCGAGACGCGGACCGCCGCGCTGGCCGCCGAGCTGGCCTTTTATCAACAACTTTTCTCCTGAGACCTGACATGTCGCGATAGCTCCCCTAACATGATCGATCGTGAATGGGGGCGACGACATGAATGACGCGCTCGGCAGCGCCTACCGCCTCCTCGAACCTCTGGGCGAGGGCGCCATGGGCACCGTGTGGCGAGCCCTGGACCGCAGGACGGACGAGCACGTCGCGGCCAAGATCCTGCACCGGCACCTGAGCACTGATCCGGAGATCGTCGCGCGGTTCGTCAGAGAACGGACCGTGCTGCTGCGACTGCGCCATCCGGGCATCGTGAGCATCCGCGACTTCGTGCTCGAAGGCGAGCGGATCGCCATCGTCATGGACCTGGTGACGGGCGGCGACCTGGGAGCGCTGCGACGCCGGTCCGGCACGTTCACACCCGCCAGGGCCGCCGGGTACGCGGCCGAGCTGGCCGCCGCCCTCGCGCACGCGCACGGCGAAGGCATCGTGCACTGCGACGTGAAGCCCGCCAACGTGCTGGTCGACACCGAGACGCTGCGGCTGACCGACTTCGGCGTGGCGCGCATCCTGCACAGCACCACCGCGCACACCTCGGGGACCGTCGCGGGGACGCCCGTGTACATGGCACCGGAGATCATCGCCGGCGAGCGGCCCGCGCCCCCCGCCGATGTGTACGCCCTGGGCATGGTGCTGTACGAGCTGCTGGCCGGGCGGGCGCCGTTCGCGGCCGGGCACAGTCTGAGCGCGCTGCACTGCGCCTTCCAGATGGCGCCGCGGCGGCTGCCGGGGATGCCCGAGGTGCTGTGGCGGGTGATCGAGGGCTGCACGGCGAAGGATCCCGGGGTACGGCCGCCGCTGGAGCACGTCATCGCCTCCCTGCGCTCGGCCGTACCCGCGCTCGGTGCCGCCCCCGCCCTCGCGCTCGTGTCCCGCGAGGCCCCGCTGGCGGCGACCGCCGTGCCCCTCACCCCGCTGTCGCCTCCCCTGCCTGTCGTCCCGGGCGGGGGCCGTGGTGAGGACACCCAGTCGGGTCGGGGGGAGAGCTCGACCATCCCCCCGGCGGGTGTGGCCGCCAAGGGAGGCGGTGCCGTCGCGGGAGACGGTGCCGTCGCGGGAGATGGAAAGGGGCGCGCGGCGAGTGGTGTCGTGGTGCCCCGGAGTGGGCGGCGGGCGTTGATCGCCGTGGGTGCGTGTGCCGTCGCGGCGGCGGCCGTCACCGCGCTGTTCGTCACCATCCCGCGAGACGAGCCCACGCGACTGGTCTCCCAGGGCCGCCCGACCGCACCCGAGAGCACGCCCCCATCCACTTCCGAGGTCCCGGGCGCCACGACCAAGTCCGACGCCCCGGAGACCACCCGCAAGCCCTCCCGCGGCTCTGTGACCACCACCACGAAGCCTCCGAAACCCGTGCAGTCCCCGAAGGCCGTGGTGACGAAGCCGCCCGTCAAGACCGCCGAGCCGAAGCGGACCGTACGCCCCGCCGAGGAGAAGAAGCCCGAACCGACCAAGGAACCGGTGACGAAGCAGTCCGCCGTCGCGCCCGAGCCCGAAGGCGAGACCTCGCCCGAGCCGAAACCGCAGGTGAGCGAGAGCTGTCGTTCGTGGGGCGCGGTGGGCAGCGGGGTGTACATGAGCCCGTGCATCAAGGTGAGCGGCGGGAAGATCTACATGATGGGCCGGATGCGCGGCCCGGTCGGCATGGCCGCCGACATCGGCATCGAACTGTACGACTCGCGCACCGAGACGACCGTCAGCAAGCGCCTGGCCTGCCACGACATGCGCTTCGCGTACGAGGGCGAGATCGAGACGTGCGGCTGGTACGAGGTGAGCGCGGCGACCGGCAGGTGGTACGTCACCAAGCAACGCTGGAAGCGCACCGGCACCTCCGCGTTCGGCGGCGGCCTGGAGTCCGCCGAGATCCGCTGGTGACGCCTGCCTAGCGGGCGAACTCCGTCGACCGGGACTCCCGCACCACGGTGATCCGGATCTGCCCGGGATAGGTGAGCTCCTCCTCCACCTGCTTGGCCACATCGCGGGCGATCACCTGCGCCTGGATGTCGTCGATCGCGTCCGGCTTGACCATGACGCGGATCTCCCGCCCCGCCTGCATGGCGAAGACCTTGTCCACCCCGTCGTACGACTGCGCGATCTCTTCCAGCCGCTCCAGCCGCTTCACGTACGCCTCCAGCGACTCTCGGCGGGCCCCGGGACGGCTGCCGCTGATCGCGTCGGCCGCCTGGGTGAGGACCGCCTCGACGGTACGCACCTCGACCTCGTTGTGGTGCGCCTCGATGGCGTGGACGACGTCCTCGTGCTCGCCGTACCGGCGGGCGATCTCCGCCCCGATCAGCGCGTGACTGCCCTCGACCTCGTGGGTGAGCGCCTTGCCGATGTCGTGCAGGAGCGCGCAGCGCTTCATCAGCACGTGGTCCAGGCGCAGCTCGGCGGCCATGATCCCGGCGATGTGCGCGGACTCGATGAGGTGCTTGAGCACGTTCTGCCCGTAGGAGGTGCGGTAGCGGAGCTGGCCGAGCAGCAGGGTCAGCTCCGGGTGCATGTCCGTGATGCCCAGCTCGACCAGGGCGTCCTCACCGGCGCGGGCGCACAGGTCCTGCACCTCGGCGCGGCTGCGCTCGTGCGCCTCCTCGATGCGCTGCGGGTGGATGCGCCCGTCGAGCACCAGCTTCTCCAGGGTGAGCCTGGCCGTCTCCCGGCGTACCGGGTCGAAGCACGACAGGAGCACCGCCTCGGGCGTGTCGTCGATGATCAGGTTCACCCCGGTGGTCGTCTCGAACGCCCGGATGTTGCGGCCCTCACGACCGATGATCCGCCCCTTCATCTCGTCGCCGGGCAGGTGCAGCACGCTCACGACGGACTCCGCGGTCTGCTCCGCGGCCACTCGCTGCACCGCCAGCGTCACGATCTTGGTGGCGCGCTTCTCGCCCTCCTTGCGCGCCTCGCCCTCGATCTCCCTGATGATCAGCGCGGCTTCGCGCTTGGCCTGGTTCTCGATCTCCCTGACCAGCTCGGACTTCGCCTGTTCGCCGGTCAGCCCGGAGACCCGTTCGAGGATCGCCCGCCGCTCCGCCTCGACCTGGAGCAGCTCCTCGCGGCGGTCGGCCAGCTCCGTCTCGGTCTCGGCCAGCTTGCGGTCGCGCTCGGCCTGCCGCCTGGCCTCCTCGTCGAGCCGCTGCTCGCGCTCGGCCAGCCGGTTCTCCCGGCGTTCGAGGTCGGCCCTGAGCTCCTTGAGCTCGGTCTTGAGGATGCGGCTCTCCTCCTCGACCTCCTTGCGCATCTGGGCGGCGCTCTCGGCCGCCGCCTCCGAGCGGCGCAGGATCTCACCGGCGTCGGACTCCGCCTTGCCGCGGATCTGCCCGGCCTCCCGCCGGGCCTGCTCCAGCTCGTCGTGCACCTCGGCGAGCTGCTCGGGCGTCGGCCCCACCACCCGTGGAAGGTGCTCCGCGGTACGGCGCAGCAGCACGACGATCGCGGCGATGGTCACGAACGCCAGAAGGAGCACCGCCACCGCCAGCACCACGACAAGCGTCCCCATGTGCGCCCCGCCCTCCGCGTCGCCAACCTCAACCCACAGGAGGTGTCACGTGCGCGGCACGGATGGCCCAAACGGTGGCCCCACCAGGACAAATATCAAGACAAGGCCGACCGGGCGTCGACTGCAACAGCCGACACCTCGCCCACCTCGGTCTATCGATCTCGCTCGTCCGTCGTTCACCGGTATGCCAATCCGCACTGCGCGGAGTAACTCCTCACTGCCGTCGAGGTTATGCGTCGAAGTTGTCACGAGCAAGCACCCGCATGGCCCTCTCTTGGCTTTCTCTTGACCCCGCCGTCGCAGGTCAAAGCGCATATCACGGGCCTGGGCGAAGGTGTGTGGATCTTAGGTATTTCACCCGCCGGACCCGCTTGGCGGAGAGGCTTTGGCTCGCCCGCGTCCATCCTGGTTGATCCTGTTTTCGCAGGTCGAGCTGCGGCGCCCGGACGCCTGATCGCCCGCCCCAAGTCGATTCCAAGGTCATCCCTCTAGCGTGCCCGCATGCGAAAAGCGGTTGTGGTGAGTGTGCTCATCGCGGTCCTGAGCGGCTGCGCGATCGAAGGCGGGGAACTGATGACGGGAACGACCGACACCGGGCAGGGGACCGTGGTGGAGCGGCGGACCGGGGCTGAGGCCGGGGTGCTCAAGGGCCGGGTCGTGGACGCGGCGGGCGACCCCGTGGCAGGTGCGCAGATCGTCGCTGACAACCAGTTGCTGTACAACAGCAACCTGGTCATGACGACGGACGAGAACGGTCGCTACCGGGTGAGCACCGACGTGCCCACTGCCACCTTCCGGGTGACCGGCACCGTGACCCGCAGCTTCGAGGGGCGCGACTACACGATGGAGCTCACACCCCACGACGACACCCCCTTCGCCGGTACGGACGGGGCCGTCCGCGACTTCACCTGGCGACTCACCGGAAAGCGGTCCGACGGGCTGGGCTTCTACGGCAGCATGGTGCTCTTCCACCTGGAGTCCTACAACCCGCAGAACCCGGAAGTCTTCCTCCAGGACGAGGACGTCGTACTCACCCTGACCCCGCAGGGGCCGCTGATCGACGGATCACCCGGCGAGGTCATCACCCGCCGGGCCGAGCGCGGCGGCGACGGCTCAGGCGTGCTGGACGTCCCCATCGGCCGCTACGAGATCACCGCCGAACACCTCGGCAACCCCCTCCGCATCCGCCTCCGCGACACCGGCGAGTACGGCCCATCCGTCATCACGGGCTTCTCCCCCTTCCTCACCACCATCCACCGCATCCAACTCGACCTCAAGCCGTAGCCACCGCCCCAGGTGCGCAGTTGCGCTCAGGCATGCTGTGGTGCCCCCGGCCGGGCGGTTCGCATCGCACGTGCTGGTCGGGGTGGCTTCCGCTGCTTGGCGTATCTGTGGGTCCTGGCGTGTCCTATGGAGGCGCGGTGTTGAGGGGTGGAAGCCCGTCAGGGGTAGTCGTCCTCCACTGGGACGCCTTCGTTTTCGAGTGCTTCGCGGACGACGCGGTAGGCCAGACCGGGTGAGTAGCCCTTCCTGGCGAGCATGCCGGCCAGGCGGCGGGTTCTGGCCTGGGGGTCGAGCCCTCGGCTGGAGGACAGCTTCCGGTCGACGAGCCTTCGGGCCGTCTCCAACTCCTGGTCAGGATCAAGCTGCTCGACGGCCTCGTTGACGGTGTCCCCGTCGACTCCCCGGTGGCGCAGTTCGGCGGCGAGGGCACGCTTGGCCAGGCCACGGCCGTGGTGCCGGGAGTTCACCCACGCTTCGGCGAACGCCTCGTCGTCGATGAGCCCCAACTCGGTGAACCGGTCGAGTACGGCCTCCGCCGCGTCGTCGGGCACCTCCCGCTTGCGCAGTGCCTCGGCGAGCTGTGCCCTGGTCTTGGGCGCCATGGTGAGCAGCCGCAGACAGATCGCCCGCGCCACGGACTGCGGATCGGCCGCAGCCCCTCTACTCGCCGGAGACCCGTCATCCGGCCCGTCGGGCAGCCGACTCCCCGCCTCTGAACGCCGCCCACCGGAGGAGTAACGCCCCCCACCACCGGACTCGCCGTACTGCCGCCCCTTGCGCGCCTTCTTCCCACCTCGACGCCCTCGGCCCGCTCGCCCCTCCTCCATACCGTCATCCCCAGACGGAAGCCCCGTGTCGTAGGGGCCGGGATCAGGGTCGTAAGGCGCGTCGCCGTGATCGGCTCCGGCGCCAGCCTCTTCAGGCCCGGAGGCATACCCTGCTCCCTCGGCTTCAGAGTCATGCCCGTAGCTCATCCCGCCAGAGCCAGGAGTGTCGTAGCCCAACCCCCGGGAACGAGGAATGTGCCCCGCGCGCCCGATTTCAGGGTCGTGTGCTGAGATTTCGGGATCAGAGATGTACTCGCCTACGCCGGGCTCGGCACCAAGTCCCGTAGACCCACGCCGCCGACCGCCCCCACGACCTTCACCACCACGACCTTCACCACCACGAGCCTCATCGCCGCGCGTATCACCCGAGGACACACGGCCGGAGCCCGGTGGTGACCCGTCATCCGCAGACGCACGGCGAGCACGCTTCGAGCGGGTGCGAGACGACCGAGCGGGCAGGTCCGGCCAAGCGCCCCAGTCGTGAGGATGCGACTCGTCCGCCCCAGAACTCCCTACCGCAGCCCCCTCTGCGGCCAAAACCGCATCAACCCCAGAGGCCCCCACCCCGACCTCAGCCCCAACCTCTGCTCCTGCCAGGCCTACCGCAGGCTCTTCGGTCGGCTCACGCTCCCCTTGTGACAGGTCCAGCGAGAGATCACCCCGAGGCGACCCCAGTCCACGGTCCTCCCGCGATGAGGCTGCCCCTCTCTCCTGGATGAACGGCCTCGAATCCTGAGACCCGTCCGACGCACTCTGGCCCAGAGGCAGACCCGTTCCCCAGCCCCCACCAGGCCCACCCGTCGAACCCGAGAAGAGCCCCCGGCCATCCGTAGATCGAGCCAAGTCATCCTGAGGCCCGCTCAGCGTGCCTCTCTCACGGGACAGATCCCGCGCCCGGCCTTCGCCGGAGCGTTCCGCCTCAGGTTCCTCCCTGGGCGTGCCTGATCCGCGCCCCTTCTGGAAGAAGTCATGCCCGCCCCCCTCCGGCGACGCGCCCGGCCTTTGACCGTCCGCAGACGGGTCGGGCCTTCGTTCGTCGTCGGGTGAGGGCGGAGTGGAGCTCTTCTGAGAGTGGCCGGGGGTTGGGTTCTTCTGGAAGAAGGGGTGAGTCGGGTCGCTCATGGATAAGCCGATCAGACGTCACCGGGCTTCGGGGTGGCGGCCTTGCTGCCACGACCGGTGGGAGCGGCGGCGGCGACCGGAGGTGCGGCGGGGGCCTCCGCCGGGGCGTCGATGCGCGGGCCCACGCCCAGCTTGTCCTTGATCTTCTTCTCGATCTCGTTGGACATGTCGGGGTGGTTGCGCAGGAAGTTTCGCGCGTTCTCCTTGCCCTGGCCGAGCTGGTCGCCCTCGTAGGTGTACCAGGCGCCGGACTTGCGGACGAAACCGTGCTCGACGCCCATGTCGATGAGACCGCCCTCGCGGGAGATGCCCACGCCGTACAGGATGTCGAAGTCGGCGACGCGGAAGGGCGGGGCCATCTTGTTCTTGACGACCTTGACGCGGGTGCGGTTGCCGACCGCCTCGGTGCCGTCCTTCAGGGTCTCGATGCGGCGGATGTCGAGCCGGACCGAGGCGTAGAACTTCAGCGCCTTGCCACCGGTCGTGGTCTCCGGCGAGCCGAACATGACGCCGATCTTCTCGCGGAGCTGGTTGATGAAGATCGCGGTGGTGCCGGTGTTGTTGAGCGCGCCGGCGACCTTGCGGAGCGCCTGGGACATCAGGCGGGCCTGGAGGCCGACGTGGCTGTCGCCCATCTCGCCCTCGATCTCGGCCTTGGGCACCAGGGCCGCGACCGAGTCGATGACGATGATGTCGACGGCGCCCGACCTGATCAGCATGTCGGCGATCTCGAGCGCCTGCTCACCGGTGTCGGGCTGGGAGACGAGCAGGGCGTCGGTGTCGACGCCGAGCTTCTTGGCGTATTCGGGGTCGAGGGCGTGCTCGGCGTCGATGAACGCGGCGATGCCGCCGGCTCGCTGCGCGGACGCGACGGCGTGCAGCGCCACCGTCGTCTTACCGCTGGACTCCGGGCCGTAGACCTCGACGATGCGGCCTCTGGGGAAGCCGCCGATGCCGAGCGCGACGTCGAGCGCGATGGCACCGGTCGGGATCACTTCGATGGGAGCCCTGGCGTCATCGCCGAGGCGCATGACGGAGCCCTTGCCGAACTGCCGCTCGATTTGCGCGAGGGCAGTCTCAAGGGCCTTCTCGCGGTCGTTGATAGCCATGGGAACTCCCCTGGAGGGTCGTGGTCTGGTCGGTCGACTGAAAGCTACGGCGTGCCACCGACATTTTCCGCCGACGCCGAGGAAGACGGGGCTTCTCGCGGTCCCGGCCTGGCCAATCTTAGCCGAACGATTGTTCGATCGTATCCCGAACGCGCCGGTGCGGCTCCTGGGGCGCCGACTTTCCCGGGCAATCCGCCCCGGCTGTTGCCATGGCTGTGACCTGGGGTGATCCTGAGGAAAAAGCCGGAAGGCGGCGAGGTGACGAGCACGTACACCGGACAGCGGCGCGCCCATCTGGAGGCGCTGGCCGCGCTCCTACCCGACCACGGGCTCGTCAGCCGCATGATCGGCGGCGCGGACCCGGTGCTGTGGGTCTGGCATCCCCGTACCGGCCGGCAGACCATCGTCTTCGCGACGCCCTCGGCCGGCGGCTGGGCGTTCCTGTGGTCGCCGGGCGGCCAGAGCGGCGTGGGCGACCTGGAGCAGGCGGCGCAGTCCCTGAAGGCGACGCTGGAGGACGCTTGACCTGGACCGAACTCCGGCGGTAGTCAGCGCAGGCGGCCGTCGACCTCCACCACCTGGCAGACCGCCCGCCACACGGTCTTGGCGTTCTCGCCCTGCTCCAGGGCCTGCACCACGGTTCGCCCGCCCAGCGGGGCGAGCACGTAGTCGTGTGCCCACGAATCGGCGTACGTCTCACCGAAGTGAGCCCGCATCCGTCTCCAGAACTCGGTCAGGCGCATCTCCCAAGTATGGAACCCGCCCGGGAGTGGGTAGGACATGCCACATGCCGAAACCCCCCAAAGCGGCTCCGCGGAGAACCGCTTCCGTCAAGGCGAACAGGGCCCGCAGACGTCACCTGCTGTTACTTCTGCGGCTGGCCGTACAGCAGGAGAAGGCCGAGCGGGCCGAGCGGCACGCGGCGCTCGACCGGCGGCCGCGTGGAGGTGAGCCGCGTACCCGGCGGGCCTCGCGGAGATAGTCACAGCACGCGCGAGCCGTACATCTCCCCGAGATGGTCGGCGAGCAGCTCCAGCCGGGCGCCGTCGGGGTCCCTGAAGTAGATGGAGGCGCCGCTCTCGATCTGGTGCGGCACGCCGGCCATCTCCAGCTTGCCCCTGAGCCGCTCCCAGGTGGCCGGGTCGACCGAGATCGCGACATGGTGCAGGCCGCCGAGCACCTCCTGGTAGGGCCCCAGGTCGAGGCCGGGGAAGTCGAAGAAGGCCAGCAGGTTGCCGTTGCCGATGTCGAAGAAGAAGTGGCTGGAGCCCTCGTAGTCGCGGTTCTCGAAGATCTCCGTGAGCGGGAACTCCAGCAGCTCCTGGTAGAAGAGGATCGTCCGCTCCACGTCCGAGGACAGCAGCGCGAAGTGGTGCAGGCCGCGGGCGCTGCTCGACGGGCGGTGCGGCAGGAGATATCGCTCCCTGATGCGTTCGCGCCGCGCCTCGATGGCCGCGTGGTCGATGCTCACCGGTCCTCCTCCGCGGGAACCCGTTCACCCGCTCTATGTCCGCGCCCGCAGGGCCTCAACCGCACACGAAGGCGACAATCTCCTCGGTACGGCAGGACGGCCGGCGATTTCTGTCGGTGCCGCGAGGCACTATGGGCAGGTGAGCGCGCTAGACCAGTTCAGCAGAATGACCACCACGTGGTTCACCGGCGCCTTCGCCGCGCCCACCGCGGCCCAGGAGGGCGCGTGGGAGTCGATCGCGCGGGGCGACAACACGCTGGTCGTCGCGCCCACCGGGTCCGGCAAGACACTGGCCGCCTTCCTGTGGTCACTCGACAGGCTGGCGGCCACGCCATCCGAGCGCGCATCCGCCCGAGTCCTCTACATCTCGCCGCTGAAGGCGCTGGCCGTCGATGTGGAGCGCAACCTGCGCGCCCCGCTGGCCGGCATGAAGCAGACCGCCCGGCGCCTGGGGCTGCCGGTGCCGGAGATCTCGGTGGCGATCCGCTCGGGCGACACGCCCGCGCAGGAGCGCAGACGGTTCGCGACGAAGCCGTCCGACATCCTCATCACCACGCCCGAGTCGCTGTTCCTGCTGCTCACCAGCCAGGCGCGGGAGGCGCTGCGCGGAGTCGAGACGGTGATCGTCGACGAGGTGCACGCGGTGGCCGCCACCAAGCGCGGCGCCCACCTGGCGCTCAGCCTGGAGCGCCTCGACGCGTTGCTGGAGCGGCCCGCGCAGCGCATCGGCCTGTCGGCGACGGTCCGGCCGGTCGCGGAGGTCGCCGCGTTCCTCGGCGGGTCGCGGCCCGCGGCGGTGGTGCAGCCGCCCTCGGACAAGGTGATCGAGGTCGAGGTCGTGGTGCCCATCGAGGACATGACCGAGCTGGAGGCGCCGGCCCGTCCCGAGCGGACGGAGGAGGAGCTGTTCGGCCCCGAGCCCTCGAAGCGCTCGATCTGGCCGCATGTGGAGGAGCGACTGTTCGACCTCATCGAGGAGCACAGCTCGACGATCGTGTTCGCCAACTCGCGGCGGCTGGCCGAGCGGCTGTGCACGCGGCTCAACGAGCTGGCCTTCGAGCGGCGGCAGGGCCTGGAGGCGATCGACCTGTCGATCTGGGAGACCGATCCGGGAGGCGAGGGCGACGGGCAGGGCGCGCCGCGCCAGGGCCTTCCGGCGCGAACGGCTCCCGCCGACATGATGGCGCAGGCGGGCGCGAGCAAGGGCGCGGTGCCCGAGATCGTGCGGGCGCACCACGGGTCGGTGTCGAAGGAGGAGCGGGCGCAGATCGAGGAGGCGCTCAAGTCGGGCCGGTTGCCCGCCGTGGTCGCGACCTCCAGCCTGGAGCTGGGCATCGACATGGGCGCGGTGGACCTGGTCGCCTGCGTGGAGGCGCCCCCGAGCGTGGCCAGCGGCCTGCAGCGCATCGGCCGGGCCGGGCACCAGGTGGGCGCGGTGTCGCGCGGCGTGATCTTCCCGAAGTACCGGGGCGACCTGGTCCAGACAGCTGTGGTGGCCGAGCGGATGAAGAGCGGCCAGATCGAGGAGCTGCGCTATCCGCGCAACCCGCTCGACGTGCTGGCCCAGCAGATCGTGGCGATGACCGCGCTCGACGACTGGACTGTGGACGAGCTGGAGGCGGTGGTCCGGCGGGCCGCGCCGTACGCGACGCTGCCGCGTACCGCGCTGGAGGCGACGCTCGACATGCTGGCGGGGCACTATCCGAGTGAGGAGTTCGCCGAGCTGCGACCCCGCGTGGTGTGGGACCGGGTGACCGGCACGCTGCAAGGGCGGCCCGGGGCGCAGCGGCTGGCGGTGACGAACGGCGGCACGATCCCCGACCGGGGGCTGTTCGGCGTGTTCCTCGTGGGCGAGCGGGGGTCGCGGGTCGGCGAGCTGGACGAGGAGATGGTCTACGAGTCGCGCGCGGGCGACGTGTTCGTGCTGGGCGCGACCTCTTGGCGGATCGAGGACATCACGGCCGACCGGGTCCTGGTCTCGCCCGCGCCGGGGCAGCCGGGCAAGCTGCCGTTCTGGCACGGCGACACCATGGGCAGGCCCGCCGAGCTGGGCCGGGCGATCGGCGCCTTCCTGCGCGAGGTGACGGCGGCGGGCGCCTCGACCGAGCGGATGCGGGCGGCGGGGCTCGACGAGTACGCGGCGGGCAACCTGCTGGCCTACCTGAGCGAGCAGCGTGAGGCGACCGGTTATGTGCCCGACGACCGGACGCTGCTCGTGGAGCGTTTCCACGACGAGCTCGGCGACTGGCGGGTGGTGATCCACTCTCCGTACGGGGCACGGGTGCACGCCCCGTGGGCGCTGGCGATCAACCGGCGGCTGCGCGAGCGGTACGGCGTGGACGTGCAGGCCGTGCACTCCGACGACGGCATCGTGCTGCGCATCCCGGACACGCTGGCCGAGCCGCCGGGGGACGTGGCCGCCTTCGACGCCGAGGAGATCGAGCAGATCGTCACCGAGGAGCTGGGCGGGGCGGCGCTGTTCGCGTCGCGGTTCCGGGAGTGCGCGGGGCGGGCGTTGCTGCTGCCCCGCCGTACTCCTGGCAGGCGGACGCCGCTGTGGCAGCAGCGGCAGCGGGCCGCGCACCTACTCGGGGTGGCGAGCCAGTACGCCTCGTTCCCCATCGTGCTGGAGACGATGCGCGAGTGCCTGCAGGACGTGTTCGACGTGCCGGGGCTGGTGCGGCTGATGCGGGACATCGCGGCGCGGCGGGTGCGGGTGGTGGAGGTCGAGACGTCGCAGGCTTCGCCGTTCGCGGCGTCGCTGCTGTTCCACTATGTGGGCGCGTTCATGTACGAGGGTGACGCGCCGCTGGCCGAGCGGCGAGCCCAGGCGCTCGCGCTGGACACGACGCTGCTGGCCGAACTGCTCGGCCAGGCGGATCTGCGCGAGCTGCTCGACCCCGACGTGATCGCCGACACCGAGCGGGAGCTCGCCCGGCTCGACCGGCCGCTGCGCGATCTGGAGGACCTGTCGGACCTGCTGCGCTCGCACGGGCCGCTGCTGGCGGCCGACGTGAGCGTGCGCGAGGGCGACCCCGCCTGGCTGGCGGAGCTGGAGCGGGCACGCCGGGCGATCCGGGTGCGGATCGCGGGCGAGGAGCAGTGGGCGGCGATCGAGGACGCCGCCCGGCTGCGCGACGCGCTGGGCGCGCCGCTGCCGGTGGGCGTCCCACACGTGTTCCTCGAACCGGTCGCCGACCCGCTGGGCGACCTGGTCGCCCGGCACGCCCGCACCCGCGGCCCCTTCCACGCCGGTACGGCCGGCGCCAGGTTCGGCCTCGGCGTCGCCGTGGTCACCGACGCGCTGCGCCGGCTGGCGGTCACCGGGCGGGTGGTGAACGGCGAGTTCCGGCCGGGGGGCAGAGGCGAGGAGTGGTGCGACGGCGGGGTGCTGCGGCTGCTGCGCCGCAGGTCGCTGGCCCGGCTGCGCAAAGAGGTGGAGCCGGTCTCGGCCGAGACGCTGGCCCGCTTCGCACCCGCCTGGCATGGCATCACCGGACGCGGCCCTGCCGGAGGCGGAGTGGCCGGAAGCGGAGTGCCCGGAGGCGGCCTGGCCGGAGGCGGGGTGGCTCGTGACGCCGGGAGCCGTGGCCGTGGGGTGGTGGAGGCTCGGGCGATGGACGCCCTGGTCAACGCGATCGAGCAGCTTCAGGGTGCGGCCGTGGCCGCCTCGGCGCTGGAGACGCTGGTGCTGCCGTCCAGGGTGCCCGGCTACTCCCCCGCGCTGCTCGACGAGCTGACCGCCTCCGGCGAGGTCGTCTGGGCGGGGCAGGGGTCGCTGCCGGGCGGCGACGGCTGGGTCTCGCTGTACTTCGCCGACACCGCGCCCCTGCTCCTGCCCGACCCGGCCGAGATCACCATGACGCCGCTGCACGAGCAGGTGCTCGACGTGCTGGGGTCGGGCGGGGCGCTGTTCTTCCGCGGCCTGTCTGATCGGGTGGGCTCGCTCGACGACTCGGCGCTGAGCGCGGCGCTCTGGGATCTGCTGTGGTCGGGGCGGGTGTCGGGCGACACGCTCGCACCGCTCAGGGCGGTGCTCGGTTCGGGCCGCCCGGCCCACCGGCCCGCCACCACGAGGCGCCGGCGCGCGGTGCTGCCCAGCCGAGGCGGGCCGCCGACGGTCGCCGGCCGCTGGTGGCTGCTGCCCGCTCCGTCGGCCGAGACCACCCTGCGGGCGCAGGCTCAGGCCGAAGTGCTGCTCGAACGGCACGGCGTGGTGACCCGCGGTGCGGTGACCTCGGAGCGGCTGCCCGGCGGGTTCGCGGCGGTCTACCAGGTGCTCCGTGCCTTCGAGGAGAGCGGACGCTGCCGCCGGGGCTACTTCGTGGAGGGCCTCGGGGGCGCCCAGTTCGCCCTGCCGGGCGCGGTGGACCGGATGCGCGCGATGTCCAGCAGCCGATCCGACACCCCGGCGTCCGGCGACCCGGAGCCGCGGCGGGGGTTGGAGAGCGGACGGCCCGGGGCAGGGTCGCGGGCGGTGGTGCTGGCGGCGGCCGATCCGGCCAACCCGTACGGGGCGGCGTTGCCGTGGCCCGCGCATCCTGGAGAGGTGGGGCACAAGCCGGGCCGGAAGGCGGGCAGCCTGGTCGTGATGGTCGACGGGTATCTCGTGCTCTATGTCGAGCGGGGCGGCAAGACGCTGCTGTCGTTCGCCGACAACGACCGGCTGCAGCCTGCGGTGGACGCGCTGGCGCTGGCCGTACGGGACGGGGCGCTGGGGAAGCTGACCGTGGAGCGCGCGGACGGCACCTCGATCAACGACTCCCCGCTGGGCGCGGCCCTGGAAGCGGCCGGTTTCCACCCGACTCCCCGCGGTCTCCGCCTCCGCGCCTGAGCGCCCATGGTCTTCAAGATCACCGGCAACGACACCCGTGCCTGGTTCCTGGCGCTCTACCTGCCGGACTCGGCCCAGCGGCCGACCATCGCCGCCATGATCCTGCTCGGCCTCGGCCTCTACTTCACCGGCTGATACCTCCCCTACCGGCACCGGAAACGGTCAGGCGACGGTCGCCTCGATGAGGTCGTCCACGACGTCGGTCAGGGCGTTGCCCCTGGCGTGGACCCGGCGCTGGCGTTCGGCGCCGGAGCCGCGTCTGGTCAGGCGGTCGAGTCCGGCGGCGACGAACGGGAGGTCGCCGGCGTCGCCGACGGCCTGCCGTACGTGGTCGAACAGGCGGGCGGCCATCAACCGGGCCGGAACCAGAGTGCCCGCGCGGACGTCCAGGCTGTCGCCGGCGAGGCCGTCGCGGGCCGCCCGCCAGTAGGCGGCGCGCATGACCTCGCTGGAGACCGGCGGGCCGAGGTCGCCGCGGGCGACGTCGGCCAGCGCGGTAACGACCAGGCCGCGGATCAGGCCGATGATGGTCAGGCTGTCGTTGACGTCAAGCGGCACGTCGGCGACCCGCACCTCGACGGTGGGCAGGCGCGGTGAGGGACGGGCGTCCCAGAAGACCGTGCCGGGGTCCATCAGCGCGCCGGACTCCGACAGCGCCGACAGGGCCAGTTCGTAGTCGGCGAAGCTGGGGAAGTACGGCGGAGCCCCCGAGACCGGCCAGCGTCCCCAGCTGATCACCCGCCAGGAGGCGTAGCCGGTGTCGCGGCCGACGAAGAACGGCGAGTTGGCGGCCAGCGCGATGAGCGTGGGCAGCCAGGGGCGCAGGTGGTTGCCGACGTAGACGGCGTGCTCGGGGTCGGGCACGTCGACGTGCACGTGCAGGGCGCAGATGCTGATCTCGTCCTGGAGCGCGCGGTAGAGGTCCCGGCCCTGCTCGTAGCGGGGGCCTTCGCTGAGCGGGGCGGGCACGACGTCGCCGAGCACGGGGATGCCGCTGGCCACGACGGCCAGCCCGCAGGATCGGGCCGCGCAGGCGACCTCCTTGCGGGCGGCGCGCAGTCTGCCGCCCAGTTCGTTCAGGTCGGCCGAGGGCGGCGTGCGCGCCTCGACCTGGAATCGGGTGATCTCGTGGGCGACGTCCTCGCCGAGCACCGCCGTGGCGGCGGCCAGTACCTCCGCGGCCCGGGGAACGACATGACGTGTCTGGGGATCGACGACGAGGTACTCCTCCTCGATCCCGACCAGGGAAATCATGAGCACACCTCGCGGCGCTGGCAGGAAGCGTCCGACCGGTTTGTGCCCATTCTTCGCGGCAGGGGAACGTGCGCTTCCGCCACGTCTTGATCACCTATCTGGCTCGTTCCCCGCGCGCCGGGGAACGAGCCAGGTGGCCATCCTGCCCTGCCGGGCAGGGACGGAGGGCGACTTTCCGGATTTATCCCTGCACGGCAGCAGGTTCCGCCAGCGGGGTGGTGCGGAACCTCGGCGCCGCCCACAGGCCGATCAGGGCCATGACCAGGGCGAAGGCGAAGACCGCCCAGTAGCCGGAGCCGATCGCGGCGAACAGCGCGCCGGTGACCGCGACCGCGACGACCGAGAAGACGTTCTCGCCGACCTGCAGCGCCGAACTGTTGACGCCCTGCTCCCCCGGCTCCGACAACTCCAGCGTGAGCACCGACAGCGTCGGGTAGATGAGCCCCATGCCGAACCCGGCCACGATCCAGGAGGGGTAGGCCAGCGCGACGGACACCCCGGGAAGGGTGACCACGCCCATCAGCACGAACCCGAGGGCGAGCGCGGCCATCCCGCCGCGCAGGTTGACGGCCCTGCTGAACACCTCGCGCCCCTGCAGCCAGGAGGCCAGCGACCAGGTCAGGGCGCCGCCGGTCAGGGCCAGCCCGGCGAGGAACGGCGACAGGCCGCGCTCCTTGACCAGCATCAGCGGGACGAGCACCTCGGCGGCGAAGAACGCCCCCGCGGCCAGACCGCGCAGGGCGACGACGGCGGGCAGGCCGCGGGCGGCGCGCAGCGTGCCCTTGGGCAGCAGCCGGGGCAGGGCGACCGCCAGGACGACGAATCCGGCGACGAGCAGCAGGGTCCGGCCCTCACCGCCGTACTGCACGAGGCCGGCGCCGACCGCGGTGAGCGCGGCCCAGCCGGTCTTGACCAGCAGGCCGGGCGCGGGCTCGGCCTGGCCGCCGGTGACCGGGCGGCCCGCCAGGCCGCGCCAGAGGAGCAGGACGGCGGGCACCGTGAGCAGCGGGACGCCGAGGAACACCCAGCGCCAGCCGATCGTGTCGACCACGACCCCGACCAGCGCGGGACCGGCCATGGACGGCACCACCCAGGCGGTCGCGAACAAGGAGAAGATCTTCGGGTGCAGATGCTCGGGGTAGACGCGGGCGACCACGACGTACAGGGAGACGGTGACGAGCGCGCCGCCGAAGCCCTGCACCAGGCGTCCGGCGATCAGGACCTCCATGCTGCCGGCCAGCCCGGCGAGCACGAGTCCGGCGACGAACCCGATCACGCCTGCCCAGAGTGGGCCCCGCGGGCCGCGCAGGTCGGCCCATCGGCCGCCCAGCACCGTGCCGACGACTCCCGCGGCTATGGCTCCGCTGAAGGCGAGGCCGTACAACCGCATGCCGTCCAGTTCCTTGGCGACCACCGGCATGGCGATCGCGACGGCCAGGTATTCGACGGCCACCAGGGAGACCAGCGCGACAAGTCCTGCGGTCAGTGCCTTATACGTCATGACAAAAGACGCTACGGGTGCGCGGCGATCAGCACATCGGGCCGTGGGCCTAGGACCTGCGGCTCAGCCAGGGGGGCCCTCGGAAGGCGGCGTACGAAAGATGCCCGAGGGTTCACCGGCTGTTCACCTTTGCGGCAGACTAGACAGGTGGACGATCTTGATGTGGCCGCGGTCTGCGACAGGTTCGGGCTCGGGATGGCGGTGACACCGGGGATGCGGGTGGCCGGTTTCCACCACAACGACGTCTGGCGGATCGACACGATCACCGGGGCGTACGCGGTGAAGCGGATGGGCGGGCCGCCGCCCGGGAGCGCGGTCGCCATCGAGCTGGCGGCGCTGGCGGCGGGCGTCCAGGTGCCCGCTCCGGTGGCCTCGCCGGACGGCGCGTACGCCGCCGAGCTGGACGGCGCCTGGGTACGGGTGCACCGCTGGCTGGACGGCAGGGGCCCGACTCTGGCCGAGCTGACCCCCGAGTTGGCTCAGCACATGGGCGCCCTGCTGGCGGACGTCCATCGCGCCGGATCCGGCGCCGACCCCGAGGACACAGGCGGCTCAGTGGAGGCGGGCGACGATCGGCTGGGCTCGCTGCTGGAGGCCACCGAGCGGCCGGAGGGCGGCGGGACCGTCGTGCGGACGCACGGCGACCTGCACCCGAAGAACGTGCTGCTGCGGGTCGACGGGTCGCTGGCGCTGATCGACTGGGACACCGCCGGGGCGTACGTGGCCGAGCAGGAGGCGGCGGGTGTCGCGCTCGACTGGGCGGCCCGCCTGGACGGCGGCGTCGACCTGGAGCGGTTCGACGCCGCCGTGCGCGGCTACGGCGGGCTGCCCGCCGAGCCGTGGGTGTTCGGCGGCTGGGTACGCGGCTACCTGGGCTTCCTCGGCCGCGCCGAGGGCGACGAGCGGGACCGCACGCTGGCCAGGCTGACCAGGCTGGCCGAAGACCTCCCCCGCCTGGTCAGCCGCCTGTCCTAGCTCCGGACGGTTCGGCCGAGCCGGTTCTGGCGGTGATCGTCTCGACGCCCACCAGGTCGTCCGGCAGTGCGTCGGGGACCTCGGCGTCGAAGCGGGCCAGCCGCCGCAGCCGCAGCGCGCCCGCTACCACCAGCAGCATGCCGAGCGCGCACACGATGTACAGGAAGGCGATGCCGCGCCCGGGGCCCACGCCGATCACGGCGCCGACGGTCCCGGCGAGCGCGCCGCCCGGAGCGAGCATCGGGTCGAACAGCGCGGCCCCGAGCGGCGCCACCAGGCCCATCCCGATCGGCAGCGTGGACCAGGCGACCAGCGTGTTCAGCGCGAACACCCGGCCGTGGTAGCGGTAGGGCACCTTGATCTGCACGATCAGCGAGTAGATCCCGTTCATCAGCGTCAGCGCGTACGTCAGCGCGAACGCGCCGATCCCGATCAGCACCAGCGACGGCGACAGCCCGGTGACGACGCTCCCGGCGGCGATCGCCACGGTGGCGACCAGCACGCCCCGGAAGCGGCGCTGCCGCGGCCCGCCCCACAGCGCCATGGTCAGCCCGCCGAGCAGGACGCCGAGCCCGGTCACCACCGAGATCACGCTGACCTCGGCCAGCGTGCCGAACGACAGCACCAGCGGTGAGACCAGCAGCAGGAGCGGCGACAGGAAGATGTTGAGCACCGCGAACCAGCCGAGCATGGCGCGCAGCCCGCTCTCGTGCCAGGTGTAGGCGAAGCCCTTGCGGATCTCGGTGGTCAGCGGCTCGCGCGGCCGCCACGGCAGCGTGTTCGGGAACCTGACCAGCAGCACCACGACGATCGCGAACAGGTAGCTGGCCACGTCGACGGCGACGATGCCGCCGAGCCCGATCCAGGCCAGCAGCCCGGCCGCCATCAGCGGCACGACGAGCTGGGCGACGCCGTTGGTCATCTGGGTGACGCCCACCGCGTGCCCGAGGTAGTGCTTGGGCACGAGCTGCGGCACGGCCGAGGAGTAGGCCAGCCGCTGGAAGCTGGTGGCCACCGACAGGGCCACGATCAGCACGTAGACCTGCCAGAGCCGCAGCTCGCCGTACAGGAGCAGCCCGGCCAGCACCAGTTGGACGCCCACCGAGGCGCAGTCGGCCAGCAGCAGGACGCGTCTTCGGTCGCCCCGGTCGACGATCGCCCCGGCCAGCGGCGAGATGAGCAGCCCGGCCAGGTTGAGCACGGCCAGGATGGAGAACTGCGCGATCGAGCCCGAGTCCACCAGGATCGTGATCGGCAGCGCCCAGCCGGTCAGCGCCGAGCCGATCATCGAGATCTGCTGTCCGGCGGCGACGGTCAGGAAGCGCCGCATGCTCGGCTTGACCCCCGCCTCCTTGGGCTGGGCCGCCCCGGAGACCGCGTGCACCCACCAGCTGCCGGAGCGGTCGGTGGGCTCCAGCGCGTGGTGGGTCCGCAGGACGTCGGCGAGCTCGTCGGCGCGGTAGCGCAGGAAGTAGTGGCCGCCCTCGTCCAGCACGACCAGCGCGGTGGTGTCGCTGAGGAACCCCCACTCGCGGTAGCGCTCCTCGTAGAAGTCGGTGGCGGGGTCGCGCTCGCCGATCACCGAGATGACGGGGGCGCGCAGCCGTACCCGGTCGGGGGTGTCGAAGAGGGTGGTGAAGTACTTCTCCGCGGCGCGGGAGTCGTGGCGCATGGTGCGGATGATGCGGTCGGCGACGCCCGGTTCGAGTTCCTCCAGGTCGACGCCGCGAGCCTTGAGGCGGTTGATGTCGCTCTGGCTGGAGCGCAGGCGGTCCATGAGGCCCAACCGGTTCAGCGAGCGGAGCAGGCCGCGCGGGCGGGCGAAGGGGAAGATCGCACCGATGTACAGGGCCTCGACCTCGCGGCCCGCGGCCTCGACCCGCCGGGCCAGCTCGACGGCCAGGGCGGCGCCGACCCCGCAGTGCCCGTAGATCACCAGGGGGCCTTCGACGGCCAGGATCTCCTCGGTGGTCCTGGCGGCCAGCTCCTCGAAGTCCAGCGGCTCCTCCTCCAGGCCGACGTCGTGGCCGGGGATGGCCAGGGCGTACAGCGCCTGGTCGGCGGGGAGCGCGTCGGCGAGCGGCTGGTAGACGATGGCGCTGCCGGAGCCGTACGGCACGCACACGTAGGAGACCTTCGCCGCGCGCGGCCCGGTCAGCCGCTGCAGCAGCGGCCTCGGCCCGCTGTCGCCGGAGGCGAAGGCGGCCAGTTCGCGCACGGTCCGATAGGTGAACAGGTCCACCAGCCCGACCGGCCCGACGCCCGCCTTGCGGAGTTTGGCGACCACCTGGACGGCCAGCAGCGAGTGGCCGCCGAGGTCGAAGAAGTCGTCGTCGATGCCGACCCGTTCGGCCGACAGCACCTGCGCCCACACCTCGGCGATGGCGCGTTCGGTGTCGTCGGTGGGCTCGGCGTACTCGGCGTCGGCCGACAGCACGGGGGCGGGCAGGGCCTTGCGGTCGAGCTTGCCGTTCGGGGTGAGCGGCAGCCTGTCCAGCGAGACGAACGTGACGGGCAGCATGTACTCGGGCAGGAAGCCGCGGATGGCCGCGCGCAGGGCGGCCGGTTCGGCGGGGCCGCCGACGACGTAGGCGACCAGCCGCTCGTCGCGGACCAGGACGACGGCCTCGTGGACGCCGGCCTTCTCGCGCAGCGCCACCTCGATCTCGCCCGGTTCGATCCGCAGGCCGCGCAGCTTGACCTGGCCGTCGAGGCGGCCGAGGAACTCGACGGTGCCGTCCGGCAGCCGGCGGGCGGCGTCGCCGGTCCGGTAGCGTCCGCCGGCGAACCGCTCGGCCGTCAGCTCCGGGCGGTTGTGGTAGCCGAGCGCGACGCCGACGCCGCCGATGTACAGCTCGCCGGGCACGCCGACGGGGACGGGCTCGCCGTGCCGGTCCAGGACGTGCAGGGTGATGTTCTGGATGGGGGCGCCGATCGGGACACTCGCGCGGCCCTCCAGGGCGTCGATGGTGCACTGCCAGGAGGAGACGTCGATGGCGGCCTCGGTCGGGCCGTACAGGTTGTGCAGGTCGGCGGGGAGCGCGCGCAGGCAGCGCTGGGCCAGGTCGACGGGGAGTTCCTCGCCGCTGCAGATGATCGTGCGCAGCGAGGTGCAGGTGGCCACGCCCTCCTCGGCGAGGAAGGCGGCCAGCATGGAGGGGACGAAGTGCAGCGTGGTGACGTGCTCGGCGTTGATCAGGTCGCGCAGGTAGGCGGGGTCGCGGTGGCCGCCCGGCCGGGCCAGCACCAGGCGGGCGCCGGTGAGCAGCGGCCAGAAGAACTCCCATACCGACACGTCGAACCCGGCGGGGGTCTTCTGCAGGACGGTGTCGGCGGCGGTGAGCCGGTACCGCTTCTGCATCCAGTCGAGCCGGTTGACGATGCCGCGGTGGCCGTTCGGCACGCCCTTGGGCCTCCCGGTGGAGCCCGAGGTGTAGATCATGTAGGCGGTCTCGCCCGCGGTGACCTCGGGGGCGGTCGCGGGCAGGTCCGCCCAGACCGGGGCGTGGTCGAGCGGCAGGATGATCGCGCCGCCGCCGGCCAGCCTGGCGGCCAGGCGGGTCTGGGTGAGCACGACGGGCGCGGCGGCGTCGGCCAGCATGAACGCCAGCCGGTCCGCCGGGTACTCCGGGTCCAGCGGCACGTACGCGGCGCCCGCTTTGAGGATGCCGAGCAGGCCGACGACCAGCTCGGCGGAGCGTTCGGCGCAGATCGCCACCAGCCCGCCCGCGCCCAGCCCGGCGAGCCGCCGCGCCACCCGGTTGGCCCGCTCGTCCAGCTCCCGGTACGTCAGCGACTCGCCCTCGAACGTCACCGCGACCGCGTCCGGGGTACGGGCCACCTGCTCCTCGACCAGGCTGTGCAGGGTCCGCCCGTCGGGGAAGTCGGCGGCCGTGTCGTTCCAGGCGTCGACCGGCTCGACCGGCAGCGGCAGGCGGCTCACCGTCGTCTCGGGTGCGGCCACGGCGGCGCGCAGCAGCGCCTCGAAGTGCCCGGCCGCCCTGGCGATCGTCGCCTCGTCGAACAGCGTGGTCTTGTAGGTGAAGGCGCAGGCCAGGCCGTCGCCGCCCGGCACGACGTACAGCTCCAGGTCGTGCCGGGCCGAGCCCGGCTTCAGCGGGAAGTGCTCGTCGCCCGGCTCGGCCAGGTCGTGCATCGAGAACAGCACGTCGACGAGCGGCTGCCTGCTGGGGTCGCGCGGCGCGCCGAGCGCGTCCACCAGCACGGCGAACGGCAGCTCCTGGTGATCCAGCGCGTCGACGACGCTCTCCTTGGTCGCCGCGACCAGCTCGGCGAAGCTCGGGTCGGCCTCCAGCCTGGCGCGCAGCACCAGCGTGTTGGCGAACATGCCGACCACGTCGTCCAGTTCGGGCCGGGTCCGGCCCGCCACGGGCGTGCCGACGGCCACGTCGTCGGCGGCCGACAGCCGCGACAGCAGGACCTGGAAGGCGGCGAGCAGCATCATGAAGATGGTGGCACCGTGGCTCCTGCCCAGCCGGGCCACCTCGCGCACCAGGTCCGCGTCGAGCTCGCGGACGTGGGTCGCGCCCTCGAAGCACTGCCGGGCCGGCCGCTGCCGGTCCAGCGGCAGCTCCACCCGCGGCAGGCCGTCCAGCTCGCGCAGCCAGTACGCCAGCTCCCGCCCGTGGTCGCGTTCGCGCTGCCACAGGGCGACGTCGCCGTACCGTACGGCGGGCGCGGGCGGGTCCTCGCCGCGGTAGAGGGCGAGCAGGTCGCGCATGAGGAGCTGGGCCGACTGCCCGTCGGCGACGAGGTGGTGCACCAGCAGCGCGAGCACATGGTGCTCGTCGGCCAGCGACACCGCCATCGCCTTGAGCAGCGGTCCCTGCGCCATGTCCAGCGGCTGGGCGGAGGCGTCGTCGACGAGCGCGACGACCTCCTCCTCGGAGCCCGCCCGCCGCAGGTCGAGCGGCACCTCCGTGCGCGCGGCCACATGTACGGCGGGCAGGCCGTCCTCGGTCGCGGGGAAGCGGTGGCGCAGGCTCTCGTGCCGTTCGGGGAGCGCGTTCAGGGCGGCGGCGAGGGCGACGGGATCGAGAGGGGCGCGGAGCCGTACCGCCAGGACGACCGTGTAGGTGGCGGTGCCCGGGGTGAAGTGTTCCATGAACCAGAGCGGTTCCTGGGCGGGGGCGAGCGGCGGTTCGGTGCCCTCCGGGCGGCGCGGGATCGCCTGGGCGCCCTGCCGGGCCTGCAGGCGGCGGCGCAGCAACTCCTTCTTGGCCGACGACAGGTCGACGACGGACATCAACCCAGCCCTTCGACGGCGGCCTTGAGCGCGCTCATGAACAGGGTCGCGTCCCTGCCGTTGATCAGGCGGTGGTCGTAGGCCAGGCCGATGTCGGCGTGCCCGCCGTCCTGCGGCGAGGTGACGGCCAGCGCGCAGACGGTGCCGGGGAAGACGAACGGGATGGCCAGCACGACGTCGCCCTCGGTGTGCAGGGTGACGACGAAGTTGGCGCCGGTCAGGTCCGACTCCTTGAACTCGCCGGTGGTCGCGGCCACGCGATGCTTCATGAGCGTGACGGCCAGGTCCTTGGTGGTACGGCTCGCCGCGTCGTGGACCACCGGGACATACAGCCCCTCGCCCAGGTCGACGGTGACGCCGATGTGCGGCGCCTCGGACAGGGTGGCCCGGGTGCCGTCGATGGCGGCGAAGAAGAGCGGGAAGTCCGCGTGCAGCCCCGCGACGGCCTGGACGAAGAGCTCGGCGAGGCCGACCGGCCTGCGGAACTCCTTGGTGGCCTGCCTGGCGTGCTCGACGGCGCCGGCGAGGTTCATCCGGACAGCCAGGTAGGCGGCCGGGATGGTCTGGTGGGAGAGCTCGACGGCCCTGGCGACGGCGCGCTGCACCCGGGGGAGCTCGTGATGGCCGCCTCCTCGCAGGTTCTCGATGTCGGCGGCCTTGACCACCTTGAGGCCGAGCGCCCTGATCTGCTCCTCGGTGATGCCGCGCTCGTCGATGAGCCGCCGCGCGGGCGCGGTGATCAGCGGCCCGTCCTCACCGGCGGCGTCCGCCACCGGGGCGGGGACGGCCGGGGCGGGGTCCGATGAGATGGTGGCGATCACCGCGTCGGGGCGGCACCAGGTGCCCGCCGCGATCGCGTGCCGCAGCACGCCGGTCGCGTCCGCGGGCAACTCCTCGGCCGCCTTCGAGGTCTCCACCAGCGCCACCGCGTCGTCCTCGTGGACCTCGGCCCCGTCCGGGACCAGCCACTCGACCAGCAGGTACTCGGTGTCGTTGTTGTTCAGCTTGGGCACGCGCAGCTCAGCCACGAAGGGTCTCCCTGATCACCCGGTGGACGGCCTGCTCCCCCACCAGCACCTCGCGCTCCAGGTGCGCGGCGGTGGGGATGACGGAGTCGGCGGAATGGACGAGCGTGACCGGACCGGCCAGCGAGTTCCAGTGGCGGGCGTGCACCAGGTGGGCGACCTCGGCCCCCCAGGTGCCGCCCGCCGTGCCCTCCTCGACGACGAACACATGCCGCGCGGGCGGCACGTCCACGTCGAACGGGTAGAGGCGGGCGGGCACCAGCAGGTCGCAGGCGATCTCCTCCTCCAGCAGGAGGGAGCGCATCGCGGCGATCACCCGGTGGGCCACGCCGCCCGGGGCGATGATCACGCAGTCGGGCGGCTCGCCGAGCGACACCCGCGCCACGCCGTCGGCGACCGTCACGGTGAACGGGTCGGCGACCTCGTGCATCGGGCGGGTGTAGAGCACCTTGTCCTCGAACAGGACGCACGGCTCCTCGCGGGCGAGCATCTCCTCGAACACGGCGAGGCCGTCGTGGAACGGCGACATCTCGTACAGCGCCAGGCCCGGAATGCCGACGAAGTGCTTCTGCGGGCTCTGGCTGTGCGTCGGCCCGTAGCCCCGGCCGCCGCCGACCGGGCAGCGCACCACCATGCGCATCGGGACGCGTGAGCCGTACATCGAGACGGACTTGGAGGCGAAGTTCAGCAGTTGGTCGAAGGCCAGGGCGGCGAAGTCGCCGAACATGATCTCGACGATCGCCGCGTCACCCGACAGGGCGAGTCCGGCGGCCACGCCGGTGATGGCGTTCTCGCTGATCGGCGTGGTCAGCACTCGGCCGGGGAAGCGGGTCGACAACCCTTTGGTGATCTTGAACGCGCCGCCGTACGGGTCGGCCACGTCCTCACCGAGCACGTACAGATCGGACCTCGACTCCATCAGCGCGTGCAGCGCCGTGTTGAGGTTCTCCGCCACTCTCACGCGCGCTCCCACCTCGACGGCGGACGCCCCGTCACATCGGCCGCGACCGCCTCTACCCGCGCCCGCGCCACGGCCCCGAGGCGCTCGCGCTGCCCTGGGTGGGCGGCGGCGTACCGCTCCAGCCAGTCCTCCGGTACGGCATGCGCCGGCCGGATGTCGTCGCCCTTGCTGTGCGGCCCGAGGCGGTGGGTGACGAACTCGGCCACCAGCGGGCGGCCCTGGCGCACCCGCGCCACCTGCGGCGCGAGCTCCCGCCTGATCGCGGCCACGTCGAAGCCCTCGATCCGGACGTGGGCGACGCCGAACGCGGCCGCCCTGCCCGCGATCGTGCCCGCCATGTGCCGCTCGGCCGGGGTGGACTGGGCGATGCCGTTGTTCTCCACGACCACGAGCAGGGGCAGCTCCCACAGCGCGGCGATGTTCAGCGCCTCGTAGACCGCGCCCTCGCCGAAGGTGCCGTCGCCGATGTACGCGCAGGCCAGGCGGCCCGGCTCGGAGCGCTTCAGGTGCACGGCCACCCCGGCGGCGACGGGCAGGCTCTCGCCCTGCACGCCGGTGGACAGGTAGCGGTCGCGGCGGATGTGCTGGCTGCCGCCCACGCCGCCGCACACCGCGCCCTCGCGGCCCATGATCTCGGCCAGCAGCCCTTCCGGGTCGTCGAAGCGGGCCAGGTAGTGGCCGTGCCCCCGGTGGTTGCTGAACACGTGGTCGTCGGCGGCGAGCAGCGCCTCCATCGCGACCGGGATGTACTCCTGGCCGAGGCAGGTGTGGGTGGTGCCGTTGAGCATCCCCTTGCCGAACAGGTCGAGCAGCTTGTTCTCGAAGGCCCGGATCACGAGCATGCGTTCGAGGTCGGCGTCGTCCAGTGCGGACACGCGCTCCAGCAGCTCGGCGGTCACTTCCGGATCACCTGGAGGACGCCGGCGATGGTGGGGTTGTCGAAGAAGTCGTCCAGGGAGACGTCCACGTTGAGGCGCTTGCGCATGCGGGCGATGATCTGGGTGATGGTGAGGGAGTGCCCGCCCAGGTCGAAGACGTCGTCGTCGGGCTCGATGGGCGACATCTGGAGAACCTCCTCCCAGATGGCGGTGATCTCGGCGAGCAGCGGGTCCGCGCTGCCCGGGGCGCTGGCCGCCGGGGTCGGGGTGCGCGGTGAGCTGGGCGACATTTCAGAAATGTCGCCCAGCTCCGCGCCCTCGGCGCCGCCTCCGGTTACGGCTCCGAGGGTGCTCAGCGGGCGGTACGGATCCTCGGCCACCGCCGCCAGCCAGACGCCCAGGTCGGCGGCGAAGCGCTCGGGGGCGACCGGCTCGTCCGGGTTGTAGCGCAGGGAGGCGGTCAGCCGGTCACCGTGGTCGAGGACCTGCAGTTGCAGGGCCCCGCGCACGGCCTGGTTGAACGCCAGCCACTCCACCTCGACGTCCTGCTCCGCCACCGTGGCGCGGCGGTAGCTCACCGAGACGGGGGCGAGGGCGGCGTGCGGCCTGATGCCGGGGACGGCGCGGGCGAGCGGGATGTCGCGGTAGGCGTACACCTGCCTGAGTTCGGCTCGCAGTGAGGCGGCGAACTCGGCGAAGGACGCGTCGGGCATCGGGCGGGAGAAGATCGGCAGCTCGTTCACGAACGGGCCGATGCAGCCCTCCTGGGCGGGCGTCCGGGTGGAGAGGTCGAGGGCGGTGACCACGTCGGTGTTGCCGTAGGAGTTGAGCAGGCCGTGCACGGCGGCGAGCAGCACCTCGAAACGGGTGAGACCGTCCAGCGGGGGCTCGACGAGCGGCGGCAGGTCCAGCGAGAACTCCAGCACCCGGCCGGGACCCGCGCGGCGGGAGCGCAGCGCCCCGCCGGGTACGAAGGTGTCCCCCGGCTCCCGCCACCGCTCCGCCCAGAACGCCCGAGCCCCCTCGACCGAACCCGCCGGGGGCGTCTGCGCCGGCCGAGCGGGCTCCGGTGAGGCACCTCTGTAGTAGGCGAGGAGATCGGCGACCAGGATGTCCTTGGACTGACCGTCGAAGACCAAGTGGTGGGCGACGACGCGCAGCTCGTCGCCGGAGAGCGTGAAGGTGATCAACGGGCCGCGTTCGAGGTCGATCTCCCGCCGCTCCGCCAGCTCGGGCCGCACCGCGGCCGGGACCAGGTACGGCACCCCGTCCCGATCCTCGACCGCCATCCCCAGCAGCGCGTGCCGTTCCACCACGCTCGCACACGCCTTGGCCAGCGCCCCCGGGTCCGGCGGAGCGCCGAAGCGGATCACGACGGGCATGTGGTAAACCGTGCCCGCCCCCATCCGTTCGTTGATCCACATCCCGTGCTGGGCATCCGACAACCGAGTCATCACAACCCCTTAAACATGGAGAACCCCGCCTTCAGGCGGGAGAGGAAACGTGGCGCGGTGCTACGCGCACCGGATCGAGCGAGCACACGATTCCCGGTCGGTCGTCCACGAGAGAGGTCACGTGGCCACCTCTCGCAGCGCGCGCTTGTCGATCTTGCCGCCGTGGTTGCGCGGCAGGGAGTCGAGGGTGACCAGCCGGACGGGCAGTTCGTGCGGGGCCAGCCGGTCCTTCAGGAAGATCCGCAGCTCCTCGTGCGCCACGGATCCGACGAGCGCCACCGCGACGGCCTTGCCGAGGGTGGGGTGCGGCATGCCGTACGCGGCCGCCTCGACCACGCCCGGATGCTGGTGCAGGACGTCCTCGACGTGGATGGTGGACACCTTGAAGGCGCCGGACTTGATCACGTCGCTCTCCCGGTCCACCAGGTAGAGGAAGCCGTCCTCGTCCAGGTAGCCCACGTCGCCCATCCGCACCCAGCCGGCGCGGAAGACCTCGCCGCTCGCCTCGGGGTCGCCGTAGTAGGCGCGGGTGGCGGCCGGGCAGCGCATCCACACCTCGCCGGTCACGCCGGGCGGCAGCGGCACGCCGGTCGGGGTGGCGATCTTCACCGCGCCGCCGGAGGCGGGCCGGCCGACGCTCGCGGGCCGGTCCGGGTCGAAGAGCATGACGGTCTGCGCGGGCGAGGCCTCGGTCGAGGTGTAGTAGTTGGTGATCGTCGAGTTCGGGAAGGCCTCGGAGAGCTGGACGGCCACCCGCGAGGGCAGCGGCGCGGCGGCGGAGCCGAGCAGCAGCACGCTGGACAGGTCGTTGGCGGCGGGCGCGCCCGCGGCGAGCAGCTCGATCGCCATGGCCGGGACCAGGAACACCGTGCCCGCCCGGTAGTGCTCGATGAGCGCGGCGAACCTGCCGGGCGTGAACCGCGGCAGCGTGACCACCTGCGGGTGCGCGTCCACGGCGTTGACCAGCATCCACTGCCCGGCGTTGGTGCCGATCGGGAAGGCGTGCACCAGGTGCTTGCTGTGCGCGAACGGCCTGCGCTTGCCGCCGCAGCCGTACGCCAGGTTGGCGTGTGTGGCGGCCACGCCCTTGGGCCGGCCCGTGGTGCCCGAGGTGTACAGGATCTGGGCCAGGTCCGAGCGGTCGGCCCGGAAGACGGACCCGCTCGCGTAGGGCAGCCGGTCGGGCCGCAGCACGGTGGACGCGCCGCAGTGCGCCAGCATCGCGTCGGCCTGCGCACGCGGCACCCGGTCCGACAGGGGTACGGCGACCGCCCCCGCCTTGCCGACGCCCATGAACGCGACGACGTACTCCAGCCAGTCCCCGTTGCCGAAGACCAGGCCGACCCGGTCCCCCGGAGCCACCCCGCGCTCGACCAGCCCCGCCGCCACCGCGTCGGACCTGCTCGCCCACTGGCCGAAGGTCAGGGACCCGATGCCGTGGACCGTCATGGCCACCCGATCAGGGTCGTTCGCGGCCCGCGTGTCGAGCAGGCCGGGAAGGGTCGCGTCAGTCACGGGAAACCTCCCGTCGAACTAATAGGAAACTTTCCTTATTGATCGATGGGGGCCAGTCTTACACGCTGGCCTGATGGTGACAAGCCCCCGGAAACAAGGCCTTGCGACGCCGTCAAGATCCGTGGAACACTGCGGGCGAGCCCTCTACAGTTAAGAATCTTTTCAGAAAGAGCACCTTTCCGAATTCGGGGGAAAGGCCTATGGAGCTGTCCTTTGGCCAGGAACGGCTGTGGTTCCTGAACCGGCTCGACCCGCACGACCCGTCCTACAACACGGCCTACGCCTACCGCCTGCGCGGCCCGCTCGACCTCGGACGTCTTGAAGCCGCCTTCACCGCGGCGGCGGCCAGGCACGGCGCGCTGCGCACCCGCTTCCCCGAGGTGGACGGGCGCCCGGTGGCCGTCGTGGACCCGCCGGGCCCGGTCGCCGTCGAGCTCGTCGAGGCCGCCTCGGACGAGGAGGCCGAACGGATCGTCGCCGCCCGCACGAACGCCGCCCTCGACCTGGCGGCGCGCCCGCCGTTCCGGGTGACGGTCGTCCGGCTCGGGCCGCGCGAGCACGTGCTCTGCGTGATGCTGCACCACATCAACGGCGACGGCTGGTCCTTCAACGTGCTGCGCGCCGAGGTGGCCGCCCACTACGCCGGACACGACCTGCCCGGCGACCCGCCGCAGTTCGCGCCGCGCCGCGACGACACCGGCCTGGACTGGTGGACCGAGCGGCTGACCGGCGCGCCCGCGCTGGAGCTGCCCACCGACCGGCCACGGCCGCCGCGCAGGGGCACGACCGGCGGCAGGGTCCTGTTCGACCTGCCCGCCGACCTGCTCGCCGGAGTCGCCGAGCTGGCCGGGAAGGCGCGGTGCACACCGTACATGGTGCTGCTCGCCGCCTACCAGGTGCTGCTGGCGCGGCACAGCGGGCAGCGGGACTTCTGCGTCGGCACCCCGTCGGCAGCCGGGCGGGCGGGCGAGGGGCAGGACGGGGTGATCGGCTACCTGTCCACGATGATGGTGCTGAGGTGCGACCTGTCGGGGGGGCCGACGTTCGACGGGCTGCTGCGCCGTACCCGCACGGCGGTGCTGGCGGCGCTGGCGCACCAGGAGGTGCCGTTCGAGCGGCTGGTCGGGGCGCTCGGCCTGGAGCGGGACCTGAGCAGGACGCCGCTGTTCCAGACGATGTTCGCGCTGCACACCCAGGGCGAGGTGGGCGACCCGGTGCCGGGGCTGGCGGCCGAGCCGTTCCCGATGGGCTGGCAGCCCGCCCGGTTCGACCTGTCGCTCGACCTGCACGAAGAGCCCGGCGGCTGGATGCTCGGCGTGGCGATCTACAGCGAGGAGCTGTTCGACCGGGACACCGTCGAGCGGATGACCGAGCGCTACCTCACCCTGCTCTCCGCCATCCTGGCCGCGCCGGACACGCCGGTGGCCGAGCTGGAGATGCTCTCCCCCGCCGAGCGCGCGAACTTCGCGGCCTGGAACGCCACCGCCGCCGACCTGCCCCCCGTGACACTCGTCGACCTGTTCCTGGACCAGGCCGCCGCCACCCCGGACGCGGTGGCCGTGATCTCCGGCCCCGACTCGCTGACCTACGCGCAGCTGTCCGCCCGCGCCACCGCCCTCGCCGCCGACCTGCGCGCCCGGGGCGCGGGCCGCGGCTCCCTGGTCGCGGTACGGCTCCCGCGCGGCGCGGACACGCCGGTGGCGCTGCTCGGCGTCGCCATGTCGGGCGCCGCCTACCTGCCCGTCGACCCCGACTACCCGCAGGCCAGGGTCGACTACGTGCTGGAGGACTCGGGCGCGGCCATCGTGCTCACCTCCGTGGCCCCCACGGGCGGGCGGACCGACCACCGGCCCGACCCCGCCGACACCGCCTACGTCCTGTACACCTCGGGCTCGACCGGCCGCCCCAAGGGCGTCGTGGTGCCGCACAGCGCGCTGGTCAACTTCCTGCTCGCGATGCGCTCCCTGGTCGGCTCCACACCCGAGGACGTGTGGCTCGGGCTCACCTCGCTCTCCTTCGACATCTCCGCCCTGGAGCTGTACCTGCCGCTGGTCACCGGCGGCACGGTGGTGATCGCCGACGCCGCCACCGCCCGCGACGGCGTGGGCCTGGCCCGGCTCGTCGCCGACACCGGCGTCACCCACATCCAGGCGACCCCCTCGGGCTGGCGGGTACTGCTCACCGGCGACCTGCCGCCGCTGACCGCGCTCGCGGGCGGCGAGCCGCTGCCCCCCAAACTGGCCGCCGAGCTGCGCGGCCGGATGAAACGCCTGGTCAACATGTACGGCCCGACCGAGACCACCATCTGGTCCACCGCCTGGGAGGTGCCCCCCGCCCCCGACCGGGTGTCGATCGGCGGCCCGATCGCCAACACCACCCTGCACGTGGTGGACGCCTCCGGCGCGCCGACCCCACCGGGCGTGCCCGGCGAGCTGCTGATCGGCGGCGCGGGCCTGGCGACCGGCTACCTGGGCCGCCCCGACCTGACCGCCGAACGGTTCGTCCGGCACGCGGGCGAGCGCGTCTACCGCACCGGGGACGTGGTGCGCCGCCTGCCCGACGGGACGCTGGAGTTCGTCGGCAGGACCGACGGCCAGATCAAGCTGCGCGGCCACCGGATCGAGCTGGGCGAGATCGAGGCCGTGCTGGAGACCGGCCCCGGTGTCCGCCAGGCCGTGGCCGCCGTCCAGGACGACCTGCTGGTCGCCTTCGTGGTCGGCGAGGCGGCCGGGCTGCGCGAGCGCGCCGCCGCCGAACTGCCCGGCTACATGGTCCCCTCGGTGATCGTGGCGGTGCGGGCGCTGCCGCTGACGCCGAACGGCAAGGTGGACCGCAAGGCGCTGCCGCGGGCCGGGGATCGGGAGCGGGCGCCTGCCGTACCGCCGAGGACGGCCGCCGAGCGGGTGGTCGCGGGGGTCTTCGCCGAGGTGCTCGGGGTCGCGGAGGTGGGCGCCGAGGACGACTTCTTCGCGCTGGGCGGCCACTCGCTGCTGGCCACGGTCGTGATGTCGCGGCTGCCGGTCCCCGTACCGGTGCGCGAGCTGTTCCTGCGCCCCACGGTCGCCGCGCTGGCCGAACTGCTGGACGCGCCCGCCGAGGCAGGCGACGGGCCACGGCCACGCCCGGAAGGCGCGCCCGTGCCGCTCTCGCGGCCCCAGGAACGGCTGTGGTTCCTGAACCGGCTCGATCCGGACGACGCCGCCTACAACATGTGGATCGTCAGACGGCTGCGCGGCCCCCTGGACGTCGAGGCGTTCGGCCGGGCCGTGGACGCGCTGGTCGCCAGGCACGAGAGCCTGCGCACCCGCTTCCCCGAGGTGGACGGCGTGCCGGTGGTGGTGGTCGAGCCGCCCGGCCGGGTGCCGGTGGAGATCGTCCGCGGCGACGCCGCGGAGCTGGTGGCGGCCCGCACCAACGCGCCGCTCGACCTGGCCGAGCGGCCCCCGCTGCGGGTGACGCTGATCGAGGCGGGCCCGGTCGACCATGTGCTCTGCGTGGTGGCGCACCACATCCTCGGCGACGGCTGGTCGCTCAACGTCATGCTCGACGACCTGGCCGCGCTGTACTCGGGCGAGTCCCCGGCCGAGCCGCCGCTGCAGTACGGCGACGTGGCCCGCTGGCAGCTCGCCCAGGACCAGGGGGCCGCCGAGGCGTACTGGCGCGACCGGCTGGTCGGGCTGCAGCCGCTCGACCTGCCGGTGGACCGCCCGCGCGGCGGAGCGCGGAAGGGCGCCTTCCACTCCTTCCGGCTGCCCGCCGCCCAGGCGGAGCGGCTGGCCGAGGCCGGGCGCTCGCGCGGGGCGACGCCGTTCATGACGCTGATGGCCGCCTACCAGGCGGTGCTGGCCGGGCAGAGCGGGCGGCGCGACCTCATGGTGGCCACCGTCACCTCGGGCCGCGACCGGGCCGCGCTGGACAAGGTGGTCGGCTACTTCGCCGACACGCTGCCGATCCGCGTGGACGCTGGCGGCTCGCCGTCGTTCGGCGAGCTGGTCGAGCGCACCAGGGACTCGGTGCTGGAGGCGTTCGCGCACCAGAGCGTGCCGCTGGAGCGGGTGCCGCCGTTCGAGACGATGGCGATCCTGCACACCCAGGACACCGGCCGCGCCCCGGCCGCGTTCGCGGGACTGCGGACGGCGCCCTTCCCGCACGGGTTCGAACAGGTCAAGTTCGACCTGATGCTGGAGGCGTGGCAGGACGAGCGCGAGATGCTGGTGGTGCTCTCCTACGACGCCGCCCTGTTCGACCGGGCCACCGTCGAGGCGCTCGGGGACCGGCTGGAACGGCTGCTCCACCAGGACTTCGACGCCTCCGCGCTGGAGCTCGGCGAGCCCGAGACGGCCCGGCTGCGCCGCTGGGCCGACGGCGGGCCCGCCCGGGACGAGGAGGACGTGCCCGGCCTGGTCGCGCGAGCCGTGCGGGAGCACGCCGGGCTGCTCGCGGCCGGGGAGCTGACCTACGCCGAGCTGGACCGGCGGGCCGCCGAGCTGGCCGGGCTGCTGCAGGCCAAGGGGGTGGCGCCGGGCGACATCGTGGGCGTGTGCCTGGGCCGCGGCGCCGACGCCGTGGCGGCGCTGCTCGCCGTCTGGCGGGCGGGCGCCGCCTACCTGCCGCTGGATCCGGACCATCCGCGCGACCGGCTGGCGTTCGTGCTGTCCGACAGCGCCGCCCGGCTGGTGCTCACCTCGATCGACCTGGCCGACCGGCTGCCCGACGGCGTCCCGCTCGCCTACACCCGGGAGAGCGCCCCACCCCCGGCCCCGGTACGGCGAGGCGAGGCCGCCTACGTCATCTACACCTCCGGCTCGACCGGCACCCCCAAGGGCGTCGTCGTCGACCACCGCAACCTGGCGGCCCGGGTGGCCTGGATGGCCGACGCCTACGAGCTGGGCCCCGGCGACCGGATCGTGCAGTTCGCCTCGCTCGGCTTCGACACGCACGCCGAGGAGATCTACCCGGCGCTCACCACGGGCGCCCACGTCCAGGTGCTGCCGGACGGCGCGATCACGCTGCCCGACCACCTCGACGGGGTGACCGTGCTGGACCTGCCCACGGCGTACTGGCACCACCTGGTCGACCAGATCGACGACGTCGCCTGGCCCCCGGCGCTGCGCCTGGTGGTGCTCGGCGGCGAGCAGGTGCACGAGGCGGCGGTGGCCAGGTGGCGGACCAGGTTCGGCGACCGGGTGCGGTTGGTGAACACCTACGGCCCGACCGAGACGACGATCATCGCGACCAGCGCGGAGCTCGACGGCACGCCGGGCCGCCCGCCGATCGGCCGCCCCATCGCCGGCACCACCGTGTACGTGGTGGACGCCGACAGCCGCCTGGCCCCGCCCGGCGCCCCCGGCGAGCTGTACGTGGGCGGGGCGGGCGTGGCGCGCGGCTACCTGGGCAGGCCCGAGCTGACCGCCGACCGCTTCACCGCGTTCGGGAACGAGCGGGTCTACCGGACCGGCGACCGCGTCCGGTGGCGCCGCGACGGGCAGCTCGAGTTCCTCGGCCGCCTGGACGAGCAGGTCAAGGTGCGCGGCCACCGGATCGAACCCGGCGAGATCGAGGCCCGGCTGCTGGCCCACCCCGAGGTGGGCGAGGCCGCGGTGGCGGCGTACGGCGACACGCTGGCCGGGTACGTCGTGGGCGAGGCCGCCTTCGACGAGCTGGCGGCGCACCTCGCCGCCACGCTGCCGCCGTACATGATCCCCGGCGGGTGGGTGCGCCTGGAGCGGCTGCCGCTGACCGCGAACGGGAAGGTGGACCGGGCCGCCCTGCCCATGCCCGAGGCGGCCCGCGCCGCCGGGTACACCGCCCCGCGCACCGACGCCGAGCATCTCGTCGCCGAGGTGTTCGCCGAGGTGCTGAACGTGGAGAAGTGCGGCGCGCACGACGACTTCTTCACTCTCGGCGGGCACTCGCTGCTGGCCGTGCGGGTGGTGGCCAGGATCCGCGCGGCGGCCACGCTCGACGTGCCGATCCGCGCGCTGTTCACCAGGCCCACGGTCGAGGGGCTGGCCCAGGTGCTGGAGGAGCTCCTGCTGGCCGAGCTCGACCAGATGACCGACGAAGAGGCGGAGCGCCTCGCCAGGGAGCTGACATGATCAAGCAGAGACTCGCCGAGCTGGTCGCAGAGGCGTCCGAAGGGGCCGTCACCGCGCACGAGGCGCTCACCACCGGCCTGCCGCTGACCGCGCTGGGCCTGACCTCGGTGGGCCAGATGCGGCTGATCGACGCGATCGAGTCGGAGTTCGGGGTGGAGGTGGACCTGACCGAGAGCGGCCTGGAGCTGCTCGACGACCTGGATCTGCTGGCCGGGCACCTCGCGGCGCGATGATCGTCGAGTTCGCCGGGCCCGACGCGGGCACCGCGCCGCTGACCTGGGGGCAACGGGCCATCTGGGCGGCGATCCTGGCCACCGAGCCCGACGACCACTACTTCACCTTCGCCAGGCGGGTGCGGGTGCCGAGCGCGCGGACCGTGCCCGAGGTGCTGGCCGCGCTCGGCGCGCTGGTCGAGCGGCACGCCTCGCTGCGGACCAGGCTGGGCGAGCGGCGGGAGCCGTACCAGCGGCTGGTGGAGAAGGGGCGGCTGGCGGTCACCGACGCGACGGTGGAGGAGCTGCTCGCCGAGCGCTTCGACTACGAGAACGACTGGCCGCTGCGGGTCGCGCTGCGCACGGAGGGCGACCGGGTCACGGAGGTCGTGCTGGCCTTCTGCCACCTGGCCGCCGACGGCGCTGGCGCCGAGGTGGCGGTGCGCGACCTGCGGATGCTGCTGCTCGGCCGCCCACCGGCCGGGGTCGCGCCGAGCCCGCTGGAGCTGGCCCGCTGGCAGGCCGGCCCGGAGGGCAGGCGGGTCGCCGACCAGGCCGCCGCGCACTGGGCGGCCGGGCACCGGCGGATGCCCTCGACGATGTTCGCCACGCCGGGTCCCGGCGACAGCCCGCGCATCTGGCGGGCGCTGCTGCGCTCGCCCGCGCTGGACCTGGCGGCCCGCGCGATCGCCGCCGGGCACCGCGCCTCCACCTCCACCGTCCTGCTGGCCGCGGTGGCGCAGTTGGTGGGCCGGCACTCCGGCCAGGACACCTGCGCGGTCCTGCCGATCGTCGGCAACAGGTTCAGGCGCGACACCGTCTCCATCGTCAGCACGCTGTCCATGGAGGGCCTGTTCATGCTCGGCGTCGGCCAGCCGTTCACGGAGACGCTGCGGGCGGCGGGCGCGGCCTCGCTGCGCGCCTACCGCAGCGCCTACCACGACCCGGCCGACCGGGACCGGATCGCGCTCGAGGAGAGCGAGCGGCGCGGCGAGCAGGTGCACCCCTACTGCTGTTTCAACGACATGCGCTTCGCCGACCCCGGCCCCGCGGCCTGCGACCCGGCCGCGATCGAGGCGGCGCTGCCCGACACGACACTGGAGTGGCCGATGAGCCAGGACCATCTGGCCTGCCGCTTCTGCGTGCACCTGACGACCGAGGGCGTCTCGCTCACCGCCGACACCCGCTACCTGCCGAAGGCCGGCATCGAACACTTCCTGCGCGACCTGGAGGCCCTGCTGGTCGAGGCGGCCACCCGATGACGGTCCGCGCCTACGCCCGCGCCACCTCCTGCGTGCAGGGCGGCACGCTCGACTTCGTCGCCGACCGGGCCGCCGCCGTGACCGTGACCGACGTGGCCGACGGCCGCGTGGTCCACCGGGGGCGGGCGGGCGAGAACTGGACACTCCAGGTGCCCGCCGAGTGGCCCAGCTCCCTCTACCGCGCCACCTTCGGCCCCGCCGAGCCGTGGCCGTACGCGCTGCCGGGCCCGGTCCCGTGCCCCGACAACGAGGTCTACTTCGTCGTACGGGAAGCCGTCCCGACCGCCCCGATCCTGCTCAGCGTGCCGTTCACCACCTGGCAGGCCTACAACCGGGCGGGCGAGCCGGGCCAGAGCGTCTACTGGACCGAGTCCCCGTCCCGGGTCGCGAAGGTCACCTTCGACCGCCCGGGTGGCGGCCCGCCGCCCGAGCGCTGGGAGGAGGGCCTGACCCGCTGGCTGCGCCCGGCCGGCTACGAGGTCGCCTACTGCTCCAACCTGGACCTGCACGACGGCCTCGACCTGCTGTCCGGCCACCGGCTGCTGGTCGTCAACGGCCACGACGAGTACTGGTCGGCGGGCATGCGCGACGCGGTCGAGGAGTTCGTCAGGCGCGGCGGCAACGTCGCGTTCTTCTCCGGCAACACCGCCTGGTGGCAGATCCGCCTGGAGGACGGCGGACGCACCATGGTCTGCCACCGCGACCCCATCGCCGACCAGGTCGCCGACCCCCGCCTGGCCACGGTCGAGTGGTCGGCCGCGCTGCGCCCGGAGAACTCCCTGACCGGCGTCAGCTTCCGGGCGGGCGCGGGCGCGTGGGGCGCGCACATGCCGCGCATGCTGGAGGAGTCCTACACCACCCGGTTCGCCGGCCACTGGGTCTTCGAGGGGACCGGGCTGACCGACGGGGACAAGTTCGGCGAGGGCAGCCTGGGCTACGAGACCGACGCGGCCGAGTTCCAGGAGGTGGCCGGCGTGCCCAGGGTGACCTGCCACGACGGCACGCCGCCCACCTTCGTCGTGCTGGCCACGGCCGACCTGCGGCACTGGAGCGCCTACGGCCAGGGCGGCATGGCCACGATGGGCGTGTTCACCAGCGGCCTCGGCACGGTCTTCACCGCCGCCACGGTCAACTGGGGCGCCGCCCTGGGCGACCCCGTGGTGGACAGGATCACCCGCAACGTGCTCGACCGCCTGTCCGCCCCGGCCGTGCCCAGGTGGGAGGTGATCGGCCCGGCCGCGGAGGTGCGGGCGCTGGCGGTGCTGGGCCGCACGCTGTACGCGGTGGACGCGGACGGCGCGCTGCTGCGGCGGGAGCTGTGCGGGCAGAACCTGCCCTGGCAGCCGGTCCCCGGCACGGGCGCCGAGCCGGTGACGGGCCTGGCCGTGCCCAGGGAGGCGGCGGGCGGGGTGGGCGTCGGCCTGTACGGCGTCACCACGACCGGCCGCCTGCTGGTCCTTGAGGACCGGGGCTGGCGGGAGACGCGCAGCGCGCCGGAGAGCGCGACCGGACTCGCGGTCGCCGACTGCGCCTTCTACGTCGCCAACACGCGGGACGAGCTGTGGCGGCTGCCGTTCGGCGCGCGGGCCTGGGAGCGGGCGGGCGACGCGGCGGGCGCGGTGTCACTGGCCGGGATGACCGGCAGGCTGTTCGCGCTGGACGCGGCGGGCGCCCTGCGCACCCGGCTGCCCGACGAGGACTGGCGGCCGTACGAGCGGGGCGTGCCGGGCGAGGTCGTCACGGCGCACGCCGGCCTGCTGGTCACCGGGGGCGGGGTCGAGCCGCTGCGCTGGAAGCCTGCCCGCCCCTACGGCAGCACCGGCCCGTAGAGGGCGTACGGCGAGCCGGTGGCCAGCGCCCAGTAGCGGTCGCCGTAGGACCAGTGCCACCACTCGGTGGGGTAGTTGACCAGCCCGGCGGACTCCAGCGCCGACGCCAGGATCTTGCGGTTGGCCCGCGCCTCCCCGGAGATCGCCGGGGAGGCGGTGTAGCAGGCGCCGTCGCTCTCCTCGGGGTTGTCGTTGACCGCGGTGCCCATGTCGTACTCGACGCCGTCGGGCGAGCACAGGGTGAGGTCCACGGCGGCGCCGGCGGTGTGCGGGGCCACCTCGACGGGCGAGACGTACCGGCTGGCCGCCACGTGCGCCTGCTCGGGGGTCAGGTCGGGGCGGCTCGCCAGCAGTTCGTCGCGGTACTCCTCGAAGTAGCCGCGCTGGGTGGCGATCGGCCGGTAGCCCTCGACGACCAGCAGGTGGTAGCCGGCGGGCAGGCGGCGCTCGGCGCGCTCCAGCCTGCCGAGCAGCCCGGCCCGCAGGCGGGCGTAGGAGCCGTCGGCGTCGGCCAGCCGATCGTCGAGCCGCAGCCGGCCCCGTACGTCCGCCAGTTCCTCACCGCTCTCGCGGACCGGGATCGCGGCCACGCGCGGATCGGAGATGAGCACGATGTCGTCAGGCTGCCACATAGGCAGAAATTCTCACACAGTGTCGGAGAAGACCTGTTCCCGGGCCTGCTCCAGCGCCGCCACCAGCGCGCCGCGCAGGACGGGGTTGCCCGCCACCCGGCTGGCCACCACCCTCGGCTCGCTCGGGCAGACCCTGGCCACGGCCTTCTCCACCTTGGCGGCCAGTTCGTCGCCGCCGGCCCTGCCGATGTCTCCGCTCAGCACGATCAGGCCGGGGTCGAGGACCACGGCCACGGCCGCGACGCCGACGCCGAGCCGGGCCGCCACCTCGTTCAGGTAGGCGTCGTCGCCCTTGACGACCGCGGTACGGACCTGGTCGGCCACCGAGAGGCCGCCCACGCCGTGCGCGGCGGCCAGTCCGGCGAGCGCCTCGTTCCCGACCAGCCGCTGGAAGGAGCCCGACTGCGGCTGCGTCACGTCGGCCGGCAGCGGTTCGCCGGGGACGGGCAGCCAGCCGATCTCCCCGGCGCCGCCGGTGATGCCCCGGTGCAGCCGGCCGCCGAGCATGACGCCGAGGCCCTGGCCGATGCCCGCCCACACCACCGTGAAGTCGTCGTAACCGACGGCCGCGCCATGCCGGTGCTCGGCCAGCGCGACGAGGTTGACGTCGTTCTCTATGGTCACCGAGCCGCCGAGGGTCTGGCGCAGGCTGGCCAGCACGCCGACGTGCCAGGAGGGCAGGTCGTAGGAGAAGCGCACGTCGCCGGTGCGCGGGTCGACGACCCCCCTGGTGCCGATGACGAACGCGCGCAGTTGCGACAGGCTCACCCGGGCGGACGCGCAGGCCCGCTGGACCGCGTTGTGCACGGTGCGGACCGGGTCCTTGCCGCCGGAGGGGTCGACCGTCACCTCGACCACGATTTTACCTGTGATGTCGGCCACACCCACGGTGATGCTGTCCGGAAGCACCTCCAGACCGGCGACGTAGGCGCTCGACGGCACCACGCCGTAGAGGGCGGCGTGCGGCCCGCGCCCTCCGGCGCGCTCGCCCGCGACTTCGACCAGGCCCCGTTCTTCCAAGCGGGACAGCAGCTGACCTGCGGTCACCTTGGAAAGACCGGTGCGCTCCCCCAGCTCGGCCCGGGTCAGCGGCCCGTCTGCCAGGAGGAGCTCCAGTGCCGTTCGATCATTCAACCTGCGCAGCAGCCGCGGGGTCCCGGGGTTACGCGCCATGGACGCCCCTCCTCTCGTCACGATCCGCTAACACCCGTTTCTTTTAAGAAAGTTTCTTGTTAGTTTAACAGCAGTCACCCCCCGCTGACGATCAGCCCGGTGACGTCCTCCACCTGGTGCAGACCGTAGGCCGGCACCCGATGAGCGCAACCCCGACGCGTTAGCCGGGAAGGGAGAACCCTAGTGAAGATCGCGAAGATCACGGCCGCTACGGTCACCACGGCCGCCCTGGCCCTTGGCCTGGCTGCTTGCAGCACGAGCGAGACCCCGAAGGCCGCCGAGCCGAAGCCCGAGGCATCCGCCTCCGGGCCCGCGTACGCCGGCAAGACCCTCACTGTGTGGCGCCTGGGAGACAGCAACCCCGCCGCCGCCAAGTACATGGAGGCCCTGAACGCCGAGTTCACCAAGGTGACCGGCGCCGCCGTGAAGCTTGAGTGGATCCCGTGGCCGACCGTGAACGACAAGTTCACCGCCGCCGCCGCCGGCAACGGCGGCCCTGACGTCACCGAGATCGGCAACGACCAGGTGCCGCTCTGGCAGAGCCAGGACGCGCTCAGCCCCATCACCGCCCTCGCGGGCGCCGGTGAGCAGGCGCAGATCCCCAAGAACCTGCTCGGCCTTGAGACCATCGACGGCGAGGTCTACGCCCTTCCCTGGGGCGCGGGCTCCCGCGCGGTGCTCTATCGGACCGACTGGTTCAAGGAACTGAAGATCGAGGTTCCCAAGACCTGGGACGAACTCGTGGCCGCCGCCAAGAAGATCAAGGCGGAGAAGGGTTCCGACGTCGACGGCTTCGCCTTCAACGGCGGGTCCGACGCCAACCACCTGCTCGGCGCGCTGGCCTGGTCCGAGGGCGCGGAGTACGCGCTCAAGGAGGGCGACAAGTGGGTCGGCAAGACGACCGACCCCAAGTTCGCCGCCGGCTTCAAGACCTACACCAGCCTGGTCACCGACGGCCTGTCCGGCAAGTCGCGGCTGACCCAGAACACGGTGGACATCCGCAAGCGCTTCGCCAACAACAAGGTCGGCATGTACCTGACGGCCGGTTGGGACCTGCCCGGCATCGAGCAGGACAGCAAGGGCAAGCTCAAGGGCGACAAGCTGGCCTTCTTCCCGCTGCCCGCCAAGTCCGGCGGTGAGGCCCCCTCCTTCTTCGGCGGCAACGACATCGCCGTCTGGGGCAGCACCCAGCAGAAGGAACTCGGCGCCGAGTACGTGAAGCTCGCCACCAGCAAGACCTGGGCGGACCGGTACGCCATGGAGGGCGGCCTGCTCCCGATCTACCCGGACACGCTGGCCGGACTGGCCTCCGACCCGGCCCAGGCCCCGTTCGCCGCGGCCTTCGCCAAGGCCAAGGCCTTCCCCGCCGACCCGAACTGGACCGAGGCCAACGAGACCAAGGCCGTCTTCCAGAACGCCGCCAGGGCCGTCATCGAGGGCAAGAAGGACGAAGCCACCGCTCTCGCTGACGCCAACAAGGAACTCGAAGAGATCCTGAACCAGTAGCGATGGCGAACACGTCTACGATCGCCCGGGGCGGGGACCAGTCCCCCGCCCCGGGGCGGCGCCGCCGAAGCTCCGCCCGCCCGAACCGGGCCAGCGGGCTCCCCCCGTGGGCGGTGCCCTATGTCCTGCTCGTACCCGGTCTGCTGGTGATCGCTGGACTGCTGCTCTACCCCCTGTTCCAGCTGATCGTCATGGCCTTCCAGAAGGTCGGCATCCCCCAGATCAAGGGAACCCGGCCCGCCGAGTGGGTCGGCTGGGACAACTTCACCCGGATCTTCGACAACGACATCTTCTGGTCCTCGCTCCGCAACACCGTGCTGTTCGCCGTCATCGCCGTGAGCCTCTCGCTCGTCGTCGGCACCGCGGTCGGCGTCCTGCTGCACAAGCTCGGCAAGAAGATGTCGCTGCTGGTCGTCGTCGGCTGCATGTTCGCCTGGGCCGTACCGCCGGTCGCCCAGGGTGTCATCTGGCGCTGGCTCTTCGACGCCGACGCGGGCATCATCAACTGGGCGCTCAACATGCTGCCCGACGGCCTGTCCACGGCTCTGTTCGGCAGGGCCGACTGGACCGGCGAGCCATGGCTCAACGACGCCTTCTCCCTCTACGTCGTGCTGATCTTCTGCGTGGTCTGGGCGGGCTTCCCGTTCATCGCGGTCTCCGTCCTCGCCGGGCTGAAGGGCATCCCCACGGAGCTCTACGAGGCCGCCAGGGTCGACGGCTCCGGCGCCTGGCTGACCTTCAGGAAGATCACCCTTCCGCTGCTCAAGCCTGTGTTCGCGGTCCTGACGGTCCTGTCGATCATCTGGGACTTCAAGGTCTTCAGCCAGCTCTACGTGCTGATGAACGGCCCCACCAACCGCGAGGGCTTCAACCTGTCGATGTACGCGGTCGCCGAGGCCTTCAAAGCGCCGCCCAAGATGGGCTCCGGCGCGGCGATCTCGGTGGTCCTGACCGTGATCCTGCTGATCGTCACCGTGTTCTACGTGCGGCAGATCGTGAAGCAGGAGGAGATGTGATGAGTCCTCTCGCGCGTAAGCGGCTGGGCAAGATCCTGCTGAACGGCGCGGGCGTCGCGGTGTTCATCTACGCGATCTTCCCCGTCTACTGGATGGTCTCGACCGGCTTCAAGGCCAACGACCAGATCTTCACCACCGACTTCATCCCCTTCCCGACGCACTTCACCTTCGAGCACTTCGAACGGGTGCTGACCGAGGGCGTCGCCGGGAACTCGATCTGGCTGTACATGCGCAACAGCGCGATCGTGGCCATCGGCACCGTGCTGATCGGCTCGCTCGTCGCCCTGCTGTCGGCCACCGCGATCGCCCGCTTCCGGTTCAAGGGCCGGGGCACCTTCCTGATCGTGCTGCTCATCGTGCAGATGATCCCCGCCGAGGCGCTGCTCATCCCGCTGTTCCTCAACGTCAAGCGGCTCGGCCTGTACGACCAGTTGCTCGGCCTGATCGTCATCCAGATCGGCCTCACCCTGCCGTTCGGCATCTGGATGCTGCGCACGTTCGTCGCCGCCGTGCCCAAGACGCTCGAAGAGGCGGCCTGGATCGACGGCGCCAGCCGGATGACGACCTTCTGGAAGGTCCTGTTCCCGCTGGTGGCCCCCGGCCTGGTGGCGACGAGCATCTTCTCGTTCATCACCGCGTGGAACGAGCTGATCTTCGCGCTCTACCTGATGTCCGGATCCGAGGGGTACACGATGCCGGTCGCCCTGCAGTTCTTCTTCGGGCAACGCGGCACCGACTGGGGCGCCATCATGGCCGGCTCCACCCTGATGACCCTCCCGGTCGTCGTGTTCTTCCTGCTTGTTCAACGCCGCATGGTCTCCGGCCTGGTGGCCGGGGCCGTCAAGGGCTGACACCACACCTGGATCTCGTACGGCCGCGCCACATCCCGCGCGAGCCGTACCCGACCCTGCCCACCCGCAGGGGGTACGGCTCGCGCCGACAACGCCGGGCCGCGAGCCGTACCGACTTCCTGCACTTCACACGATGAGGGAACCATGAGTCAGAGTGATCGGGGGCTGCGTCGCCTCGCGGCCGGCACACTGCTCGTCGCCTTCCAGGGCACCGTCGCACCCGAGTGGGTTCTCCGCGAGTTGGAGAACGGACTCGGCGGCGTCACGCTCTTCGGCTTCAACGTCGGCGACCCCGCCGAGCTGTCGGCGCTGACCGCGTCGCTGCGCTCGGCCGGTGAGCCGGTCATCTCGCTCGACGAGGAGGGCGGCGACGTCACCCGCCTGGCCTACCACGTCGGCAGCCCGTACCCGGGCAACGCGGCGCTCGGCGCCGTCGACGACGTCGAGCTCACCCACCGCGTCTATCGGGCGATCGGCTCGGAGCTGGCCGCCTGCGGCATCAACCTCGACATGGCGCCGGACGCCGACGTCAACACCGCCGACGACAACCCGGTGATCGGCACCCGCTCGTTCGGCAACGACGCCGCCCTGGTCGCCAGGCACACCGTCGCCGCCGTGCAGGGCCTGCAGTCGGTGAACGTGGCCGCCTGCGTCAAGCACTTCCCCGGCCACGGCGCCACCCGGCAGGACTCCCACCTGGCCATCCCGGTGGTGGACGTCTCGCCCGAGGTGCTGCACGAGCGCGAGCTGGTGCCGTTCAAGGCCGCCGTCCAGGCCGGGACCAGGTCCATCATGACCGCGCACGTCTCGGTGCCCGCGCTCACCGGCACCACCCCCTCCACGCTGTCGCCCGCCGCCCTGACCGGGCTGCTCCGCGGCGAGCTGGGCTTCGACGGTGTGATCGTCTCCGACGCGCTCGACATGCACGCCATCACCAAGAGCGTCGGCCTGGCCGGCGGCTCGGTGCTGTCGCTGAACGCCGGGTCCGACCTGCTCTGCCTGGGCCCGCTGCCCACCTACGACCAGGTGCGGGAGATCATCGCCGAGATCGTGGCGGCGGTCGGCGACGGGCGGCTGCCCGTGTCCCGGCTGGAGGCCGCCGCGGCGCGCGTCGCCGAGCTGCGGGCCTGGTTCGGGTCGGGGCACGGGAGTCTCGCGGAGCGCACCGTGGTCGGGCTGGACGCCGCCCGCCGGGCCGTACAGCTGTCCGGTTCCACCAAGCCGCTGGTAGACCCGCTGGTCATCGAGGTGGACACGCCGCCGACGATCGCGGTGGGCACCGTGCCGTGGGGCATGGCGCCGTGGCTGCCCGAGGCGGAGATCGTCCGGGTCAAGCCCGCCGAGGCCGACCCGGACGCGCTGGTGGCGCGGGCCAGCGGACGCTCGCTGGTCGTGGTGGTCAAGGACGCGCACCGCTACGCCGACAGCCGCGACCTGGTCTCCACGCTGGTGGCCGCCCGCTCGGACGCCACCGTGATCGAGATGGGCCTGCCCATCTGGCGTCCCGACAGCGGCGCCTACATCGCGACGTACGGCGCCGCCCGCGCCAACGCCCAGGCGGCCGTCGAACTGCTGACCGCCTAGGAGACGAAGATCTCCTCGCGGGCCTGGTCCAGGGCCGCGAGGACGGCGCCTCTGAGCACCGGGTTGCCCTCCACGGTGGTGGTCGCCACCGAGGGGCGGATCGGGCAGATCCTGGCCACCGCCTCCTCCACCCGGGTGGTGAGCGCCGCGCCGCCCGCGCGGCCCACCTCGCCCGCCAGCACCACCAGGCCGGGGTCGAGCACAACGCAGACCGAGGCGACGCCGAGCGCCAGGCGGTGGGCGACCTCGTCGAGGAGGGCCTCGCCCCTGGTGCCCGCCTCGACCGCGATCTGCACGCACTCGCCAGCGGTGTCGGCGGCGAAGCCGTACCCGCGGGCCAGTTCGGTCACCGCCTCGGCGCTGATCAGCGACTGCAGGCCGCCGGCCAGCGACGGCAGCCGTCCGGGCACCGCGCGCACGTCCTCGGCCAGCGGTACGCCCGGCACCGGCAGGTAGCCGATCTCGCCCGCGCTGCCCGAGGTGCCCCGGTGCAGCTTGCCGCCAAGCATGACGGCCAGGCCGATGCCGCGCCCGGCCCACAGCAGCACGAAGTCGTCGACGCCCTGGGCGGCGCCCGAGACGCGCTCGGCGATCGCGGCCAGGTTGACGTCGTTCTCGATCGTCACCTCCCGCCGCAGATCCCTGGCCAGGGCCTCGTGGATGCCCTCGTGCCAGTGCGGCAGGTCGAAGGAGAAGTGCACGTCGCCGCTGCGCGGGTCGACCACGCCGGGCGTGCCGATCACCACGCCGCGCAGCTTGGCCAGGCCCACCTTGGCGCTGCGGCAGGCTTTGACGACCGCGCTGTGCACGACGGCGACGGGGTCGTCGTGCCCGTTGGGCGCGACCGTCACCTCGGCGACCGTGCGGCCGTGGATGTCGGCAATCGCGGTCGAGACGAACTCGGGCCCCACGTCCAGCCCGGCCACATAGGCGCTGGAGGGCACCACGGAGTAGAGGGCCGCGTTGGGCCCCCGCCCGCCCGCCTGCTCCCCGACCACCTCGACGAGCCCCCGCTCCTCGAGCCTGGCCAATGTCTGCGAGGCCGTGACCTTGGACAACCCCGTCAGGTCACCGATCTGCCCCCGCGTCATGGGCCCAGTGGCGAGAAGCAACTCCAGGGCGGCCCGGTCGTTGATCTCTCTCAGCAACCTGGGCACACCAGGACGTCGATCCACGCTGTTTCCCACCGTCTTTGATTAAAGTTGTTAGGAGTTTAGCGTCAGGAGCGTCTCTTCTCGCTGTTCAGCCGCAACCCCTTGCGCCGAACTCGCACCGGACCTGAGGATGGCGCATGACCATCCCCCGGGGTCCCGCCGTCATGCTCGGTCTGGGTGTCGTCCTCCTGTTCGACGCCCTCCGCGTGTTCCTCCCCTCGCTGATCACCCTGTTCGGCCGCGCCGGCGACACACCCCCGGAGCAGATGGGCCTGTACGCCGCCCTCTGGTTCGTCCTCCCGTTCCTGGCCATCCCCCTCCGCCCCCACTGGTCCCTGTACGGCGGCGCCCTCGCCCTGGCCACCCTGCGCCTGTCCCTACAGGCCTTCGACGGCGGCCCCGCCCAGCTCCACCTCTCCTCAGCCGCCGTCACCGCGGCCCTGGTCTTCCTGTACGGCTGCGCCCGCACCCTCCCCCGCCCCGCCGTGGCCCCCGGCGTGGCGGGCGGCCTGGTCTTCGCGGTGGTCTCCCACCTGCTGCTCGACGGAGTGGACCTGGTCTGGCGCGACGGCGCCCTGCCGTGGATCGCGACCGCCCTCCTCTGCGCGACCTTCCTGCTCTACCTACGGCTCACACCCCCGGCCCCCGCCGACGACCTGGCCCCCTGGGCGGCCTGGTTCCTGGTCGGCCCCGCGCTCCTGCTGGTCGGCATGTACTCGGGCTCGTCCATCGCCCTTCTCGACTGGAACAGGTCGTGGGTGATCCCGGTCGTCACCGTCGGCCCGCTGCTCATCGGCTGCGCGTTCCTGTTCCGTCAGGCCACCCGGGTACCGGCTTCCCGCTGGACCCCGGCCCGTGACGCCGTGCTGGTCGCCCTGGGTATGGCGGTCACACTGATCGACCCCGGCAACCACCTCCTCCACGTCCTCGCGCTCCTGTCGATCGGCGGCCTCCTGGGAGCCAGCGCCCGCCCCGGCGCCCCGGCGGGACGACCGGGCGCTGGGCTGCTCGGCGGGATGCTGGTGTTCCTGGTCGCCCTGTTCCTGTACTACTCCGCCTACGACCTCGACCTCGGCTTCCCCAACATGGTGATCCCCGTCCTGGTGGCCCTGGCCCTCGGCGCGATCGGCACGGTGTCGATGTCGCGCACGCCCGCCGTCCTCGCCTCGGTCCGCGACCCGTGGCCGTGGCGCCCCTTCGCGGCGGCACTGCTCACCCTGCCCCTCGTCCTGGTCTCCATCTGGCGGCCCACACCCGACCAGCGGCCCAAGGACGGGGACACCTTCACGCTCATCGCCTACAACGTCCGGATGGGCTACGGCCTCGACGGGCGGCTCTCCCTCGACCGGATCGCCTCCTGGGCCGCCGCCCAGAAGCCGGACGTGGTGCTGCTCAGCGAACTCGACCGCGGATGGCTGCTCAACGGCGGCCACGACGGCCTGTCCCGCATCGCCAAGGGGCTGGGCATGCGCGCCTACTTCGCGCCCGCCGCCGACACGCTGTGGGGTGAGGCGCTCCTCACCAACCTGCCGGTCAAGCAGCTCGCCTCGCACCGCCTCGGCCGGCACGACTACCCGACGGGCGCGCAGGCGCAGGCGATCGTGCTGGAGGTCGGCGGGAAGGAGGTCGGCATCGTCAACACCCACCTGCAGGCCCCACCCGGCCAGGCGCCCGAGGTCGCGGCCCTGGCCCGCAACCTCGCCACCGGCCTGAGCGCCGAGGCGGCGGGGGTCCGCGTGCTGGGCCCGATGTCCGCGATGTGGCCGGCGGCGAGCGTGAGCTCCGACGACGGTTCAGCCGGCGAGCGGCCGGTGATCCTCGCGGGCGACCTCAACACGCGGCCCGGCGACCCCGAGATGCGGGTGCTGGAGGCGGCCGGGCTGTCGGACCCGCTGACCGCGTTCGGCGACCCGCCCACCTCCCCCGCCGAGGCGCCGGTCGTGAGGATCGATCATGTCCTGGTCACGAAAGGACTGAGCGCGGTGAAGGCCGAGGTCCCGCCCGTGCCGTACTCCGACCACCTGCCCGTTGTGGTGACCTTGCGCATAACCAGTGTTGACCAGGAGGGATAATCGACAACATGCGCCTTTCCGCTCGTGTCGACTACGCCCTCCGCGCCGCCGCCGAACTCGCCGCCGCCGGCGCCGGCCCCACCACGGTGGGCGAGCTCGCCAAAGAGCAGGACATGCCGCCCAAGTACCTGGAGAACATCCTGCTGCAGATGCGCCGGGCCGGTCTCGTGCGCGGTCAGCGTGGTCCCGAGGGCGGCTACGTGCTGGCCAGGCCGCCCGCCCAGATCTCGCTGGCCGACGTGATCCGCGCGGTCGACGGACCGCTGGCCAACGTGCGCGGCGAGCGTCCCGAGCATGTGGGCTACCGGGGGCCCGCCGAGTCGCTGCAGCAGGTGTGGATCGCCCTGCGGGCCACCGAGCGGGCCATCCTGGAGGAGGTCACGCTCGACCAGGTGGCCAGCGGCGCGCTGCCGGAACGGGTCCGCCAGCTCGCCGCCGACCCCGCGGCCTGGGACTAGGCCACCGTCAGCGGGCGCTCGCCCAGGCGGTGCGCCAGCCAGAACAGGGCCAGCGCCACCAACTCGACCACTGCGGCCGCGGCGGGAAGCGCGCCTGGGCCGTACGCCTCCAGGACGAGGCCGCCCAGCGCGCCCGCCGCCGACACCCCCACGTAGACCGCGCTGCTGTTGAGCGCGAGCGCCTGCGGCCCCGCGGGGCCGGCCAGCGCGAGCAGCCGGGTCTGGGCGGGCGGCGGCACCCACCACGACGTCACCGCCCACGCCAACAGCAGGGGCAGCAGCCCGAGCAGCGGGAGCGGCCGGGCGAGCCAGCACACGGTGAGGACCGTCATCACTGCGGCGAAGCCCGCGACGCCCGCGAACAGCGCCCGGTCGGCGCCCCACCGGTCGGTGGCCATCCCGCCGAGCTGACCACCGGCCAGCCCCGCGGCCCCCGCCAGCGCGAACACCAGCCCCAGCTCGCCGGGCCCCGCCCCCGCGAGGTCCCGGAGCAGCGGGGCCAGGTAGGTCATCACCATCATGCTGCCGAGCACGATGGCCACGATCCCCAGCAACCCGGCCAGCACCTGCGGCCTGGCCAGCGGCGAGAGCCGCGCACGGACCGGCATCGCCGGCTGCGCGGGCGGGTCGGGCAGCGTGACCAGCAGCGCCACCAGTGAGGCCGCCCCCAGCAGCGCGCCGAGCCCGAACGTCGCCTGCCAGCCGAACGCCCCGCCCACCCAGGTGCCGATCGGCACGCCGAGCATGAGCGAGCCGGTCAGCCCGCCCATCACCAGCGCGAGGTATCGCCCCTGCCGCCCTTCCGGGGCGAGCGCGGTGGCGATCGCGTACGCCGCGGGCACCACCGCGGCGGCGGCCAGCGCGGCCACCACCCGCAACCCCAGCAGCACGGGATAGGAGTGGGTGAACGCCGACGCCGCGTTGGCGGCGGTGAACACCAGCATCGCCCAGGTGAGCAGCGCCCGGCGCGACCAAGTGGCGGTGACGACGGAGGCCACCGGCGCGGCCAGCGCGAAGGCGAGAGAGAAGACGGTGACGAGTTGGCCGCCCGCCGCCTCGCTCACCCCGAGACCGGCCGACAGGGCGGGCAGCACCCCGGCGATCAGGTAGTCGTCGGTGGCGAAGGTGAAGGTGGTGAGCGTCAGCGCCACCAGCCACGCGGGCGGGAGCCGGGTTTTGGCGGGCATGCGACCTCCATTAAGGTAACGAGTGTTACCGAGATAAGGTAACAGTCGTCACCCTGAAGGCGTCAACCCGGATCGAGGCACCCATGGCCAGGACCGCCGACCCGCAGCGCCGCGCCGAGCTGCTCGACTCGATCGTCGACTACCTCGCCGGACACGGCCTGTCCACGCTGTCCATGCGCCCCCTCGCCGAGCACCTCGGCAAGAGCACCCGGGTGCTCACCCACCACTTCGCCGACAAGGAGGAACTGCTCTCGGCCACCATGGAACGCCTCGACGAGCGGCACCGGGGCTGGCTGCGCGCGCTGCCCGGCTGGGACGGCTCCGACAGCGTGGGCACGATCATTCGGCGCACCTGGGACTGGCAGCTCCAGGAGGAGAACCTGCCGATCGCCAGGCTGATCCACGAGATCGAGGGGCTGGCGGCCGGCGGGCGGCTGGCCGGGCACGTGCCCAGGCTGCTGGCCGACCGCGCCGAGTTCGTCGCCGCGCTGCTGCGTGAGCGCGGCGTCCCCGAGCGCGCGGCGCTGCGTATCTCCACGCTGGCCAACTCCGCCTACACCGGCCTGCAGATCGACTACCTCACCTCCGGCGAGCGCGAGCGCGTGGAAGAGGCCCTCGACCAGCTCGTCGCACTGGTCGACGAGTGGGTGCGGGCGGCTTCCTAGACTGGGGTCATGCCAGAGGGAGACGCCGTCTACCGTACGGCCCGGCGCCTGAGCCAGGCGCTGGACGGCCGGGTGCTGACCAGATCCGACTTCCGCGTCCCCCGCCACGCCACCGCCGACCTCACCGGCCGGACGGTCCTGGAGACCGTCTCACGCGGCAAGCACCTGCTCACCAGGGTCGAGGGCGGCCTCACCGTGCACACCCACCTGCGCATGGACGGAAGCTGGCGCGTCACCCCCGCGGGACGGCCCGGCGCGCCCGGCGACCAGATCCGGCTCGTGCTGGCCAACGAGGAATGGCAGGCGACCGGCGTCAAGCTCGGCATGGTGGACCTGCTGCGGACCGAACAGGAGGCGCGGGTGGTCGGGCATCTGGGGCCGGACCTGCTCGGCGCGGACTGGGACCCGGCGGAGGCGGTACGACGGCTGGCCGCGCATCCGGACACGACGATCGGGGAGGCGCTGCTGGACCAGCGCAATCTCGCGGGCATCGGCACGATCTACCGGGCCGAGACGCTCTTTCTCAGGGGAGTGCATCCGTGGCGGGCCGTGGGCGCGATCGACGACCTGGACGGCCTGGTCTCGTTGGCGCGGCGTCTACTCGACGCGAACAAGGACCACGCGGGCACGGTGACCACCGGTGATCGCCGTCCGGGATTTCAGACGTGGATCTATGGCAGGGCCGGAAGGCCCTGTCGCCGATGCAGCACACGCATCCGGCGCGGGGAGATGGGGGCGCAGCCGCAGGAGCGGCTGATCCTCTGGTGCGGCCACTGCCAGCCGCGCTAGCAGCGCGTCAAGCGGCCACCATGTCCTTGACTTCGGGGAACACGGAGTCGTCGATCCCGCTGGGGACCGTCTCGGCCAGGGGAAGACGCTCACGCTCGGGCACGTCGGCCATCACCGGAGCGGCCTGGAGCTCGGCAAGCGCGAACTGATCGGAAACCTCTCGTAGCACCTGTGACAGCGGAACACCCAGAGCGCCGCAGATCGAGGCGAGCAACTCCGAGGAGGCCTCCTTCTGACCGCGCTCCACCTCGGACAGATATCCGAGTGAGACGCGCGCCAAAGTGGACACCTCTCGCAAGGTGCGTCCCTGTCGCACCCGGAGCCGCCTCAACACGTCACCGAGCAGCTGACGCAGCAGAATCATCTGTCGCTCCCTCCCCGGCGTGGATGTCTTCACCACGCCCCGCGCGATCGGATCGTGCCGCCCGTCCTTCTTCGTGACTTCGTACATACTCCTCGCCGTCATCATCGGGCGTCGCCGCGCCTGCCGCGTCGCACGTGGTTCGCCGCGTTGGTCTTTCGGCCCGCCTGCCGGGCTCGCGCTGCTTGCAGATGGCTCACGGACCTCACTCACAGCTCCACCGTACCCGTATCCACCGACACCGCGTCAGACCGTCCCTGGCATGTTCGCTCGGGACGTAACGCGGTAATCACCGGGAATGTTCCCCTCTGTTCGCTTCGAGCACACCTGTGAGGAGATCAATAGCCTCGTCCACCACGCTTACCCGAATCCGCTCCCGGGATCCGCGCAGCACCAGATTCCGCGGCCAGATCCGGCCTCCGGGACCGCTCACCGCCACATGTACGGTGCCGACCGGCTTGCCGTCCTGCGGCTCGGGCCCCGCCACCCCGGTCACCGCCAGCCCGTACGTCGCCCCGCACAGCCGCCTGACCCCGGCCGCCATGTCGGCGGCGACCTGCGGATGCACCGCGCCCTCCCGCCGCAGCAGCTCTCCGGACACGGCCAGCAGTTCCCGCTTCAACTCGGTGGAGTAGGAGATCACCCCGCCCCGGAAGGCCACCGAGGCCCCCGGCACCGCGGTGAAGGTCGCGCCGATGAGCCCACCGGTGAGCGACTCGGCCACGGCGAGCGTGGCGCCCTGCCCCTCCAGCAGGGTCAGCGCCTCGGCCGCGCGTGCCGTACTCACCGCCTGGTTCCCGCCGCGCACCCGCCGCTCACGGCTCGCCCGCGCGGGCCTGCTTGGCGACCTGGCGGAGTCTGATCGCGCGGACGACGTAGTCGGCGCCGGTGACGACGGTCACCACCGCGGCGGCACCCATCGCGACCCAGCGGATCGGGTCCGGCACGCCGGGCAGGATGTACAGCACGATGGCGGCGATCTGCAGCACGGTCTTGACCTTGCCGCCGTAGCTGGCCGGGATGACCGCGTGCCGGATCAGCACCAGCCGCAGCAGCGTGATGCCGATCTCCCGGCCGAGGATCATGATCGTGACCCACCAGTGCAGCTCGCCCAGGACGGACAGGCTGACCAGCGCGGCGCCGGTGAGCGCCTTGTCGGCGATCGGGTCGGCGATCTTCCCGAAGTCGGTGACCAGGTGGTAGCGCCTGGCCAGCTCGCCGTCGAGGTGGTCGGTGAACGAGGCCACCGCGAAGACCGCCAGGGCCGCGAACCGCCAGCCCGTGCCCGGCATGAACAGACAGATGACGAAGAAGGGGACGAGCGCCAACCGGACCACCGTGAGGACGTTGGCGATGTTCCACGGGCTGACCACGCGGCGCTCGTCCGGGGTCATGGACCGGCCTTGATGCGGGCGATCAGGTCGACGCCCTCGGCGTCGACCACGACGGCCCGCACGATCTGGCCGGGGACCAGACCGATGCCCTGCACGGTGACCGAGCCGTCGACCTCGGGGCCCTGGTGCGCCGCCCGGCCCTCGTAGCCGCCGTCGCCCAGGTCCTCGTCGATGAGCACGTCGACCTCGGTGCCGATGCGCTCCTCGGCGCGCTGCGAGGTGAGCTCCTCGGCCAGCTCGGTGAGCCGGCGCACCCGCTCGTCGATGACCTCCTGCGGCAGCTTGCCGGGCAGGTTGGCGGCCTCGGTGCCGTCTTCGTCGGAGTAGCCGAACACGCCGATCACGTCGAGCCTGGCCTCCTCCAGGAAGCCGACCAGCTCGCCGAACTCCTCCTCGGTCTCCCCGGGGAAGCCGACGATGAAGTTGGAGCGCACGCCCGCCTCGGGTGCCCGCTCGCGGACCATGGCCAGCAGGTCGAGGAAGCGCCTGGGGTCGCCGAAGCGGCGCATCCGGCGCAGCACCGAGCCGCTGGCGTGCTGGAAGGACAGGTCGAAGTAGGCCGCGATGCCCTCGGTGCCGGCGATCACGTCGAGCAGGCCGGGGCGCAGCTCGGCGGGCTGCAGGTAGCTGACCCGCACCCGTTCGATGCCGTCGACGGCGGTGAGCTGCGGCAGCAGCTTCTCCAGGGCGCGCAGGTCGCCCAGGTCCTTGCCGTAGGAGGTGGAGTTCTCGCTGACCAGGACGAGCTCGCGCACGCCGCGGTGGGCCAGCCAGTCGGCCTCGGCCAGCAGGTCCTCGGGGGCGCGGGAGACGTAGGCGCCGCGGAAGGCGGGGATGGCGCAGAAGGTGCAGCGGCGGTCGCAGCCCGAGGCGAGCTTGAGCGAGGCCACCGGGCTCTCGTCCAGCCGCCTGCGCAGCACCCTCGGGCCGCTGGCCGGGGCCAGCCCGTCGGGCAGGTCACCGTGGCCGGGGACGGCCGTGGTGGCCGCTGCGGCGCGGTCGACCGGCGAGATCGGCAGCAGAGTGCGCCGGTCGCGCGGCGTGTGCGGCACGAGCGGCCTGCCCTCGAGCACGTCGTCGAGGCGCTCACCGATCTCGGTGTAGTCGTCGAAGGAGATCACCGCACCGGCTTCGGGCAGCGCTTCGGCCAGCTCCTTGCCGTAGCGCTCGGCCATACAGCCCGCGGCGACCACCTTGGCCCCGGAGTCCGCGGCGGCCAGCAGTGTGTCGATGGAGTCCTTTTTCGCCGAGTCGATGAAGCCGCAGGTGTTGACGACGACGACATCGGGGTCGTCGTCGTCGAGCTGCCAACCGGCAGCCTCAAGTCGCGCGGCGAGCTCCTCGGAGTCGACCTCGTTGCGCGCGCAGCCCAGTGTGATCAGCGATGCGGTTCGGCGGGAAGACATGGTGAACCCTACGGTATCGGGAGTTGGCCACTACCCGACGCACCTCCCCCGCACTTGTGGGCCTGGCTCACCTAGGACGCGGCACGCTGGGCCCGAACGAACGCCGCACCATCTCGCCCCGAGCGCCTGGTGCGCCGAGGTTCTTGCCGTTGACCTGCAACAGCACGGCACCCGCGTCCCCGATAAGAAGTCTGACCTGTTTTGCCGCCTGCCAGGTGGTGGTCTTGCCCGCCTGCAACGTCCCCGAGAACAGTTTGCGGCCGGTGGAGTCGTGCACGTTGAGATAGGACGAGCGCTTCGCCTTGATCCGTACCACGACCAGATCGTCCTTCTGGGTGGTGGACTGGGCCACCGGTGCGCGCGGCGCCACGGACACCGGCTTGCCGGCCGGGACGCTGGGCACCGAGTTGACCGGCCTGATCTCGGCCGCCGGGATCTCCGCCGGCCCGCCGAACACCCGCACCACCCCGAACACCACCACGATGGCCAGCGCGACGCCCAGCGCCATCGTCCAGTTGGGCCCGCGCCGCTCGCGCAGCTTGATGCCCTTGCTGTTCTTGAACACCGCCGAGGCGCTGACCGGCGCCTGGATGCCGCCGTGCTGCTCGTCGTAGAGATGCGCCATGGTGTCCGGATCGAGCCCGACGGCCTTGGCCAGGCTCCGCACATGCCCTCTGGTGTAGAAGTCGCCCCCGCACTGCGAGAAGTCGTCCCGCTCGATGCCGTAGATCAGCGCTTCACGGATACGAGTGCTCGCACTCAGCTGCCCGACCGTCAGCCCTGCCGCCCGCCTGGCCTGTGCCAGCGTGGCCCCAATGCTCTGTTCGTTCACGACGAACGCCTCCCGCCCCCGACGTTGCGTAGTGGTCCATATTCAACCAGTAACCGCCACGGAAGGATGCACCGGGGTCATTCGCCGCGCAGGTCGGCCAGAAGTCCGGGCAGATCGTCGGGCTTCACGAGCACTTCGCGCGCCTTGGAACCCTCGCTGGGACCGACCACGTTGCGGCTCTCCAGCAGGTCCATCAGGCGGCCCGCCTTGGCGAACCCGACGCGCAGCTTGCGCTGCAGCATCGAGGTGGAGCCGAACTGCGTGGTCACGATCAGCTCGGCCGCCTGGATCAGCACGTCGAGGTCGTCGCCGATGTCCTCGTCGATCTCCTTCTTGACCACCACGGCGGCGACGTCGTCGCGGTACTCCGCCTGCATCTGCGTCTTGCAGTGCGTGACGATCTCGGCGATCTCCTTCTCCGAGACGAACGCGTTCTGCAGTCGCAGCGGCTTGCTGGCCCCCATCGGCAGGAACAGCGCGTCGCCCTGGCCGACCAGCTTGTCGGCGCCCGGCTGGTCGAGGATGACGCGGGAGTCGGTGAGGGAGGAGACGGCGAAGGCGAGCCGGGAGGGCACGTTCGCCTTGATCAGGCCGGTGACGACGTCCACGCTGGGCCGCTGGGTGGCGATCACCAGGTGGATGCCGGCGGCGCGGGCGAGCTGGGTGATGCGGACGATGGAGTCCTCCACGTCGCGCGGGGCCACCATCATCAGGTCGGCGAGCTCGTCCACGATCACCAGCAGGTACGGGTACGGCTGGTAGACCCGCTCGCTGCCCGGCGGCGGCACCAGCTTGCCCGCCTTGACCGCCTTGTTGAACTCGTCCACGTGCCGGAACCCGCTGGCGGCCAGGTCGTCGTAGCGGCGGTCCATCTCGCCCACCACCCATTCGAGGGCCTCGGCGGCCTTCTTCGGGTTGGTGATGATCGGCGTGATGAGGTGTGGGATGCCCTCGTACACGCTCAGCTCGACCCGCTTGGGGTCGACCAGCACCATGCGCACCTCGTCCGGGGTGGCGCGCATGAGGATCGAGGTGATCAGCCCGTTGACGCAGACCGACTTGCCCGCGCCGGTGGCGCCCGCGATGAGCAGGTGCGGCATCTTGGCGAGGTTGGCCACGATCGTGCGGCCCTCGACGTCCTTGCCCAGTCCCACGATCATCGGGTGGTGGTCGGCATGGGCCACCTGCGAGCGCAGCACGTCGCCGAGCGAGACCAGGTCCTTGTCGGCGTTGGGGATCTCCACCCCGATCGCCGACTTGCCCGGGATCGGCGACAGGATCCGCACATCCGCCGACTTCACGGCGTAGGCGATGTTCTTGGTCAACGCGGTGACCTTCTCCACCTTCACCGCGGGGCCCAGCTCGATCTCGTACCGGGTGACCGTCGGCCCCCGGGTGAAGCCGATCACCTGCGCGTCGATGACGAACTGCTCCAGCACACTGGTCAGCGCGTTGACCACGGTCGTGTTCGCCTTGGTCTGCGGCTTGGGCGCCGACCCCGGCTTGAGCGTCTGCAGGTCCGGCAGGGTGTACGGCCCGGCCTGCGAGGACAGCACGAGCTGCTCCACCTTGCGCGGCGCGGGCGTCGGCTCCGGCGGCTCCACCTTGCGCGGCGGCGCGACCGGCTCCTCCTCGTCGGTCAGCCCCGGCACGATCTCCGGCGAGTGGTCGGTGCGCTTGTCCTTCTCCGCGATCACCGGGGAGTCGTACGGCTTGACGCTGTCCCCGACGTCGGGCTTGTCGCCCTTCTTGGCCCTCGTCCGCTTCCTGGCCGCCTCCCCGGGCCTGGGCGGCGCCCCCCGGTCGAACAGCATGTGCCGCAGCTCGCCCAGCCGCTCGGGGATGCGGTGCACCGGCGTCGCGGTGATCACCAGCACGCCGAACCCGGACAGCATCATCAGCAGCGGGATCGTCACGAACGCGGGCAGGATGCTGTCCGGCGGCGCGGAGACGATGAACCCGATCATGCCGCCCGCGGCCGACACCTTGTCCATGCCGTCGGTCTGCGTCCCCGACGGGTACGGCGTGCCGTTCGCCACGTGCACGACGCCCAGCACGCCGACCAGCAGCGCGCTCCACCCGATCACCATCCGGCCGGTGTCGGCGTTCTGGTCGGGGTGGCGCAGCAGCCGCCAGGACAGCAGCCCGAACATCAGCGGCAGCGCCCAGGCCAGCGAGCCGAAGACGGCGTGCACGACGACGTTGACCACGGTGGACACCGTGCCCGCCGACTCGCGCCAGGTCATCGCGGCCAGCACGATCGCCCCCGCCAGTACGGCCAGCCCGACGCCGTCGCGGCGGTGCGCGGGGTCGAGCTCGCGCGCCTGGTCGCCGAGCGCCCTGGCCGCGCCGCCGATACCGTTGGCCAGCAGCATCCACAGCCCGATGACGAGCCTGCCGATCATCGTGAAGACCCAGCTGATCGGGTCCTGATGGGTGCCGGTGGGCTTGCGCGCCGAGGCCGTTCCCTTCGCCTTCGGCCGCCCCGAACCCGCGCCTGACGACGCGCTGGTCCGCTTGGCGGGGGTCGAGCGAGACGAGGTCGACCGTTTCGCCGGCCCCTTCGATGCGCTTTTCGGCGTACGGGTGGCCATGATGCCAAAGGTACGTCGGAGACACCGCCCAGCGCCGGGAGCCACGCCGGAGTGGCGAAATGTCGGTTTCTATTCAGGCCGGGAAACGGTAGACCGTGCTGGAGGCGTACCTCTCCCCCGGCCGCAGCACCGTGGAGGGGAAGGCGTCCTGGTTGGGCGAGTCGGGGAAGTGCTGGGTCTAGCCGAAGATCACGAAGGTGCCTCTCCCGTGGAGTCACGGACGACCAGGCTGGTCTGCAGGGTGGCGACGGTGGCGGAGTCGCCGTCGTCCACCGACTGCAGGAGCAGGTCGACGGCCATGCGCCCGGCGGCGGCCGTGGGCATGGCGATGGTGGTGAGCCTGGGGCGGTTGAGCCGGGCCGGCACGATGTCGTCGACCCCGATCACGCTGATGTCCTCGGGCACCCGCACGCCCCGCTCGTACAGCCCCTCGATCAGCCCTAGGGCGACCAGATCGTTGCAGGCGAGCACCCCGGTGACCCGGGAGGCGACGACGTCGGCGGCGACGGCCTGGCCGCCCTCCTCGGTCGGCGGGCAGGGGCCGAGGAGGACGAGGTCGAGGCCGCCGATCCCGGCCACGGCCTCCCGCATCCGCTTGCCGATCCACGAGCCGCCGGGCCCGGAGACGAGCGCGATCCTGCGGTGGCCGAGCCCGGTCAGGTGCTGTACGGCGAGCCGCGCGCCCTCGCCCACGTCCATCAGGACCGTCGGCATGCCCCTGAGCCTGCGGTTCACCACGACGAACGGCACCTCTTCGTGCAGGCGCTCGATCGTCTTGCCGGACAGCCGGGGGCTGCACAGCAGGACGCCGTCGACCTGCTTGCTGAGGGTCTGGATCAGCTCCTCTTCGACCTGCGGGTTCTCGTCGGTGTCGGCGACGAACACGTGGTAGTCGCGGGCCCTGGCCTGGGCCTGGGCGGCCTTGATGAGCGGGGGGAAGAACGGGTCGGCGATGTCGGCGACGATCAGGCCGAGGTTGTGCGTACGGCCCGTGGTCAGCGCCCGCGCGGCCCGGTTGGGCCGGTAGCCCAGGTCATCGGCCACGGCCAGCACGCGGGTACGGGTGTCGGGGTTCACCAGGTGCGGCGCCGAGAAGGCCCGGGACACCGTGGAGACGTGCACTCCCGACGCCTTGGCCACGTCGCGAATCGTCACCGCCATGCTCCGCACTCTAGTGCAATCGGTTGTATTCCTGTCAATCGACTCCCAAGGCGCTACGAACGCTTGCCGTCATGGTGTGCACCTGCGGAAAGAGCGGCCCAGGTCAGGGTGGCCTGGGCAGGGTGGGCGCTTGAGGTTCACCCAAGGAGCCGCGCTCCCTTCTGCAACCGATTTCAGAAGGATTGGGCCTCTGGCATGACTCCCTTCCTCGCCCGTAGCCTGAAAGAAAGGGACGCCGGCCTCAGCCTCATGTGCGGGAGGTGGGCGGCCAGAGGGAAACGGCTCGCAGTCACGGGGGATGGAGCCGATGCGACTTCACCATGCAGGTCTCGCCGGGGCCCTGGCCTCGGTCATGCTCACCGCGGTCGTCGCCGGGCCACCGGCGGCCACGGCGGCGCAGCCACAGCCGAAGTGCACAGCGCCGCCGTTGCCGGGCCAGGTGGTGAATGTGACGCTGGCCGACATGGGATCGGGCACCAAGAGCCCGAGTCCCCGCCCATACGGTGCTCCCGCTCCGCATGAGATGACGACCGACACGAAGATGACGCTGTCCGTCGCCCCGGCCACGGTTCGGGCGGGCACAGTGTCATTGCGGGTGACCAACAAGGGAACCTTCGCCCACCAGGTCGTCGTGCTGCCACTACCGACGGGACAGACCGTAGGACAGCGGGAAGTGGGTTCCGACATGCGCGTCGACGAGGCGGGCAGGCTCGGCGAGGCGTCGAACAACTGCGGCGCGGGCACCGGAGGGGGCATCTCCCCAGCCTCCATGGGCTGGACCACGCTCAAGCTGCCCCCCGGCCGCTACGAGCTGGTGTGCAACTTCCCCGGCCACTACGCCAGGGGCATGTACGCCGAACTCAACGTCACCGGGTGATCAACCCGTGAGACCGCAGGCGAACGGTCAGCCGTCGAGTCGGCGCGGGACTCCCAGGGGGTTGTCGTCGCGCAGTTCGGCGGGCAGCAGTTCCTGCGGCCAGCCCTGGTAGGCGGTCGGCCGCAGCCAGCGCCGCAGCGCCATCGCGCCGACGGAGGTGTGCGCCGGGGCGCTGCTCGCGGGCCACGGGCCGCCGTGGTGCATGGCCCAGCAGACCGCCACCCCGGTGGGCCAGCCGTTCCAGACCAGCCGCCCCGCCTTCCCCCCCAGCACCTCGGCGACGGCCCGCGCCTCCTCGGGGTCGCTCGCGTGCACAGTCGCCGTCAGCGACCCTTCGAGCCTGCCGAGTACGGCGGGCAGCTCCGCCGCGTCCCGATAGGTGACCACGATCGACGACGGCCCGAAGCACTCCTCGGCGACCGACGGCAGCCGCGCGGCGAACGCGGCCAGGTCGATGGTGAACACCTTCGGCGCGACCGCCCACGCCCCTTCGCCTTGGGCGCCCTCGGCCAGCAGGGTGAGCTTGTCCAGCCGCTCCACGCCGTCGAGGTAGCCCCGCCTGATCCGCTCGCTCAGCATCGGCGACCCGCTGGTCCCGGCGACCGCCGTACCCAGGGAGGCGACCAGGTCGGCGTCGTCGGGCACGAACACCAGCCCCGGGTTGGTGCAGAACTGGCCCGTGCCCAGGGTGAGGGAGGCGGCGAAGCCCGCCGCGAGGCCCTCGCGGGCGGCGGAGGGCAGCACGACGACCGGGTTGACGCTGCCCAGTTCGCCGTAGAAGGGGATCGGGTCGGGGCGCTCGTCGATGAGCGCCTGGACGGCCTTGCCGCCGGGGACCGACCCGGTGAAGCCGACCGCGGCGACGGCGGGGTGCCGCACCAACCGGCCGCCCGCCTCGAGGCCGTGAACCAGGCCGAGCAGGGCGGGGTCCGGCAGCGCGGCCCTGATGACGCGCGCGCTGAGCTCGGAGGTGAGCGGGTGTCCCGGGTGCGCCTTGACGACGACCGGGCAGCCCGCGGCCAGCGCGGAGGCGGTGTCGCCACCGGCCACGGAGAAGGCGAAGGGGAAGTTGGAGGCGGCGAACACGCCGACGACGCCGGGCAGCGGGTGGTTCATCCGGCGCACGTCCGGCTGCGTGGAGATCACCGCCTCCAGGTGGCCGCCGTCCCGCAGCACCTCGGCGAAGAGCCGGAACTGCCCGGCCGCCCGCCCCACCTCGCCGCGCAGCCGGGTCTCGCCGAGCGCGGTCTCCCGGTCGGCGAGCGCCCAGAGCTCGTCCACATGCGCTTCGAGCGCGTCGGCGATCGCTTCCAGGATCTGCGGCCTGTCCGCCGCGCGCCAGGCGGGTCCCGCCGCGCGGGCGGCTTCGACGGCGGCGTCCACCTCGGCATTCGTGTTCTCGGGGACGGCCTCGCCGAAGGGGGCGCCGGTTCGCGGGTCATATGCGTGGATCATCGTTACATCCTATGCAATATCACACTTCACTACACCTACTCGTTCCGCGCCAATTCTTGCAGTCGTTCATAAACATGTCGACTATTCACATATGTGGATGAACATGGTCGAGCCATGGGCGATGGGATCCGTCGAAGGGGGCGGCCGACTCGCCGACGGACTTCATCAGCCAGGCCGCCGACGCCTCCGCCTGGGCGATGACCTCCGCCGGGTAGCGGAACGCGACCTGGTGCTCGGCGAACTCGTCGGCGTCGTCCAGGAGCAGCCTGCCGTCCCGGAAACGGATCACGTCCAGATCCAGGTCGACCATGTGCACCTCGCCGTCGCGCCACTCGGGCACCGTGGACACGTCGACGTAGACCTCCGTCTTGTGCGGCTCGGCGTTGAACAGCGCCACCCACCACCGGTCGCGCGGGAAGAGCATCACGAACGCGTGCTTCCACCACACCTTCGGCTCCTCGCCCCGCTGCCCCCAGGTACCCGCCTCGCATCCCACCCAGACGCCGTGCTCGTCCTCGCCGAGCAGCCGGGCCGGATGGTGCCAGTGCAACCTGCCGTCGTACTTGCTGAAGACAACTCTCACCGCTCGGACGGTATGCGAGCTCACCGCGGCCGGACAACCCCGCTCTCGTAGGCGGCGATGACGAGCTGCGCCCGGTCGCGGGCGCCGAGCTTGGCCAGCAGGCGGCCGATGTGCGTCTTCACCGTGGCCAGGCTCAGGTGCAGGTGCGCGGCCAGCTCCGCGTTCGACAGCCCGCGCGCGACCAGCGTGAGCACCTCGCGCTCCCGCTCGGTCACCCCGTCCAGCCCCGGCATCGCGGGCCGGGCGGGCACCCGGGTGAACTCCTCGATGAGCCTGCGCGTCACCGTCGGCGCGAGCAGCGCCTCCCCCGCCGCCACCACCCTGATCCCGGCCAGCAGGTCGGCTGGCGGGGTGTCCTTCAGCAGGAAGCCGCTGGCCCCCGCGCGCAGCGCGGCGTACACGTAGGCGTCGAGGTCGAACATGGTCACGATCAGCACCCGGGTGCCGCCCGCGATCCGCCTGGTCGCCTCGATGCCGTCCATCACGGGCATCCGCACGTCCATCAGCACCACGTCGGGCCGTACCCGCTCGGCCACCGCGACCGCCTCGGCCCCCGTCCCCGCCTCCCCCACCACGGTCAGATCCGGCTCGGACTCCACCAGCACCCGAAAGCTCCCCCTGAGCAGGGCCTGGTCATCCGCCACCAACACCCGAATCACGAAATCTCCTGGTACGGCAGGCAAGCCCTCACCCGGAACCCCTTGTCCGGCCCCGGCCCCGCCTCGAACGCCCCGCCGTACAGCATGACCCGCTCCCGCATCCCGATCAGCCCGTGCCCTTCCTCCCGCGCCGGCAGCGTACGCCGCCCCGGCCCGTCGTCGGTCACCTCGATCCGCACCTCGTGCGCGCCGGCCTCCACCAGCACCCGGCACCGCGCGGGGGCCGCGTGCTTGACCACGTTCGTCAGCGCCTCCTGCACGATCCGGTACACCGACAGCCCCACCCCCTCGGGCACCCCGCCCGCGTCGCGCACGTCCAGATCGACGGCGACGCCCGCCAGCCTGGTCCGCTCGGCCAGCTCCGGCAGCGCCGCCAGGCCGGGCAGCGGCCCCAGGCCGGGCGGCTCGGTCCGCAGCACGCCCAGCAGCCTGCGCATCTCCACCAGCGCGCTCCGGCTCGACGTCTCGATCACCCGCAGCGCCTCGTGCGCCTCCTCGGGCCGCGAGCGCAGCACATGGTTGGCGACGCCCGCCTTCACCGCGATCAGGCCGACGCTGTGCGCCACCACGTCGTGCAGCTCGCGGGCGATGCGCAGCCGCTCCTCGGCGACCGACTCGCGGGCCAGCCGCTCGGCCGAACGCGCCGCGTACTCCCTGCGCTCCCCCACCGCCCTGCCCAGCGTCCACGCCCCGCCCATCGCCGCCACACTGAACAGCACGTCGCCGACCACCTTCCCCCACCCCGACGGCATCCCCAAGGCCGCCAGCGCGACGCCCGCGAACGCGCTGACCACGGCGATCCCCGACACGGGCACCCGCCCGCCGCCGACCAGCCCCACCAGGTAGAGGGCGTAGGCGGGCGCGGCGTACGGCGCGCCGACCACGTCCAGCGCCATCGCCGCCACCGCGAACACCAGCACCACCGCGAACACGGCCCTCGGCCACCGCCGCCGCAGGGCCAGCGGCAGAGCCAGGCCGAGCGGAATCGCCAGCCGCACCCACAACGGCATGTCGGCGGTGGCCGCACCGGCGAGAAAGACGACGGAGAACCCCCAGGCGGCCAGACAGTCGAGCGCGATGAGCTGGGCGCGGCTCAGGCGCCTGGCGAACAGGGGGCGCGTCTCGGTCACCCCCCGACGCTATCCGGCCCTGGCCAGGCCGATGTGCGAGGTCGGCGCGCTGCTCGACGCGGGCGCCGTGCACGGCGGGCGCAGCGCCTACGACCACCTGCTCTGCCTGGCCAGGACCAACGGCATCGGGCCCGCCCGGGTGGCGGAGGTGCTGGAGCAGGTGGGGCTGTCCGGGGTGGCCCGCAAGAGGGTCGGCGGGTTCTCCCTCGGCATGAAGCAGCGGCTCGGCATCGCCGCCGCGCTGCTCGGCGACCCCGGCGTGCTGATGTTCGACGAACCGGTCAACGGCCTCGACCCCGACGGAGTCCTCTGGATCCGCGAGCTCATGCGCGGGCTGGCCCGGGAGGGCAGGACCGTGCTGCTGTCCAGCCACCTGATGAGCGAGATGTCGCTGACCGCCGACCACATCCTGATCATCGGTCGCGGGCGGCTGCTCGCCGACTCCGGCATGAGCGACCTGACCAGCGCCTACTCCTCGCTGGAGAGCGCCTACCTGGAACTGACCGCCGCGAGCGTGGACTACGGGACGGCCCGATGACACTCCTGTCCGCCGAGTGGCTCAAGCTGCGTTCGGTCCACTCCACCCACCTCATCCTGGCGATCTCCCTGGCCGCCGTCGCCGTGGGCGTCGCGGTCGCCTGGTCGGCCGTCGGGACGCTGGAGGACGTCTCGCCCGAGCGGCGGGCCATCGCGCGGATGGCGGAGGTGGAGGAGGTCGTGCTCATCATCCCGCAGCTCTGCCTGGGCATCCTGGGCGCGCTGGCGGCTCGTCGGGCTGGTGTACGTGGTGCCGATGATCGTGGGCAACCTGCCGGAGCCGTGGAGCGAGCGGCTGGGGTCGGTGATGATCGGCGGGCTGCCCCGGCAGATCACCGGCGACGACCTGACGAACTCCGTCTTCGGCGCCCTGCTCCCGCCATCTGTCGCGGCGGCGGTCCTGCTCGCCTACGCGGTCATCCCGCTCACGCTGGCCGCGCCCCTGCTGCGGAGCCGCGACACCTGATCGACGGGGGGTACGGCGGCGCCGCCGCCGTACCCCCCGGATCAGACCTCGACCACCACCGGGATGATCATCGGGCGGCGGCGGTAGGTGTCGCTCACCCAGCGGCCGACCGTCCGGCGCACCACGCGCCTGATCTGCTGGATGTCCATCACACCGGCGGCGGCGACCTCCTGCAGCGCCTTCTCGATCTGCGGGATGATCTCGTCGAACCGGTCCGGGTCTATGCCCGATCCCCGCGCGTGGATCTCCGGCGTCGCGGTGAGCTTGCCCGAGGTGGAGTCCACGACCACGACCACCGAGATGAAGCCCTCTTCGCCCAGTATGCGGCGATCCTTCAGCGACGTGTCGGTGATCTCGCCGACCGAGGTGCCGTCGACGTAGACGTAGCCCGCCTGCACCGCGCCCACGATCCGCGCGCGCCCCTCGACCATGTCGACGACGACGCCGTCGTCGGCGATCACGATGTGGTCGTCCGGCACACCGGTCAGCGCGGCCAGCTTGGCGTGCGCCCGCAGGTGCCGCCACTCTCCGTGCACCGGCATGAAGTTGGACGGACGGGTCAGGTTCAGGACGTACAGCAGCTCGCCGGCCGCCGCGTGCCCTGACACGTGCACCTTCGCGTTGCCCTTGTGCACCACCCGGGCGCCCCATCGGGTCAGCCCGTTGATGACCTTGTTGACCGCCGTCTCGTTGCCCGGGACGAGCGACGAGGCGAGCAGCACCGTGTCGCCCTCGGCGACGCGGATCGCGTGGTCACGGTTGGCCATCCTGGACAGCGCGGCCATCGGCTCGCCCTGCGAACCCGTGCAGACCAGCAGCACGTCCTCCGGCGGCCACTCCTCGATGTCGCGGGAGTCGACGATCAGGCCCGGCGGCACCTTGAGGTAGCCGAGGTCGCGGGCCACCCCCATGTTGCGCACCATCGAACGCCCGACCAGCGCGACCTTGCGGCCATGCCGCTCGGCGGCGTCGAGAACCTGCTGGATGCGGTGCACGTGCGAGGCGAAGCTGGCCACGATGACCCGCTTCTCCGAGGTACGGATCACCTCGTCGATGACCGGCGCGATCTCCCGCTCGCTGGTGACGAACCCCGGCACCTCGGCGTTCGTCGAGTCGGACATCAGCAGGTCGACGCCCTCGGAACCGAGCCTGGCGAACCCGCCGAGGTCGGTCAGGCGGCCGTCGCTCGGCAACTGGTCCATGCGGAAGTCGCCGGTGTGCAGCACGATGCCGGCGGGTGTGCGGATCGCCACCGCCAGCGCGTCCGGGATCGAGTGGTTGACCGCGAGGAACTCGCACTCGAAGGGACCGAACGTGCGCCGCTCCCCCTCGACGACCTCCACCTTCACCGGCTGCATGCGGTGCTCGGTCAGCTTGGCCTCGATCAGGGCCAGCGTCAGCCGCGACCCGGCGAGCGGGATGTCACGCCGCTCGCGCAGCAGGTAGGGAACGGCCCCGATGTGGTCCTCGTGGGCGTGCGTCAGCACCACGGCCTCGATGTCGTCGAGGCGGTCCCGGATGTAGTCGAAGTCGGGCAGAATCAGGTCGACGCCCGGCTGTTCGGGGTCGGGGAACAGCACGCCACAGTCGACGACGAGCAGTCGGCCGTCGTACTCGAAGACGGCCATGTTCCGGCCGATCTCCCCGAGACCGCCGAGCGCGACGATGCGCAGGCCCCCTTCGGGCAGTGGCGGCGGGGGGCCGAGCTCCGGATGCGGGTGACTCATGCGGCACCCCCTGGTCGGTCAGATCGTGTTCTCAAGCTCTCCGTTCCTCCCCGTCTGTTCTGTTCATCATGCGTCTGACAACTTCACTCCGCCGGCCACGAGACATGCTCGAAGCTCGGCGATCTGCTCTTGGGTGGCGTCCACGAGCGGCGCCCTCATCGGACCGGCCCCCCGGCCCACCAGCGCCAACGCCGCCTTGACCATGATCGCACCACCGGCCCGCATCATGATCCCGTCCACCACGGGCAGCAACTGCCGGTGTACGGCCAGCGCGCCCGCGATGTCCCCGGCCCGGTGCAGCGCGATCATGCGGGCCAGCTCGGCGCCCACGACGTGCCCGATGACGCTGACGAAACCCGCGGCGCCCACCGACAGCCAGGGCAGGTTGAGGGTGTCGTCGCCCGAGTAGAAGGCCAGGTCGGTGGCGGTCATCACCTGGGAGGAGGCGAACAGGTCGCCCTTGGCGTCCTTCACGGCGATGATCCGGTCGTGCTGCGCGAGCCGGATCAGGGTCGTGGTGCTGATCGGGACGCCGCTGCGGCCCGGGATGTCGTACAGCATGACCGGCAGGTCGGTCGCCTCGGCGACCGTCACGAAGTGACGGTAGAGGCCCTCCTGCGGCGGCTTGTTGTAGTAAGGCGTCACCACGAGCAGGGCGTGCGCGCCCGCGCGGGCGGCCGACCTGGCCAGCTCCACGCTGTGGACGGTGTCGTAGCTGCCCGCGCCGGCCACCACCGTGGCCCGGTCGCCCACCGTCTCGACGACGGCGCGCAGGATGCGCTCCTTCTCGCCGTCCGTGGTCGTCGGCGACTCGCCGGTGGTGCCGCTGACGATGAGCCCGTCGTTGCGCTGCTCGTCCACGAGGTGGGCGGCCAGACGCCGCACTCCGTCGTAGTCGACGGTGCCGTCCACGTTGAACGGCGTGACCATGGCGGTCAGCATGCGCCCGAAGGGCGCGTCAGTGGTTCCAGTAGGCGATGCCATAGTGCGAACGCTACCTGGATTCCCGGAATCGGTGGACCCCGCCACCCCGCCGCCCGCACATGGAAGAGGCCGCCGATATGTGCTCGGGGGTACACACATCGACGACCTCTACCCGAGAATCGGTGTCCCTTACGCCCGCGTTACACGGATCTCAGAACATTTTTCGGCACGTTCCCACGGCCGGAAGTTGGAGTTCCAGCCCGCCTCGATGACGGTCGGTTACCTGCCGAATACGGCAACATGGGGCAACGTTTCACAGCAACCACAGGGATGGACTAGTGGCCAGTTCCGATCCGGTCTACCTGCGCGTCGTCGAAGACATTCGGCGACAGATCACCGACGGCACCCTTCCCCCCGGCGCGCCCATCCCCTCCCGGGCGCAGCTGACCCGCAAGTACCAGGTCGGCGAGACCGCCGCCAGGCATGCCCTGCGCGTACTGGCGGCCGAAGGGCTCATTTTCGGCCGGGTGGGATCCGGCCATTACGTCAGGGAGCGCCCCGACCTCACGCCCCTGCACCGATGGCGCCTCCACGACCAGCACGCCGACCTGCAGGCGCAGGGACAGCGTGTGACGTGGGACTGGCACAGCGAACTCGTCGACGCCACTCCGGAGATCGCCCAGCGGCTCCGGCTGGAGGAGTCCGCCCCCGTGACCAGAACCCACTACGTCTTCCGTGGCGACGGCAACCCGCTCCAGCTCGCCACCTCCTACGAACGCCCCGAATTCGCCCCCCACGCCGAGGACGAACGCCGCAGCGTCGTCAACCGCATGTCCGCCCACGGCGTGAAAATCACTGAAATCATCGAAAGCGTCCACACCCGAGTCCCCCGCCCGGCGGAGAGCGACGCGCTCCACCTCCCCACGGGCGTCCCCGTCCTCCACCTCAAACGCACCCACTGGGCCACCGACCGCCCCGTGGAAACCAGCGACATCGTCATCCCCGGCGACCGCTTCGAGGTCGTCTACAGCGTCCCCGTCTAACCCCCACCACCCCTCAACACCAGCCCGCGCCCGGCACGCACCACCCCACCTCTTCCCAGCCCGCGCGCGGGGCCACACCCGGTCTCCTCCTACGTCTCGTTCATGCTGTTCTCTTCCCAGCCCGCGCGCGGGGCCACATCATGCATGGCACACCGACCCCAGCCCTGAAAGGAGCCTGCCGACGCTCATCGCGGGTGCAGCTCCATCAACATCCCGGCCAGTGGCTACCGGCTGGCCTTTGCCGACGTCGAACCCCTCACCGGGCGCGGCGTGACCCCACCTCCCAGGGCGGACACTCTGTCTGGCCTCCGTCCGGCCTTCCTTCGAGAGCGCCGATGTTGTCGGTGCCCGCTGATAGAACCGGGTGCAGGCCCACCCGGAGGTGTCGATTGCGCGTCAAGGACCTGCCCTTGTCCGACCGCCCACGCGAGCGCCTGCTGGCGAGCGGCGCGGCGACACTGGCCGACAGGGAGCTGCTCGCCCTGCTCATCGGGCCGGGCAACCGGAAGGGCGACGCCGAGGAACTCGCCACCCGCCTGCTCGCCCACTGCGGCGACCTGAGCGAACTCTCCCGCTCCGAGGCCCACCGCCTCCTGGCCGTCCCCGGAGTCGGCCCCGCCACCGCGGCCCGCCTCACCGCCGCCTTCCATCTCGTACGGCGAGCCCAGGCCGGCCCCGCCAGAACCCGCGTCACCTCCTCAGGCGACCTGGCCGCCCTCGCCGCCCCACTCCTGCACGGCCACCCACGCGAACGCCTCGTCCTGGTGGTCTGCGACACCCGTGGCACGGTCCTGCGCCGCACCCTGATGAGCGAAGGCGGCACCGACCACACGCTGGCTCCCGTCCGCGAGATCATCTCGACGGTCCTCGTCTCCGGCGGCGCCGCCTTCGGCCTGGCCCACAACCACCCCAGCGGCTCCCTCGACCCCAGCGACTCCGACCTCGAAGCCACAGCCCACCTCTCCGAAGCCGCCGAAACGGTCAACCTCCGCCTCCTCGACCACCTCATCGTCACCGACACCGCCTGGCGCCGGATCCCCCTGCCGAACTAGCCCGGCCGCCTGCGCGAGCTCGTCGAGAAGGCCGCCGACAACCACCTCCAGGTGGTCGCCTTCTCCTACTTCCGCACGGTGCTGTCCCGGCGACCGGGACCGAGATTGTCGGACCGCTTCGCTACGTTGCCGCCATGGCGGAATTCGTACTGGTTGCAGGAGCGTGGCTTGGATCGTGGGCGTGGGACGAGGTGGTGCCCGAGCTGCGTGCGGCCGGGCACGGCGCCCACCCGTTGACCCTGTCCGGCCTCGCCGACAAACAAGGCGTGCCTGCCGGGCAGCAGACCCACGTCCAGGACATCGTCGACGAGGTCGAGCGCCACGATCTGCGCGAGGTCATCCTGGTCGGGCACAGCTACTCGGGCATCCCGATCGGCCAGGCCGCCGAGCGGATCGGCGACCGGCTGGCCAGCGTGGTCTTCGTCGACTCCAACGTTCCGGCCGACGGCAAGTCGTTCATGTCCGGCTGGCCGCCGCTGGAGACCTCGCTCGCCGAGAACGGCGGTTTCTGGGCACCGCTGACCGCGGCCGACTACAGCGGCCAGGGTCTCACTGACGAGGACATCGCACGGATCGTGGCCGGCTCGACACCTCACCCGGGCGCCACACTGACCGAACCGGCCGTGCTGACCCGACCACTCTGCGAGCTTCCGGCGACGTACATCAAATGCCTGCTCGACGGTGAGGAGCCCAGCGACGACGTGATCCAGTTGCTCACCAGCGACCGCTGGCGGCTGGTCACGATGAACACCGGCCACTGGCCGATGTTCTCCCAGCCACGCGAGCTGGCCCAGATCCTCCTCGACGCGGCCAAGGCGTAAGCGTTCACTCGTCGATCGCGGCGATGTGGGCAGTGGAAAGGGGCCTGGCAAGCGCCCGACCAAGAAACTTGCCAGGCCCGGGCTCCGGGCGGGATGCCCGCGCGCACCCGGAGCGGCACGTCCCGGTGGCCAGGAGCCGGCGTACCGAGACGGCGTTCACGAGGCCCGCACATGGCGGCGTCGGGCGTTTACGAGGCCGTACACGTGGCGGGTCTCAGGCGTTGTGGGACTTCATGGGCGGTGGACACCGGCGGATCCGACTGCGGCCGCATTGGTCGGTGCGGCGTCTCGAGACCCTCATGGTGGTGGACACCCCGGCAGGCATGCATGGGATGAGTGCCTGCCGGGGTGCTGTCCGATGAGCGGCAGGTGCCGCTCATCGGACTCCCGGCAGACTTCATCGACCTGCCGGAAGACTGGCCGGACAAGCGCGGCGGGCGCCTGTCCGGCGGACCGTGCCCGCATCGGAGGGTGATGTGAGCACGATCCATTCGGAGGCGGTTTCTTGGTGTGCCCTCCCCTACACGCACCAAGAATCCGCTCTCCCTCCTCGCCGATCGCACGCGCCGAGAAGGGAGTTGGCCAGCAAGAGACCGGAAGAGTCACCAGGAACTGCGAAGCCTGAACAGGCGAGAGCTCAGCAGAGACCTTGTCCTTCAAGCGGTTGCGCCGTACACACCCGGTTGGAAGCCCGCCGGCACGGGGCGATCACCAGGCTGTCCCGTTCAGCAAGCTCTCCCATAGCGCCCGCCCGGCAGCCGTCAGTAACCATGGTGATTCGTGCACCACCAGCCGACGCCCCTTCCTTCTCAGTCTGCGGATGAACGTCAGCCCACCTGCCAGGCAGAACTCGTAGAACACGGGCGCACAGTCACAGGTGTAGTGCTTCACCCGCACCCGATCGGCCCTTGGCCGCACGGGGGCCCAGTCGATTCGCTCGTGATCGATCTGGAGCGGAGCCAGATGGACACCGACGTGCTCCCACTCCCCCTCACATTCCCTCCAGGACTCAAGCAGCGACACCGTCATGCCGGAAGCTTATGTCTAGTGGTATCGCTCTGGCTAGCTAGAAATAAGAAATACCCCAGATAGACATAGCGTTACGAGAGGCCTCGTACCCATTCGCCTAAGTTGCGTGTGTGCTCGACTACGATGGAGACACTCACGTATATCTGCAGATTGCAGAGATCATCAGAGGACGGATCAGCGGACTGGCGCCTGGGCATCCGGTGCCCAGCGAGGCCGACATCCAGAATGAGTTCGGCGTCGCCAGGACCACCGCGCGGCGGGCGATGCACGTGCTGCGCGAGGAAGGGCTGATCTACACAGCCCAGGGCGAGGGCACGTTCGTCGGCGCGCCGGACGAGGCCCCTCGCGCGCAGCGCAAGACCCCGATCTTCCGGCAGATCGCCGCCGACATAGAGCAGCGGATCAGGTCGGGCGAGCTGCAGCCGCGCCGCCCGATCCCCGGGGAGACAAGACTCGTCCAGCAGCACGACGTGGCGCGCGAGACAGTGCGCCGCGCCATGGCCCTCCTGCGGGAACAGGGCTGGATCTACACGGTCCCGCAGCGGGGCAGCTTCGTCTCACCAGAAGAGTCGTGGCCTCAGACATAGATTCGACTGACTCTCCGCATCCCGGCGTTTACCATGCGTGCATGCTCGATCGAGAGGGCCCGGTACCGGTCTACCGGCAGGTCGCGGAGATTATCGAGGCACGCATCTCCGGAGGTGCGCTGAAGCCGGGAGACATGATTCCCAGCGAGGCCGAGCTGGAGACGGAGTTCCACATCGCCCGTACCACCGCGAGGCGCGTGGCCCGCGAGCTGAGAGAGCGCGGGCTGGTCCACACGGTGCGGGGCGAGGGCACCTTCGTCGGGGAGTTCGGCGTCCCGCGCACCCCCAGGAAGACTCCGCTGCACCAGACGATCGCCGCGGAGCTCGCCGAGCGGATCCGCCGCGGCGAGCTGCGTCCGAACCGGCCGATCCCCAGCGAGAAGACGCTGATGCGGCAGTACGGCGTCGCCAAGGTCACCGTCCGCCAAGCCATAGGCCACCTGAGAGAACACGGCTGGGCCTTCACCGTGCCCTACCGCGGCACCTACGCGACCGAGCCCGACAAATGGCCCCGCGTCCACGACAACCCGACCTGAACCCGGCCGGGAATCGTCGGCCACACCCCCTGAAGCCGTTCGCCCGCTAGAACACCGGGATGATCTCCTCTGGGTCCAGGAAGTCGACCGGGATGCCCTCGATGTCGAGTTCGGGGATTGCCGGGAAGGCGATGCCCCAGCGTTCCACGATGGCGCGGATGCGGGCCATGGCGACGCGCCAGTTCTCCGCCTGTTCCTCGTAGGACAGCACGCCCAGCCCGGCGTCCCGCGCGTGGTCCATCAGCACGCGGTGGTTGTGCAGGAAGTACGGCGGCAGCTCCCAGAACCCCTCGGGCGGCTCCCACAGGATCATCGACAGGAACACGAACCCGGCCCGGAGCTGCCGGGTGATGAGCGACTTGGTGTCGTCGGTCAGGCCGGGCCACTCGTTCTCCAGGATCGTCATGCAGATCTGCAGGTGCCTGGACTCATCCCGCCCGATCTTCTGGAACATCTCGCCGAACACCGGATGCCGGGTCCCGGACGCCATCCCCCTGAACAGGGTGGAGGCGGCCATCTCCCCCATCATGAAACTGGTGAATAGCACCGGCAGGGAGTACTTGCCGACCGCGCTGCTGTAGCCCGTCCAGTAGCGGCCGCCGTTGTGGTAGAGCCAGCCGATGTTGTTGTGCGCGGCCTTCTCCAGGTCGGTGACCGGGGTCCAGTTCAGCGGTCCGCCGGGCCACAGGCGGGCGATGGTCCGCTGGCAGCACTCCTCGTGGTTCATCTCGTCACGGGTGATCGAGAAGAAGCACTTGCGGACCGGATCCTCCTCGTGCTTCTCGAACGCCTGGATGGTGGCGCGCGCGAACACGGCGGGCCCGGAGGCGTCGAAGTTCGCCAGCACGGAGAACCAGTACATGATCCCGAGCCGCTGCTCCACGGTGAAGTCGTCCGGGTCGATGCCGTCCCAGGGCAGGTCGGCGGGGTTCCAGACCATGCGCTTGGACTTCTCGTAGATGGCCGCCAGTTTCTCGGTCTCGACCCGCCACTCCATCGGATAGATGTTGGGCTGCGGGATCTCCGGCGCCGGCCAGAAGCCGCCGTCGGGAATCTCGAGGTCCTCCATGTGACACCTCCTGCCCCCATCCTGCGCTCGACTGTCACGTCGCGCAAGCAGGATCAGCTACGACTCCGCTGCGTGATCGCCACGCACACGAGGACGGCGAGCGCCCCCGCGACGGTGGCCAGGCCGAACCTCTCTCCCAGGAGCAGCCACGCCCACACCAGCGTGAGCAGCGGCTGGACGAGCTGCACCTGCCCGGCGCGGGCGATTCCCCCCAGGGCCAGACCCGCGTACCAGGGGATGAAGCCGAGGAACATGGACACGCCTCCGACGTAGGCGAACCCGGCGAGGGCGTCGGCGCTGAGGGTGATGGGCGTGGTGGCGGCGAGGACGGCGGTGACCGGCAGGGTGATCGGCAGGGACAGCACCAGCGCGTAGGAGATGACCCGCCAGCCGGGCTCGTCCCGGGCCAGCCGCCCGCCCTCGGTGTACCCGAGTGCCGCCGACAGCAGCGCGCCGATCATGAGGAAGTCGGCCAGCGAGGCGCTGCCGCCGCCCTGCGACAGGGTGAACACGGTGATCGACAAGGCTCCGGCCGTACAGGCGGCCCAGAAGACCGGGCGGGGGCGTTCGCCCGCGCGCAGGACCGCGAAGGCGGCGGTGGCGGCGGGCAGCAGGCCGACGATGACGGCCGCGTGCGCGGTGCTCGCGCCCAGATCGAGGGCGAGGCTGCTGAAGACGGGGAAGCCGAAGACGACGCCCAGGGAGATCAGGGCGTACGAGCGCCACTGGGCGCGGGGCGGCAGCAGGGGGACGCGGGCGGCCTTGAGGCAGATGAGCGCGATCACCGCGGCGATCAGGGCGCGGCCGATGGCGACGAGCCAGGGGTCGAAGCCGCGCATCGCGTACACGGTCGCGGGAATGGAGCCGGAGAAGGCCAGCACGCCGAGGAAGGCCAGCGTGGTGCCGCGCCGGGCGGGGTTGACCGCTACCCTCTCCGCGACGATAGCGCTATCCTGATTTTTCATGAACCAGGATAGCAGTATCGCTCAGATCGCCGCGATCCTGCGGGAGGAGCTCAGCGGGCTGCGGGCGGGCGATCGGCTGCCGTCCAGCAGGGAGCTGGTGCGCCGCCACGGGGTCAGCCCGGTCACCGTGTCCCGGGCGCTCGGCAGGCTCGCCGCCGAGGGGCGGGTGGTCACCAGGCCGGGCAGCGGCGCGTACGTCTCCCAGCCGCCCGCCCCCACCTCCGCCGCCCTCGACCTGGACTGGCAGACCGTGGCGCTCGGCGACCGCGTGGTGGACGCGTCGGGCGTCACCGTCCTGCTCACCCCGCCGCCCGACGGCGTCATCCCGCTGACCGGCGGCTATCTGAACCCGTCGCTGCGGCCCGACCGGCAGCTCGCCGCGGCGGCGGCGCGGGCGGTACGCCGCCCGGACGCGTGGGCGCTGCCGCCGCTGGCGGGGCTGACCGAGTTGCGCAGGTGGTTCGCGGCGCAGGCGGGAGGGGATGTGACGGGGTCGGACACTCTGATCGTGAGCGGCGGGCAGGCGGCGCTCACGCACGCGTTCAGGGCGCTGGCCGCGCCGGGGACGCCGCTGCTGGTGGAGACGCCCACCTATCCGGGGGCGCTGGCGGCGGCCAAGGCGGCGGGACTGCGGGCGACCGCCGTCCCCATGGATCGGGACGGGGTGCTGCCGGATCTGCTGGCCGAGGCGTTCGCGGTGACCGGGGCGCGGGTCTTCTACTGCCAGCCGACGCTGCACAATCCCACGGGCGCCACGCTGCCGAGGGAGCGCAGGGAGCAGGTGCTCGCGGTGGCGCGGGCGGCGGGCGCGTTCGTGATCGAGGACGACTACGCGCGCTACCTGATGCCGCGGGCGCCCGCGCCGATGGTGAGCATGGACGCGCACGGCACGGTCGTGCATGTCAACTCGCTCACCAAGATCCTGGCGCCGGGTCTCAGATTGGCCGCCGTGATCGCCCGCGGCCCGGCCGCCCACCGGCTGCGCGCGAGCCAGTTGGTGGAGTCGTTCGTCGTGGCCAGGCCGCTGCAGGAGACCGCGCTGGAGTTCGTCGGCTCTCCAGCCTGGACCCGCCACCTTTCGGCCGTCACAGCCGATCTCACGGCCCGCCGCGACGCCCTCGCGGCGGCCCTGACGGCCCGCCTGCCCGAAGCCGAGCTCCACCTGCTCCCCCAGGGCGGCCTGCACCTGTGGGTACGGCTACCGCCGCACGTCTCCGAGGACGCCGTGGTGGAGGAGGCCGGCCGCCAGGGCGTGCTGGTCAGCCCCGGCCGGATGTACTACCCGTCGGAGCCCCCGGGCCCGCGCCTGCGCGTCACCCACGTCGCCGCCACCCACCTCGCCGAGCTCACCGAAGGGGTGCGCCGCCTGGCCGCGGCGTATCAGGCGGTGACGAAGACGTCGTAGTGCTCGACGGTCAGCTCCCGGTCGACCAGGAACGCGTCGTCCCGCGGGTAGAAGACCGCCTTGGCGGGTTCGTCGCCGGCGAACGCCTTGATGGCCTCCCACGACTCCCAGAGCGAGATCAGGAAGAACTCGGTCCGGCCGTCCTTGTCGCGCCTGGTGAAGTAGGCGCCCTGGTTGCCCGGTGTGCCGGTGTAGCCGGGCAGGCCGGTGCGGCTCAGGTAGGCGGCGTAGTCGTCGGCGTCGGCGGTTCTGGTCCACCCGCGCCAGGTTCTGACGATCATGGACAATCCTCCATCCGATATTGGACACCATTAAACACGTTATGCCGGTGTCTTTGATCGCACAACCCCCTACAGGCGTACAGTGGTGTCATGGCAGGACCGGCGGAACTTGTCCGCGACTTCGTGAACACCTACGACCTGGACAGGGACACCGACGAGCTGTCCTCGCCCGCCGAGCTGGCGCTGTGGCTGCGTGAGCGCGGCCTGGCGGGCGCGGGCGACCGGGCCGGGGAGGAGGAGCTCGCGATCGCGCTGGCCCTGCGCGAAGGGTTGCGGGCCGCGCTGAGCCGCCTGCCGTACAAGCTGCCCGTCCTGCCGCTCAAGGTCGTGGCGGGCGACACGCCGGTGCTCGTCCCGATCGAGGAGGGGGTCAGGGGTGGGCTGGCGATGATCTCGGCGGCCGTCGTGGCGGCCCGCGCGGACGGTGGATGGGAACGTTTGAAAGTCTGCGGCGAAGTGGGCTGCCAATGGGCTTTCGTCGACTCCTCGAAGAATCGTTCCCGCTCATGGTGCTCGATGAGGGTCTGCGGCAACCGCGCCAAGACGCGCGCATACCGGGCCAGAAGGCAGGTGGCGAGCGGATCACGTCATCGCCAGGGCTCAATCACCGATACGGTGTAACTCGTGCCTCCGAGATCCTCCGGTCGTGGGCACGACGGCAGGCGAAGGAGCGGGCCGAGATGGCAGACGTAGGCGTCCGGGCGGCCCGGCGCGAGGATGTTCTCCAGGTTGCGAACACTCAGATCCGCGCCTGGCGCTACGGCTATCGGGATTTCCTCCCCGAGGGGCCACTGGAGCAGATGACCGGCCCGGCGGCCGAGAAGATGTGGCTGCGGCAGTGGGACGAGGCGATCGTCGCCCCGCCCACGCGCATGCACCGGGTGCTGGTGGCGGTGGAGACCATCCTCGACACCGAGGGCTTCCCCGCGCTCGGCCTGGGCGGCGCCAACGCGCCCGCCACGCCGCGCGGCGGCGAGCGGGTCGTCGGACTGGCCTCGCACGCCCCCGCCGAGGACCCCGACCAGGACCCGACGGTGACGGCCGAGATGCTGACCCTGCTGGTCGACCCCGACTTCGTGCGCCGGGGCCACGGCAGCCGGCTGCTCAACGCGACCGTCGACCACCTGCGCGAGGACGGCTTCCAGACGATCGTGACCTGGGTGTTCGCAGACAACCACGCGATGCTCGGCTTCCTGGAGTCGGCCGGTTGGGGCGAGGACATGGCGGAGCGGGTGCTCGACATGGGCAGGCCGGTCCGTATGGTCAGGCTCACCACCGACATCAGCTAGCAGCTCCTCGAAAGGCAACACCGTGGCCACCCCGAGCCAGTGGGTCGCCGGCGCCCGCCCGCGAACCCTTCCCTCGGCCGTCGTCCCCGTGGCGATCGGCACCGGCGTGGCGATCCACCTGGGCGAGCCCGTCTGGTGGCGGGCGCTGGTCGCCCTGCTGGTGGCACTGCTGCTGCAGATCGGCGTCAACTACGCCAACGACTACAGCGACGGCATCCGCGGCACCGACGACGACCGGGTGGGCCCGATGCGCCTGGTCGGCTCCCGCGCGGCCACGCCGAAGCAGGTGCTGGCCGCCGCGCTCGGCTGCTTCGCCGCCGCCGCGGTCGCCGGGCTCGCGCTGGTCGTGGCCACCGGCGCCTGGTGGCTGCTGCTGGTCGGCCTGGCCGCCATCGCCGCCGCCTGGTTCTACACCGGCGGCGGCAGCCCGTACGGCTACCGCGCGATGGGCGAGATCTCGGTCTTCGTCTTCTTCGGCCTGGTCGCCGTGGTCGGCACCGCGTACGTGCAGACGGAGAGCCTGCACTGGCTGCAGTTCGCGGCGGCGGTCCCGGCCGGACTGCTGTCGTGCTCGATGCTCGTGGTCAACAACCTGCGCGACATCGTCACCGACGCCCCCGCGGGCAAGCGCACCCTCGCCGTCGTCCTCGGCGCCCCCGCCACCCGCAAGCTGTACGCCACGGGCCTGATCCTGCCCTTCGTGATCGCCCTGGCCCTGGTCGTCGCCACGCCGTGGACCGCCCTGACCCTGCTGGCCCTCCCGCTGGCGGCCCCCCCGGTGAAGACCGTGCTCGGCGGCGCGACGGGCCCCGCGCTGATCGGCGCGCTGCAGCAGACGGGCAAGCTGCAGATGGCCTACGGCCTGCTGTTCAGCGTCGGCTTGGCGATCACTTTGTAGCGCGGTACAAACGCCACACCCAGGCTCGTATGGTTTCATAAACGCGCAGGTCAACACCCCCTGGTTCACTGAGCACGGTATGTCGGTGACATCTGGAGGGGCACTATGGAGCAACGCGGGATCGAACTGGTCTCGGCCGGAGAGAGGTACGGCCGCCCGCGTGACCTGCTCTTCCTCTGGTCGGGCACGACGATGGGCATCTTCACCCTCGTCTACGGCACCGTCATCATCTCCTTCGGGCTGAGCTTCTGGCAGGCGCTGGCCGCGATCGTGATCGGCAACCTGCTGGCCTTCCCGCTGGTCGGCCTGACCAGCCTGCAGGGCCCGGCGACCGGCACCTCGACGATGGCCGTCTCCAGGGCCGCCTACGGGCCCAAGGGCGCCAGGGCGCTCAGCTTCTTCGGCTGGCTGAACATGGTCGGCTTCGAGGCCGGTGGCATGGTGCTGATCACGCTCGCCTCCCTGTCGCTGCTGGACCAGATGGGCGTCACCGACCAGGGCCTCGGCCTGAAGGTGGCGGTCATCCTGGTCGCCGCCGTCATCCAGCTGGTGCTGCCGCTCATCGGGCACGCCGCGGTGATGAAGGCGCAGAAGTACTTCACCTGGGTGTTCGTGCTGCTGTTCGGCGTGATGGCGATCCTGGTCGGGCCCAAGGTGGACGTGACCGGCGGCGGCTCGGCCGACTTCGCCACCTTCACCATGGCCGTGGCGCTGGTCATGTCGGCCGGCGGCCTGTCGTGGGGGCCGCTCGGCGGTGACTACTCCCGCTACCTGCCCGCCGACTCTTCCAAGAAGGCCGTCTTCGGGTACGCCTTCCTCGGTGGGTTCGTCCCCTATGTGCTGCTGATGACGCTGGGCGCGGCCGTGGCCACCGTGGTCGCCGACGCCGGGGACCCGATCTCCGGGCTGCCGGGGGCGCTGCCGGGCTGGTTCGTCGTGCCGTACCTGGTGCTGGCGATCGTGACGCTGTTCGCGGTCAACACCACCGACCTGTACTCCTCGGGCCTGAACCTGCAGGCGGCCGGGGTCAAGGTGAAGCGGTGGGTCGCGGTCGTGGGCGACCTGATCCTCTGCGTCGGCATCACCTACGTGGCGGTGACCTCGGACTCCTTCAACACGATGCTGACGAACTTCCTCAGCCTGCTGATCATCTGGCTGGCTCCCTGGGCGGGCGTCTACGTGACCGACTGGCTGCGCAGGAAGGGCCGCTACGACGCCGAGGCGCTGTTCGACGAGACCGGGCCCGGCCAGGTGCGCTGGTCCGCGATCATCGCCCAGGTGGTCGGCATGGCCGCCGCCGCGCTGTGGATCAACTCCACCGTCTTCGTCGGCCCGATCTCCGCGGCCACCGGCGGCTCCGACTTCAGCATCTTCGCCGGTTTCCTGGTCGCCGGCGCCGTGTACGCCGCGCTCGACCGGCGCCCGGCCGTGCAGACCGTCCCCGTTCTCGGAAAGGCGCTTTGATGTCCCTGCTCGACGTGGCCTACGGCCGCGCCCCGGCTGACACGATCATCACGAACGGCACCCTCGTCAACGTGCTGACCGGCGAGGTGTACCCGGCCGAGGTCGGCATCAGCGGCACCAGGATCGCCGCCGTCGGTCCCGCGCTGGAGCGGGGCCCGCGGACCCGGATCATCGACGCGAAGGGCGGCTACCTCGTCCCCGGCCTGATCGACGGGCACCTGCACATCGAGTGCAGCAAGCTCTCGGTCACCAGCTTCGCCGACCTGGTCGTGCCGTTCGGCACCACCAGCGTGGTGTCCGGCCTGGACCAGATCCTCGTCGTCGAGGGCCTGCCGGGCGTGCGGCGCTTCCTGGACGAGTCCAAGCGGACCGGCATGCGCATCTGGTGGGGCGCGCCCGCCAAGGCCCCGTACACGGTGCCCGAGTCCACCGTCGGCCACACCTTCGGCCCCGCCGAGCACCGCGAGGCCCACCAGTGGCCCGAGTGCGTCGGCATCTGGGAGACCGTCCAGGAGATGGTCGAGCACGGCGACCCCGCCGTGATGGAGGCGCTGGAGCTGGCCGAGGCGCACCGCCTGCCGGTCTTCGGCTGCGCCCCGCTCTCCGACGCGCGCCGCATCGGCGGCCTGGCGGCGGCCGGCATCCGGCTGGACCACGAGTCCTACTCGCACGAGGAGATGCTGGAGAAGCTCCGCCAGGGCATCTACGCGATCATCCGCGAGTCCTCGGTGGCCCACTTCCTGGAGGAGAACATCCAGGTCGTGGCCAAGGCCGGGGCGCGCAGGGTCGCGTTCTGCACCGACGACGTGCACGCCGCGGACGTGTTGGCCGGCGGACACGTGGACAAGATGATCAGGATGGCGGTGAAGGCGGGCGTCGACCCGGTGACCGCGATCCAGATGGCGACCGTGAACTGCGCGGAGATGTACCGGATCGACCACCTGGTCGGCAGCATCGCCCCCGGCCGGTACGCCGACGTGCTGATCGTGGACTCGCTGGAGGACTTCCGGGTCCGCGAGGTCGTCGCGGCGGGCTCACTTGTCGCCCGTGACGGCTCCATGATCACCCCGACCGTGCCGCCGTCCCGCGGCGAGGTCGCCCCCTTCCCCGTCCGCGAGCTCACCGCCGACGACCTGGCCCTGCGCGCCCCCGAGGGCGCCTCCTCGGTGACCGTGCTCACGCTCGGCTTCACCGAGCAGGTCTTCGTCCGCAAGCGGCGCGACGTCACGCTGCCGGTCACCGGCGGCCTGGTCGAGCCGTCCGTCGCCGACGACGCGCTGCTGGTCACGGTCGTCGAGCGGTACGGCAAGACCGGCAACATGCCGGTCGCCATGGTCAGCGGCATGGGCCTGCGCGAAGGCGCGATCGCCACCAGCGCCGCCCCCGACGACAACAACATCATCTGTGTCGGCGCCTCCCGCGCGGACATGGCACTGGCGGTCAACGAGGTCGTCCGCCTCGGCGGCGGCCAGGTCGTGGTCGTCGACGGCGAGGTGCGCGAGAGCCTGCCGCTGCCCGTCGGCGGCATCGTCTCCGACCTGCCCGCGGCCGAGATGGCCGTACGCGAGCAGCGGCTCGACGACCTGGCCCGCGAGCTGGGCTGCGCGCTGCCGTCGCCGCTGATGTACCTGTTCTTCCTGTCCATCACCGCCATCCCCGACTACGCGGTCACCGACCTGGGACTGGTCGACTGCGTCAAACTGGAGATCGTCGACCCTTTCGTGGAGGCATAGCAATGCAGGACTTCATCGCCGGGCTGCCCAAGTGTGAGCTTCACCTGCACATCGAGGGGACGCTGGAGCCGGAGCTCAAGTTCGAGCTGGCCCGGCGCAACGGCCTCGCGCTGCCGTACTCCTCGGTGGAGGAGATGCGCGCCGCCTACGCCTTCGACGACCTGCCGTCGTTCCTGACGGTCTACTACGAGGGCATGCAGGTGCTGCGCACGGAGCCGGACTTCTACGACCTGGCCATGGCGTACCTGCGCAAGGCCGCCTCGCAGAACGTGCGCTACGCGGAGATCTTCTTCGACCCGCAGGCGCACACCTCGCGCGGCGTGCCGTTCGACGTGCTGATCCGCGGGCTGCGCCGCGCGCTCCTCGACGCCGAGAAGCAGCTCGGGATCCGGGCGCAGCTCATCATGTGCTTCCTGCGCGACTTCCAGGCCGAGTACGCCATGGCGACGCTGCTGGAGTCGCTGCCGTACAAGGAGTGGATCGTCGGCGTCGGCCTCGACTCCGACGAGAAGGGCAACCCGCCGGCCAAGTTCGCGGCGGTGTACGAGCGGGCGCGGCAGGAGGGCTACCTGCTGACCATGCACTGCGACGTCGACCAGGAGAACTCCGTCGAGCACATCCGGCAGGCGATCCAGGACATCGGCGTCGACCGGATCGACCACGGCGTCAACATCCTGGAGGACCCGGCGCTGGTGGAGGAGATCCTGGCCAAGGGCATCGGCCTGACCTGTTGCCCGATCTCCAACGGGATCGTCACCGACTCGATGAAGGCCGAGGGCATCCGCAAGCTCCTCGACCTGGGCGTCCGCGTCACGATCAACTCCGACGACCCCGCCTACTTCCCCGGCTACGTCCAGGAGAACCTGGCGGCCCTCAACCTCTCCCGCGAGGAACTCCTCCAGGTGGAACGCAACGCCTTCGAAATCACCTGGCTCCCCCGCCACATCAAGGACGCCTACCTGGCCGAACTGGAGACCTACGCGGCGAACTAGCCGATAGTTCCGCCTACCGCGCCGCAGCCCACTCCGGCGCGGTGGGCCGCAATCCCGACCAGCGGCTGCGGGATCCGCCGAACGGTCACACCACGTCGCGGAGCTTCAGGGTGCTCTCGGGGAACTCGGCAGTCAGGTTGAGTCGCCCGCCGATCGCCTCCACATAGCGAGCCAGCACTGGGATGGAAGCCACTTCGCCGCGCTCGATCTGCGACACCCGACTCTTCGTGACTCCCATGATCTCGGCCACTTCTTCCTGGGTCAGCCCCGCGTTCTTCCGCCGCTCCGCCAGGTGCCAGGCATCGACATAGGTGTCAAGCTTCCGCTTGGCCTCGGCCATCCTTCCGGGACCGACCTTGGCCGCCTCCGCCTCACGATCCCACTTGCTGTAACTCTTCGTCATCGACGCTCCCCCTCTTCTCGTTCCCTCAGATAGGTCGCGAACAGCTCCTCGGCTCGGGGGATCGCCTTGCGCTACCACCCGATCCAGTTGCCGGACTTGTCGCCACCAAGAAGCAGGATCGCCGAACGCCACGGATCAAAGGCGAACAGCATGCGTATCTCGCTCGCCACGGCCGTCACGGTCGATCTACTGTGCGGTGAGGGTTTCACGAAGTCAACGCATGCGGAGCGCCAGTAGGAAGTCCACTCGTTCGTCCCAGGAGTTCAGGGATCTGCCGGTGAGTTCCTCGATGCGTTTGAGGCGGTATCTGAGGGTGTTGACGTGGACGTGGAGGCGTTCCGCGGTTGTGGTCCAGGAGCCTGATTCCTCCAGGAAGGTCTCCAGGGTCTCCAGCAGGTCGGTCTGGTTGGTGGCGTCGTAGGACTCCAGGCGGCCCAGCAGCCGGGCTCTGAAGGAGCGTCTCAGCTCGCTGGGGATGGCGGCCAGGAGGGTGCGGTGCGAGCTGACGTCCTCGCCGGTGACGACGCTGACCCGGCCCGCGCCGAGCGAGGCCAGCGTACGGGCGTGCCTGGCCTCCTCGATCAGGCTGCTCAGCCCGGCGGGGCCGGAGGTGACGCTGCTGACGCCGAGCGTGATCCGCTCCTCGCCGAGGCCCGCCTCCAGCGTGCGGGCACCCTTGAGCAGGTGCGCGGCCAGCTCGTCGGCGCTGTTGCCCGCCAGCGGCACCAGCGCCACCGCCTCGTGCTCGGCGGCGGTCACGACCCCGGGCGCGAGCGGCCGCAGCAACTCGTCGAGTACGACGACGCCCACCTCCGCCGCCCCCGCCGCCAGCGCCACGGCCACCAGCCCGTGCTCCGTCTCCACGTGCAGCGTGTGCAGCCGCGACACCACGCCGGGCAGCGACGCCTCCCCCGAGGCGAGCAGCTCCAGGAGCTGGTCCAGCACCCGCCGCTCGATCCGCTGGGCGGCCTCCAGGCGGGAGCGCTCCAGGGCGACCAGCGCCGCCAGCTCCACGACCAGGTCCTCGTTGTCGCCCTGCACCTGCTCGCCCGCGTAGGCGAGGAACCAGTTGGCGATCCGGTGCGGCGCCCCCTTGCTGACCGGGAACACCGACAGCGTCGTACCGTCGTCCTGCACGGCCATCCCAGGCAGGAACCGGGCGGTGAGGAAGGTGTGCGCCAGCCGGGCCCTGGCCTGCTCGCTGAGCGCCTGCGAGCCGACGATCACCCGGCCGGTGGCGGACATCACCCAGCAGGGCACGTCCAGCTCGCCCGCCACGGCGGTGACCAGCTTGGTGAGGCTGCCGCCGTCGACGAGGGTGCTGGCCAGCCGTCTGCGCGAGCCGTACGGCCGGCGCGGGGCCGCCCCCAGCTCCTCGATCAGGCCGCGCAGGACGTACTCGGTGAGCTGGCTGAACGGCACGTCGACCGGCAGCGTCAGCAGCGGCAGCCCGGCCTCGGCGCAGGCGTCGATCAGGTCGGCGGGCGGCACCATCAGCGCCGTGCCCGCGACCAGCGCCGCGACCTCGCCCAGCCCGGCGACGAAGCGCCGCGACGAGTCGGCCCCGGCGTGCCAGGTCAGCTCGGTCAGCACCAGCTCGCCCGGCTTGACGAACCTGGCCGGATCGGGCAGGTCCGTGGTCGAGACGCCGCGTACCCGCCGGTCGAGCAGGTCGTGCCCGGTCAGCACCTTCAGCGCGAGGTGGTCGGTCTGGGTGAGGTCCCTCAGCCGCACGGCCAGGTCTCCTGCCGCCAGGCCGAGTCCCAGTACAGCCACTCGAAGCGGGCGGTGGTGAGCGCGCGCTCCAGCAGCCGCTGGCGTTCGTCGGCGCTCAGCGCCAACCCGTCGAGCAGGTCCAGCACCCCGGCGACCGTCTCCTGGTAGCCCTCGCCGCCGTAGGTCTCGATCCACCAGGCGTAGAGCGGGTCGGGTGAGGACTGGGCGAGCAGCTTCTCGCCGACGCGGGCGTAGATCCAGTAGCAGGGCACGATGGCGCCGAGCGCCTCGGGGAAGGTGCCGAGCGAGCAGGTGCGCACCAGGTAGGAGGTGTAGCCGACGGTGGTGGGGCCGACCGGCGCCTTGCGGGCGTCAGCCTCGTCCAGCCCGAACGCGGCCAGCAGCTCGACGACCAGGCTGTGCTCGACCTCGACGGTCATCGCCGCGTCGCGGGCGAAGCGGTGCACGGCGGCGGGCTCGGGCGAGCGGGCCGCGCAGGCGGCCAGCGCCCGCGCGTAGTCGGGCAGGAAGTGCGCCTCCTGCACCACGTAGTGGCGGAAGACCTCCCTGGGCAGGGTGCCGTCGGTCAGCCCCGTGAGGAACGGATGAGCCAGGATCTCCCCGTAGACACCTGCTACGACCTGCCACAATTCATCACGAAACCGGCTCACGCCCCTGATGGTATCCGGCCCTGCGCATGACGACCCGAGGCGCCACCTCCAGCCCGATCTCGCGTTCGTGCCGGACGAGAGCGCGCAGTTCCGGCCCCTGGTCCTGCGGGGGCAGCGTCTCGAAGCCGTGCCTGGCGTACCACGGCGCGTTCCACGGCACGTCCCGGAAGGTGGTCAGGGTGACGCCGGGCGCGCCCACGGCGTCCGCGTGGTCGCAGACCGCGGCCAGCAGCCGCGCGCCGATGCCCTGGCGCATGTGGCCGGGATGTACGGCGAGCTGGTCCAGGTGCACATTGCCGTCGACCAGGCCGACCATCGCGAACCCGCGCGGCGGCTCCCCCTCGACGAGCACCGTCCCGGGGTCCCCGGCCTCCTCGACCATGGTCGTGCCCGGCGGGAACGTGATGCCCACGTCCGCGAACAGGCCGTCGGCGGCCAACTCCACCTCTACCAGGCCGGGCAGTTCCCCGGCCGTCGCCCATCTCACCATGTCGGCCATCCTCTTCGACACGCCCGCACGTTTCCATCGAATATCGGGCGGGGTATTAGTGTGATCATCGAGCCGGCTGTGCGGAGCCGGGAACCCCCTTGTTCAGCGTGCCCACGGCCGTCACCCGGCCGTGGGCACGTTGTCTTCAGAGGTCGAGCAGGTGCTCCAGGCCGACGGTCAGGCCGGGCAGCTCGCCGACCCGGCGCACGCCGAGCAGTACGCCGGGGGTGAAGGAGGCGCGGTTCATCGTGTCGTGCCTGATCGTCAGGGTCTCGCCGTCGCCGCCGAGCAGGACCTCCTGGTGGGCGATCAGGCCGGCCAGCCGTACCGCGTGCACGTGGACGCCGTCGACGTCGGCGCCGCGCGCGCCGTCGAGTTCGGCGCTGGTCGCGTCGGGCATCGCGCCGCGCCCGGCCTTGGCCCGCGCCTCGGCGACCAGCTCGGCGGTACGCCGGGCGGTGCCGGAGGGGGCGTCGGCCTTGTTCGGGTGGTGCAGCTCGATGATCTCCACCGAGTCGAAGTAGCGGGCGGCCTGCTGGGCGAAGTGCATCATCAGGACCGCGCCGATGCCGAAGTTGGGGGCGATGAGGCAGTTGACGCCGGGATTGCCGGCCAGCCAGCCGCGCACGGTCTCCAGCCGCCCGGCGTCGAAGCCGGTGGTGCCGACCACGGGGTGCACGCCGTGGGAGATGGCCCATTCGAGGTTGCCCATGACGGCGTCGGGGTGGGTGAAGTCGACCACCACCTGCGCCCCCGCCAGTCCCTCGATGGGGTCGCCCTGGTCGAGGGCCGCCACCAGCTCCATGTCGGGGGCAGACTCGACGGCCTTGCACACCTCGACACCGACGCGCCCGCGGGCGCCAAGCACTCCAACCCTGATCACAGGCACACATTACTGGCCTCGGCCCGCGCCCGCCGCCACCGGGCCGGTCAGGACCGCCGGTGGCTGAAACGCGCGGCGAGCCGCCACCCTGGCGCGGAGAGACCCGCGCCGGGGTGGCGGCTCGTCACGGCCTAAGCGATCGCCGGGGTGAAGTCCTTGTCGCCGTAGGGGCCGATCACCGCGAGGGTCAGCGGGCGGCTCAGGACGTCCCTGGCCACCTCGCCGATGTCCTCGGGGGTGACCGACTCGATCCGGGACAGCACCTCGTCCACCGACATCAGCTCGTCGTAGACCAGTTCGTTCTTGCCGATGCGCGACATCCGCGAGCCGGTGTCCTCCAGGCCGAGGACGAGGCCGCCGCGCATCTGACCCTTGCCGCGGGCGATCTCCTCTTCGGTGATCCCCTCGGCCACCACCCTGAGCACCTCGTCACGGCAGATCTTGAGCACATCGTCGATCTTGGTCGGCAGGCAGCCGACGTAGATGCCGAACTGGCCCGTGTCCGCGTAGGCGGAGGTGTAGCTGTAGGCGGAGTAGGCCAGGCCGCGCTTCTCCCGGATCTCCTGGAACAGCCGGGAGGACATGCCGCCGCCGAGCGCCGCGTTGAGCACGCCCAGGGCGAAGCGGCGGTCGTCGGTGCGGGTCATGCCGGTCGTGCCGAGCACCATGTTGGCCTGCTCGGTCGGCCGGTCGACCACCCGCACCCTGGAGTGCGTCTCCGCACCCGGGCCCGAGGTGCGCGGCGGGGCGAACTCGGTCGCGCCGGAGAGCGCGCCCGCCCGCTCGTACGCCCTGGCCACCAGCTCCACGACGTCCTCGTGGCGGACGTTGCCCGCCACCGAGACGACGGTGCGCGGAGGCTGGTAGTAGGTGCGGTAGTACTCCACGATCCGCTCGCGCGGCAGCTCGTTGATCGAGTCGACGGTGCCGAGGATCGGCCTGCCGATCGGCGAGTCGCCGTACAGCGCGGCCGAGAAGGCCTCGTGCACCACGTCGGACGGGTCGTCGTCGTGCATGGCGATCTCTTCGAGGATCACCCCGCGCTCCGACTCGACGTCCTCGGCGGTGATCAGCGAGGAGGTCACCACGTCGGCGAGCACGCCGAGGGCCAGCGGCAGGTCCTCGTCGAGCACGCGCGCGTAGTAGCAGGTGTACTCCTTGGCGGTGAAGGCGTTGATCTCTCCGCCGATGCCCTCGATGGACGCCGAGATCTCCATGGCGTCCCGGGTGGGCGTCCCCTTGAACAGCAGGTGTTCGAGGAAGTGGGTGGCCCCGGTGTGCTCGGGGGCCTCGTCACGCGAGCCGATGCCGACCCACATGCCGACCGCGACACTTCGCACGGTCGGCATGGTCTCGGTCACCACGCGCAGCCCACCGGGGAGGACGGTGCGCCTCACGACCCCGGCGCCGTCTTTGCCGGGGTGCAGCGTGGTGGTGGTCACGAGTTGCGGTCTTCCCCTCCGCCGGCGGTGCCACGGGTACGGGTACGGGTACGGCGGGGCCGCTCCTCGCGCGGCGCCTCGGCGGCCGGAGCCTCGGGCGCCTCGCCGGAACCGGACCCGGACTCGGCGCCCGCGTCGGAGCCGGACTCGGCCTTGGCCGCCGCCTCCTTCTCGATGACCTCGACGGGCACCAGGGACAGCTTGCCGCGACCGTCGATCTCGGCGATCTCCACCTGGACCTTCTCGCCGACGTTCATGACGTCCTCGACGTTCTCGATCCGCTTGCCGCCGTGCAGCTTGCGGATCTGCGAGACGTGCAGCAGGCCGTCCTTGCCGGGCATGAGCGAGACGAAGGCGCCGAACGCGGCGATCTTCACGACCGTGCCCAGGTAGCGCTCGCCGACCTCCGGCATGTGCGGGTTGGCGATGGCGTTGATGGCGCTGCGCGCGGCCTCCGCGGCGGGGCCGTCGGTGGCGCCGATGTAGATCGTGCCGTCGTCCTCGATGGTGATCTCGGCGCCCGTGTCGTCCTGGATCTGGTTGATCATCTTGCCCTTCGGGCCGATGACTTCGCCGATCTTGTCCACGGGGACCTTGATGGTGATGATGCGCGGCGCGGTCGGGTTCATCTCCGCCGGAGAGTCGATCGCCTCCTGCATCACGTCGAGGATCGCCAGGCGGGCGCCCTTGGCCTGCTTCAGCGCGGCGGCCAGCACGGAGGCGGGAATGCCGTCGAGCTTGGTGTCGAGCTGCAGGGCGGTGATGACGTCCTTGGTGCCGGCGACCTTGAAGTCCATGTCGCCCATGGCGTCCTCGGCGCCGAGGATGTCGGTCAGCGTGACGTAGGTGTCGCCCTCGCCGATGAGGCCCATGGCGATGCCGGCCACCATCTCCTTGAGCGGCACACCGGCGTCCAGCAGCGCCATCGTCGAGGCGCAGACCGAGCCCATCGAGGTGGAGCCGTTGGAGCCGAGAGCCTCGGAGACCTGGCGGATCGCGTAGGGGAACTCCTCGCGCGTCGGCAGGACCGGGATCAGCGCCCGCTCGGCGAGCGCGCCGTGGCCGATCTCACGCCGCTTGGGCGAGCCCACCCGACCGGTCTCACCGGTGGAGTAGGGCGGGAAGTTGTAGTTGTGCATGTAGCGCTTGGTCCGCTCGGGGTTGAGCGTGTCGATCATCTGCTCCATGCGCAGCATGTTCAGCGTGGTGACGCCCATGATCTGGGTCTCGCCGCGCTCGAACAGGGCCGAGCCGTGCACCCGCGGGATCACGTGGACCTCGGCCGACAGGGCGCGGATGTCCTTCGGGCCGCGGCCGTCGATGCGGACGCCCTCGCTGATGACCCGCTCGCGCATGAGCTTCTTGGTCAGCGAGCGGTAGGCGGCGCTGACCTCCTTCTCACGGCCCTCGAAGTCGGCGACGACCTTCTCCGCGGCCAGGGCCTTGACCCGGTCCAGCTCGGTCTCGCGCTCCTGCTTGCCGGCGATGGTCAGCGCGGCGGCCAGCTCGGTCTTCACCGCGCCGGAGACGGCCTCGAAGACGTCGTCCTGGTAGTCGAGGAAGACCGGGAACTCGGCGGTCTCCTTGGCCGCGACCTTGGCGACCTTGGACTGCGCCTCGCACAGCACCTTGATGAACGGCTTGGCCGCCTCCAGGCCCTGGGCGATGGTCTCCTCGTTGGGAGCGATCGCACCCTGGGCGACCAGCTTGAGCGTGTCCTTGGTGGACTCGGCCTCGACCATCATGATCGCGACGTCGCCGTCGGCCAGCACGCGACCGGCCACCACCATGTCGAAGGTGGCGTTCTCCAGCTCGGGGTGGGTCGGGAAGGCGACCCACTGGCCCTCGATCAGGGCGACGCGGACGCCGCCGATCGGGCCCGAGAAGGGCAGGCCGGCCAGCTGGGTGGACAGCGAGGCGGCGTTGATGGCGACCACGTCGTACAGGTGGTCGGGGTGCAGCGACATGATCGTCGCCACGACCTGGACCTCGTTGCGCAGGCCCTTGACGAAGGACGGGCGCAGCGGGCGGTCGATGAGACGACAGGTGAGGATGGCGTCCTCGGACGGACGGCCCTCACGGCGGAAGAACGAGCCGGGAATGCGGCCCGCGGCGTACATCCGCTCCTCGACGTCCACCGTCAGCGGGAAGAAGTCGAGGTTTTCCTTCGGGTTCTTCGAGGCGGTGGTCGCGGACAGGACCATCGTCTCGGTGTCGAGATAGGCAACGGCGGAACCGGCCGCCTGGCGCGCCAGACGCCCGGTCTCGAACCGGATCGTGCGCGTGCCGAAAGCTCCGTTGTCGATAACGGCTTCGGCGGTGTGGACACCCTCCACGGGGGACCTCCTTGGTCGGTCTCCCGCGCCCATTTCTCACCGGCACCCTCGTAAGGTGCAGCGCCGGTCTTCGATCGAAGCGCCCGGTCGTTCTTACCGGAAGCCACTACCGAGGACCGGCCCGCAGGCGTCGCGGGTCGCATGGTGCTGTGCGGACGCGGGGGCTTGTGTGTCTCGGATATTCAGTTGTACGGCAGTGCCCGGGGTGGCCGACGTGCGACGCGCCGGGCCATATGCGAAGGGAGCGGCGCGAGCGCCGCTCCCTCGTCACTCTATCGGCGCAGGCCGAGCCGCTCGATGAGCGAGCGGTAGCGCGCGATGTCGTTGCTCATGAGGTACTTGAGCAGACGACGCCGACGACCGACGAGCAGAAGCAGACCACGACGGCTGTGGTGGTCGTGCTTGTGCGTCTTCAGGTGCTCGGTGAGCTCGCTGATGCGCTTGCTGAGCAGCGCGATCTGCACCTCGGGCGACCCGGTGTCGCCTTCGGCCGTCGCGTACTCGGCGATGATTTCCTTCTTGGCAGCGGTGTCGAGGGACACGGCTCTCCTTCAATCTACGGGCACGCGCGGATGAACAGGAATGCGAACGACCGTGCGTGCCTACAGTCGCCGCGTGAAGGCATCAGTGGCAGCGCGGAGCGCCACCGTTACAGAGCCGACATGCAAGGTTACCATCGCGATCCGACCGCTGGCACATCGTTCATTACCAGCCCGGGCGGGCTCGCGTCCACCGGTTCGCTCAGGCCGTCACTCTGCGGGTCTCGTCGACGTCGGCGTGGATCTGCGCGACCAGCTCCTCGATGGAGTCGAACCTGGTGTTGCCGCGCAGCCTGGCGGCGAAGTCGACGGCCACGTGCACGCCGTACAGCTCGAGGTCGTCGCGGTCGAGGGCGTACGCCTCGACGGTGCGCGGGACCCCCTCGAAGGTGGGGTTGGTGCCGACGGAGATGGCGGCCGGCCAGCGGCAGCCGTCGTAGGCGAGCGGCAGGTTGCCGCTGGGCACGCACTGCAGCCAGCCCGCGTAGACGCCGTCGGCGGGAATGGCGGTGTACGGGGGCGACTCGACGTTGGCGGTCGGGAAGCCGAGCTGGCGGCCGCGCTGGTAGCCGCGCACCACCACGCCCTCCACCCGGTGCGGGCGGCCCAGCCCTGCGGTGGCGCGCACCACGTCTCCGGCGGCCAGCAGCTCCCTGACCGAGGTCGAGGAGACGCCGGGCAGCAGCGGGACCACCTCGGTGACGAAGCCGTACTCCTCGCCGAGCTTGCGCAGCAGCTCGGGGTCGCCCGCCGCCTGGTGGCCGAAGGTGAAGTTCTCCCCGACGACGACGCCCGCGGCGTGCAGGCGGTCCGCCAGCACCTGCTGGGCGAACTCGGCGGGCTCCTGCCTGGCCAGCTCGGCGGTGAACGGCACCGTGCACAGCGCGTCGGCGCCCAGGTCCGCGATCAGCTCGGCGCGCCGCCTGGCGGTCGCCAGCCTCGGCGGGTGCGCGCCGGGCCGCAGCACCTCGGCGGGCCTCGGCTCGAAAGTGAGCGCGACGCAGGGCACCCCGAGCTCCCGGGCCAGGGCGACAGCCCGCGCGATCACCTGCGCGTGCCCCCGGTGCACCCCGTCGAACACGCCGATCGTGACCACGGACCTGCCCTCGGGCACATCCTCGAGTCCGTGCCAGCTCTGCACGCTCGCCCCATTCGCTCGTGGCGGATCAATCCACCACCAGAGTGCCATGCGCGGCGACGTTCCCCCCAATCGAGGGGTAGTGGCAGGCGACCTGCCGCTCCCCGACCACGCGCAGGGCGGGCCGTTCGGTACGGCACCGCGCCTGCGCCACCGGGCAGCGCGGGTGGAAGGAGCACCCGGAGGGCCGGTCGATCGGGTTGGGCACGTCCCCGGTGAGCACGATCCGCTCCCGGCGCGGTGCCCCCGACCCGTCGTCGATCTCCGGCACGGCCGACAGCAGCGCCCGGGTGTAGGGGTGGGCGGGCGCGTCGTAGAGCCGCTCGGCCTCGGCCACCTCGACCACCTCGCCGAGGTACATCACCGCGATCCGGTCCGAGACGTGCCGTACGACGCCCAGGTCGTGGGCGATGAACACGTAGGTGAGCCCGAGCTCCTCCTGCAGGTCGGCGAAGAGGTTGAGCACCTGGGCCTGCACGGAGACGTCCAGCGCGGAGACCGGTTCGTCGGCGACGACGAGCTTGGGCGACAGCGCGACGGCCCTGGCGATGCCGATGCGCTGGCGCTGGCCGCCGGAGAACTCGTGCGGGTAGCGGTCGAGGTGCGCGCGGGTCAGGCCGACCACGTCGAACAGCTCGGCCACCCGCCGCCTGATGGCGGCGGCGTCGCCGTACTTGTGCACGCGCAGCGGCTCGGCCACGGCGTCGCCCGCGGTGCGGCGCGGGTTGAGCGAGGCGTAGGGGTCCTGGAAGACGAGTTGCACGCCTTTGCGGATCGGCCGGAGCCTGCGCCGCGACAGCGTGGTGATGTCCTGCCCGTCGAACTCCACGGTGCCCGAGGTGAGGTCGGTCAGCCGGACCAGGCAGCGGCCGAGCGTGGACTTGCCGCAGCCCGACTCCCCGACGACACCGAGGGTCTCGCCCGCGCGCACCTCCAGCGAGACGCCGTTGACCGCCTGCACGGCCTTGAAGTGCTTGACCACGTCGGTGGCCTTCAGCAGCGCGCTCATCTGGTCCTCTCCTCGGCCGGCAGCCAGCAGGCGTCGAGATGGTCGGTGCCGACGAGCGGCGGGGCCTCGTCGCAGGCCGCGTGGCGGTGGGCGCAGCGGTCGGCGAAGGGGCAGCCGCCGCCGGTCGAGGCCCCGGGCGTGCCGGGGATGGTGGCGAGGCGGCGTACCCTCGGCCCGCCCACCCGGGGGACCGAGTCGAGCAGGCCCCAGGTGTAGGGGTGGCGCGGATGGTGGAAGACGGCCTGGCGCGGGCCGCGTTCGACCGCGCGGCCGCCGTACATGACCAGGACCTGGTCGGCGGTCTCGGAGACGACGCCCATGTCGTGGGTGATCATGACGATGGCCGAGCCGTGGTCGTCGCGCAGGCGGCGCATCAGGTCGAGGATCTGCGCCTGGGTGGTGACGTCGAGCGCGGTGGTGGGCTCGTCGGCGATCAGCAGCGCGGGGCTGCAGGACAGGGCCATCGCGATGACCGCGCGCTGGCGCATGCCGCCGGAGAACTCGTGCGGGTAGGCGTCCACCCGCTTGCCGGGGGCCGGGATGCCGACCTCCTCCAGCAGGCCGATCGCCCGCTTGCGGGCCTCGGACCTGGACACCTTCTCGTGCGCGCGGATCTGCTCGGCGATCTGCCAGCCGACGGTGTAGACGGGGGTGAGCGCGGTCATCGGGTCCTGGAAGATCATCGCGATCTCCTTGCCCCTGATCGCGCGCATCTCGCGGTCCTTGAGGGCGAGCAGGTCACGGCCCCGAAAGGTAACTTTTCCGGAAATTTCCGCACCTGGGGTGCGGATGAGGCCGAGCAGGCCCATCATCGACACGCTCTTGCCCGAGCCGGACTCTCCCACGATGCCGAGGACCTCGCCCTGCCGTACCGAGAAGGACAGGCCGTCGACGGCGGTGAAGGAGCCGAAGCGGACCCGCAGGTCCTGGACGTCAAGCAGCATGGCGCACCCTCGGGTCGAGCCGGGCGTACAGGACGTCCACCACGGCGTTGGCCAGCACGACGAAGAAGGCGGCGTACAGCACCGTGCCCATGATCACGGGCAGGTCGAGGTTCTGCAGCGCCTGGTAGGTGAGCTTGCCGACGCCCGGCAGGCCGAAGACCACCTCGGTGAGCAGCGCGGCGCCGCCGACCAGCGCACCGAAGTCCAGGCCGAACAGCGACACGATGGGGATCAGCGAGCATCTGAGCGCGTGCTTGATCAGGATGCGTCTCTCCGACAGGCCCTTGGCGCGGGCCGTACGGACGTAGTCCTCGTTGAGCGCGTTGATCAGCTCGCCGCGCAGCAGGCGGGCGTAGATGCCCGCGTACAGCAGCGCCAGCGTCAGCCAGGGGAACAGCAGGTGCAGCGCCCACTGCCCGGGGCTCTGCGAGAAGGGCACGTAGCCGAGCGGCGGCACCCAGGAGAAGACCGAGTCGTGCAGCTCCTTCTGGGTGATCAGGTTGACCACCTCGCCCAGCCAGTAGACCGGCAGCGAGACGCCGAAGACGCCGAGCAGCATGACCAGCGGGTCGACCAGCGTGCCGCGCATGGCCCCGGCGAGGGTGCCCATGACGACGCCGAGCACCATCCAGATCACCGCGGCGCCGACGACCAGGGAGAGCGTGATCGGGATCGCGTCGATGATCTGCGGGATCACCATCACGCCGCGGTTCACGAACGAGGTCAGGTCGTGGGTGATGAACAGGTGCTTCATCATCATCGCGTACTGGATCGGCAGTGGCTCGTCGAGGCCGAAGGAGGCGCGGACCTGGGCCAGGGTGGCCGGGTCGGCGTTCTTTCCGGCGATGCGGGCGGCCGGGTCCACGCCGGGGGTGGCGAAGAAGATCAGGAAGACCAGGACGCTGATCGCGAACAGCACGAGGATGGCCGCGCCAAAGCGCTTCGTGATATATCCGAGCATGTCAGGCGCCTCCCCGCAGGCGGGCGTTCGGGTCGAGCGCGTCGCGCACGCCGTCGCCGAACACGTTGAGCGCGACCGCGGTCAGCGCGACGAACAGGCCGGCGCTGATGGTGATCATCGGCCGGGAGTACAGCAGCGCGAGGCCGTCGTTGATGATCGTGCCCCAGCTCGCGTCCGGCGACTGCACGCCCACCGACAGGAACGACAGCGCCGACTCCGTCAGCATGTTCAGCGCCGTCATCAGCGGCAGGAACACCACGACGGTCGGCAGCACGTTCGGCAGCACCTCGCGCCACATGACGCGCGCGTCGCCCGCGCCGATCCCGACCGCCGCGTGCAGGAAGTCCTTGCCGCGCAGCGCCATCACCTGACCGCGCAGCGGCCTGGCGACATACGGGACGTAGATCAGCGCGATGATCACCACCGGCATGGCGAGGCTGCCCGCGTCCAGATGGATCGGCCCGACGTGCAGGCCGCTGGTCAGCAGCACCACCGACAGGCAGATGGCCAGCAGGTAGACCGGGAAGGCCCAGATCACGTCGAAGCAGCGGGACAGGATCGAGTCGATCCAGCCGCCGAAGTACCCGGCGACGACGCCGAGCACGGTGGCCAGCGCGCAGCAGAGCAGCGCGGCCGACAGGCCGATCAGCAGGCTGTTGCGCCCGCCGTACAGCAGCCTGGCCATGACGTCGCGGCCCTGGTTGTCGGCGCCGAGCAGGTAGTGGCCGGGGTCCCAGGTGGGGCCGATCGGGGTGACGCCCAGGCCGAGGCCCTCGGTGCTCTGCTGCAGCACCTGGACCTCCTGGCCGTTCACGATCGTGGTGCCGGAGACGTTGGACACGAACGGGTCGGTGTGCGCGACGGCGCTCGCGTACAGGGGGGCCAGCAGGCACGCCAGCGCGATGAGCACCAGCGCGCCCGCGGCGACCATGGCCGAGCGGTTGCGGAGCAGGCGGGCGCCGGCCTGTCGCCAGGGTCCGGTACCCGCCCTGGACGGGGTGGTGCCCACCCCGTCCAGGGCCAGGTCCGCTGCCATCACTTCACCCAGAGCTGGCTGACCAGCATGAAGAACTGCTTGTGGAACTGGTAGTTACCGACCCGGCTGGAGACGAAGTCGACCTGCTTGGGGTTGAACAGCGGGACGATCGGGCTCTGCCGCATCAGCTCGCGGTCGATCTCGCCCCACTTGGCGTTGGCCGCGTTCTTGTCGGTCAGGTCGAGCGTCATCGCCTCGGTCATCCGGGCGTCGATGTCCTTGTCGCAGAACCCGGCGATGTTGATGCTGGAGTCGCTGCCCTCACGGAAGGAGGCGCAGGACAGCAGCACGTGCAGGAAGTCCGAGGCGGCCGGGTAGTCGGCGTACCACTGGGTGACGCTGACCTGCACGTCGTTCTTGGTGTTCTGGATGTAGTTGAAGTGGATGTTGGTGGAGATGACCTTGAGCTTGGCCTGGTAGCCGATCTGCTCCAGCACGCTGCGGACGTACTCGCCGACCTGCTTGCTGATCTCGTCGTCCGACACCGTCACCGCGACCTCCTGGCCCGCGGTGCCCGACTGCTGCACGAGCTGCTTGGCCTTGGCCAGGTCGGCCTGCGGGTAGTCGCAGAAGTCGGCGTGGCCGGGGATGCTCTCGGGCAGCAGCGTGCAGGCCGGCTGGGCGACGTTCGCGCCGCCGAAGATCTTCACCAGCGCGTTCCGGTCGACCGCCCACTGCAGGGCCTGGCGGGCCTCGAGCTTGTCGAAGGGCGCGATGTTGGTGTTCAGCGGCAGGTACCAGAACGCCGACAGCGGGTTCACGTGCGCCTGCGAGGCGTACTTGCCGCCGATCTCGGTGAGCCGGTCGGCGGGCAGCGGGTCGAAGATCCAGTCGCCCTGGCCGTTCTGCACGGCGGTGACCGCCGCCTCGGCCGTGAGGCCGTAGGAGTAGAGGATCTCGTCGGGGTAGCCCTGCGGCTGCGCCTCGCGCGACCACTCGGTGAAGTGGGGGTTGCGGACGAGCTTGAGCTCCTTGTTCGGGTCGTAGCTCTGCGCCACGTAGGGGCCGGTGCCGGGGATCGGCTTGGTGCTCTGGTCCTTGGCCGGGGTCGCCTTGGGCAGCACCACGGCGTGCGGGAGGGCCAGCTTGAGCAGGAACTCCGAGTCCGGCTCGACCAGGTTGATCGTCACCTTGCCGGTCGCCTTGTCGACGACCACGCCCTTGTCGAGCGAGCAGTCCTGCGGCTTCTTCACGCAGGCGGCGGCGCCCTCGATACCGGCGTAGAAGGTGCCGGAGGTGGGGCCCGAGGCCTTGTAGATGCGCTCGAAGGAGGCCTTGACGTCGTCGACGGTGACCTCGTCGCCGTTGGCGAACTTCACGCCCTTGCGCAGGGTGAAGGTGTAGCTCTTGCCGCCCTCGGCGGCCACCGGCATGGCCTCGGCCAGGTCGGCGGTCAGCTCGTAGGACGCCTGGCCGCCGACCTTCTTGAAGGCGAGCAGGCCGTCGTACATGGCCTGGAAGATCTGCCAGTTGCCGTTGCTGTAGTTGATGTGCGGGTCGAGCGTGCCGTCGCCCGCCTTGGCCAGCAGCTTGAGCGTGCCGCCCTTGTGCTGCTCCTGGAAGCCCGCGGCCGCGGTGGCGGCGGGCTGGTCGCCCTGGGCGGTGGGGGCGGTGGCGGCACCCCCTGAACAGGCGGTGGCCAGCGCGAGCAGGGCCACCAGGGGGATCGTGCGCTTCATGCGGAGTCCTTGGAATCGAGGAACGAGCCGACCACCTGGAGGTAGAGCTCCTCCTCCTCGATGTGCGGCATGTGGCTTGACTGCTCGAACAGCTCCCAGCGGACGTCGGGGATGTGGTCCGCGAAGGGCTGCACCGTGCGAGGGGTCGCCTCGTCGTGGCGTCCTGAGACGAGCAGGGTCGGGGCGGTGACCAGGTGCAGGCGGTCCTCGACCGTCCAGTCCTTGAGCGTCCCGATGACGTGGAACTCCGTCGGCCCGTTCATCGTGTGGTACACGGTCGGGTCGGCCTCGGTCTTGGCGTCGCTGGCCAGGACCTCGGCGGGGGTGGGCGAGATCCGGCAGACGTGCCGGAGGTTGAAGACCTTCTCGGCCGCGCGGTAGTCGGGGTGGCCGGTGGTGCCCGCGGCCTCGTGCTCGCGCAGCGTCCGCTCGACGTCCTCCGGCAGCTCCCGCCGCAGGCGGTCGCACTCCTCGCGCCACAGCTTCATGGAGGCGGGCGAGTTGGCGATGACCAGCCCCTTGAGCCCGTACGGCCGGCGCACCGCGTGCTCGGCGGCCAGCATGCCGCCCCACGACTGCCCGAGCACGTGGTAGCCGTCGCCGATGCCGAGGTGGGCGAGCAGGTTGTCGAGCTCGTCGAGGAACAGCTCGACGGTCCAGAAGTCGGCGCCGCGCTCGGGCAGGTGGGTCGACAGGCCGACGCCGAGCTGGTCGTAGTGCACGACCGCGCGGTCCTGCTCGGCCAGCCTGGCGATGCGCAGCGTGTAGTCGTGCGCGGCACCGGGACCCCCGTGCAGCACGACCAACGGGGCCTTGGGTGAGCTCAGGTCGCCGGTGACGCGATACCACGTCGACCACTCCCGGAAGGGGGCCAGACCCTGAGTGGCTGGTTCGGGGATCGCCACCACAGTTCTCCATGTCGCTAGATGAGACGTATGTCCGTCTTTTGGGACATCATATGGATTAATGGCCTGAGCACAATACCTTTTACGAAGGCGAGACCTTGTGTAACGTTCCGCTTGTGCATCCCGAAGACGACCTGTCGCGCGTGCTGGGGCAAATGCTCGACAACGACGGCCAATCGGCCGTCCTGAGCCCGGTGAAGGTCCCGTCTGTCGCCACCGAGGTGGCCGACCGGCTGATGACCGCCGTCGCGGTCGGCGAGTACCTGCCCGGCGAGCGCCTGCCCGGCGAGCGCGAGCTGGCCACGATCCTCGGCGTCAGCCGGGCCACCGTGCGCGAGGCCATCGGCAGGCTGCAGGCCGTCGGCATCGTGGAGATCCGCCGCGGCCGTACCGGGGGCGCCTACGTCCGCGCCAGCTGGACCGAGGCGACCGCCTCGGCCGTGCGCCGGACGCTGGTGCCCAGGTGGGCCGAGCTGGAGCAGCTCTTCGACCTGTACGGCCTGGTCGAGGGCATGGTCGCGGCGACCGCGGCGCAGCGCCGTACCGGCTCCGACCTGAGCGCGATCAGGATGGGGCTGGACGCCTACGCGAGCGCGACGACGTTACGGGACGAGCAGCTCGCCGACCGGGCCTTCCACGCGGCGGTCGTGGCCGCCACGCGGAACCCGAAGATCCGCGCGCTCAGCCAGGAGGTGCTGACCAGGGTCAGCCTCGGCTTCCCGGTCGAGCCGTACGGCGAGGACGACCGCGAGAGCTACCAGCGCGCCCTGGCCGAGCACCGGCAGATGTACGCCGCGATCGCCGACGGCGACGCCGAGCTCGCGCGCGACATCGCCACCCGGCACTTCACGATCACCTCCGAGATCATGCGCACCATGCTGGAGCGCAGCCTCAGCAGCGCTCCAGATAGCTGACCAGCGTGCGCACCATCGCCCCGGTCGCGCCCGCCGGGCCGAGATCGGTGGCCCCGTCCAGGTAGGCGGTGGTGGCGAAGTCGAGGTGCGCCCACGGCAGCCCCGCGGTGAACGGCTCCAGGAACAGCGCGGCGATGGTGGCGTCGGCGTGCGCGCCGCCGTCGTTGCGCGAGTCGGCGATCTGCGACTCCAGCCTCTTGGCGTACGGCCGCCAGAGCGGCAGCTCCCACATCGGCTCGCCCGTCCGCTCCCCCGCCTCGATCAGCTCGGCGGTCAGCGCGCGGTCGGAGCCGAGCACACCGGTGATGTCCTCGCCGAGCGCGTGCATCACCGAGTAGGTCAGCGTGGCGGCGTCGATCAGCACGTCCGGCGCCGACTCGGCCAGGTAGGCCAGCGCGTCGGCGAGCACCAGGCGGCCCTCGCAGTCGGTGTCGATGACCTCGGTGGTCCGCCCGTTGCGGTGCCGCAGCACGTCGCCGGGCCTGGTCGCGTGGCCGCTGACCATGTTCTCCGCGGCGGGCACGACCGCGGTCACGCCCACCGGCAGCTCCAGCCTGGCCGCCGCCTGCACGACCGCGAGCATCGTCGCGCCCCCGGCCATGTCGCACTTCATCTCGGCCATCGCCTTCTGCCCCTTGATGTCCAGGCCGCCGGAGTCGAAGGTGATGCCCTTGCCCGCCAGCCCGACCCGCTTGCGGCCCTCGCCCCGGTAGGTGACCTCGATCAGGCAGGGCGGATTGGCGCTGGCCGCGCCCACTCCCGCGATGCCGCCGAAGCCGCCCGCCCGCAGCGCCTCGTCGTCGAGCACGGTGACCTCCAGGCCCGTGGCCCCGGCGATCTCCCGGGCCCTGGCCGCCAGATCCATCGGCACCAGATCGCCCGCGGGGGTGTTGACCAGGTCACGGGTGAGGTTCACCGCGTCAGCGACGATCCCCGCCCGGCGCGCGTCACCGTCCCCGAACACGATCAGCCGCCGCACCGCCCGGGTGTCCGGCGCGCTCTTGTACCCGTCGAAGCGGTACCCGCCCAGCCGCACCCCCTCGACGACCGCCTCCGGGTACGGCAGCGCCACCGCGACCGTGCCGAACCCGGCCAGCCTGGGCGCCACCCGCCCGGCCGCCCGCCTGACCTCGTGCTCGTCGCTCTCGTCGGCGATGACGAGCAGGGCCTGGGCGGTGAAGGGGTCGCCGTCCCGGCGCGGCAGCAGCAGCTCACCGCCGTCGAAGCGGACCCGGTCGAGCGCCTCGCCCAGACCGAGCGCGCGGGCGGCGGACTCGGGCAGGACGAGCAGGTCCGCGTCCACCTCGGCGGGCTTGAGCGGAGTGAAGGACACCTCCATGAGGCGACTCCTTAGGGGGATCGAAGTAAAAATGGTTCGCCAAGCAAACCATAAATTTCAGACGGTAGCATCAGTCCACCATGCCGACTTACGCGCTACTGATCCTGCCCGCCTTCAACCGGGTCTACGGCGAGAGCACCCTCCGCCTCACCCGCTCCGAGCTGGCCGTCTTCGGCCGGCGGGCACTGGCCGCCGAGGTCTCCGACGTCGAGGAGAGATCCATCGGCGGCGTTCCCTACCTCACCTTCGAGACCGGGGAACCGCTCACCGGCGCCGATGTGGCCGCACTGTCCAACCTGTCGTCGGTCTACGCGCTGTTCGGCGTCGAGGGCGAGCTGCTCAGGCCGCTCGCGATGCGCCCGCTCGACCGGCTCAGCAGCGACCTGATCACCATCCAGAAGTACGCTGGCAAGACCAACGAGCACTTCACCAAGCTGCTGCTCAACGTCACCGTGCTCGCCTCGGCGTTCCCGCTCGACGGCCGGCTGTCGGTGTTCGACCCGATGTGCGGGCGCGGCACCACGCTCAACCAGGCCCTGATGTACGGCTACGACGCCACCGGCGTGGACCTCGACTCCAAGGACTTCGAGGCGTACTCGGGCTTCCTGAAGACCTGGCTGAAGAACAAGCGCTTCAAGCACACGGCCGAGGTGGTGCCGGTGCGCAGGGAGCGGGCGCTGGCCGGGCGGCGGCTCAACGTGTCGTTCGCGGTGACCAAGGAGGAGTTCAAGGCCGGGGACGTGCAGCGGGTGTCCGTGGTCAACGCCGACACGCTGCGCAGCCGGGAGTTCTTCAAGCCGCGCTCGTTCGACGTGGTGGTGACCGACGCGCCGTACGGCGTGCAGCACGGCAGCCGGGGCGGCGGCGGTGGGCTGTCGCGCAGCCCGCTGGAGCTGATCCGGTCGGCGCTGCCGGTGTGGACCGAGCTGCTGCGGCCCGGCGGGGCGATCGGCATCTCCTGGAACACCTACGGCGGCAGCCGCGACGACCTGGCGGCGATCTTGCGCGACGAAGGACTCGAAGTCCAGAAATATCCGGACTTCGAGCACTGGGTGGACCAGGCGATCGTCCGCGACATCATGGTCGCGGTCAAGCCCTGACCCGCACGCCCTGACTTCGCTCGCGGGGTCAGCCCACGAAGACGGCGAGGGGCTTGGCCGCGCGGCCCTGCTCCTCGACCAGGGCCAGCAGCTCGTCACCCGGACCGAACACGCCGATCGGCCCGTCGCCGAGCCCGAGCGACGGCAGCCGCCCGCCGTGCGAGACGATCTTCGCCTCCTCGGCGGTCACATCGCGGCGCGGGAACGCCGCCGCCACGGCCGCGCCGATCGGCAGCACCGAGCACTCCACGCCGAGCTCCTCGATCGTCTTGGCCGCCGAGATGTCGTACGGCCCGACCCGGGTCCGCCGCAGGTACGTCAGATGCCCCCCGACCCCGAGCCCGCCGCCCAGGTCGCGGGCCAGGGCACGGATGTAGGTGCCGCTGGAGCAGCGCACCGTCGCGTCCACGTCCACCACGTCGTCGTGCACCCGGACCGCCGTCACCTCGAACGCGTGCACCGTCACCGGCCGGGCCGCCAGCTCGACGTCCTCCCCGGCGCGGGCCCGCCTGTAGGCGCGCTCGCCGTTCACCTTGATCGCGCTCACCTGCGGCGGCACCTGCATGATGCGCCCGGTCAGCGCCTCGACGCCGCGCCGTACGTCGGCCTCGGTCACCTGCCCGGCCGGGACGATCGCAGTGACCTCGCCCTCGGCGTCGTCGGTGTTGGTGGTGACGCCGAGCCGCATCGTCGACTCGTACACCTTCTCGGTCAGCGCCAGGTGCCCCAGCAGCCTGGTCGCCTTCTCCACACCGATCACCAGCACGCCGGTCGCCATCGGATCGAGCGTGCCGGCGTGCCCGACCCTGCGGGTGCCCGCGAGGCGGCGCATCTTGCCGACGACGTCATGCGACGTCCACTCGGCCGGCTTGTCGACGATGATCAAGCCACTCTCGGCCATCAGGACATCCTCAGTACGTCGCGGAAGCGAGCCATCGTCACGTCGACGGGCTCGTGAGAGGTGAATCCGGCGGCACCGGCATGGCCGCCGCCGCCCAGCGCACTACAGATCTTCGCCACGTCGACCGCCCCCTTGGACCGGGTCGACACCTGCCAGGCCCCCTCGTCGTCCTCCTTGAGCACGACGGTCACCTCGGCCTCGTCGGTCCGCCGCACGACGTCGATCACACCCTCGACCTCCGAGTACGGCAGCCCCTGCGCGGCCCGGTCGCCACGCGTGATGTACGTCCACACCATCCCCAGCCCCTCGCGCTCCAGCACCGCCCGCCCGAGAGCCGCCGACAGCACGGCCAGGTACCCGAACGGTGACCGGTCCCACAGCTCCCGCGCCAGCACGTCAGGACGCAGCCCGGTGGCGACCAGCCGCGCGGCCATCTCATGCGCCTCCGGCGTCGTGGACGAGTGCCGGAACGACCCGGTATCGGTCACCAGCCCCACATACAGACAGGTCGCCACGTCCTTGGACAGGCTCCCGCCAAGGCGGTAGATCAACTCCTCGGTCAGCACGGCGGTCGCCGCGACGCCGGGGTCGATCAGGCTGATCGTGCCGAACCCGGTGTTGGACGGGTGGTGGTCGATCACGATCACCTCCCGCGCCTGGCCGGCACTGGCGGCCAACAGGCCCAGCCGTTCGAGCGTCGAGGAGTCGAAGGTGATCATCAGCTCCGGCGCGGCCGGGAAGTCGGCGGGCGAGGAGAGCAGTTCCTGGAAGGGCAGGAAGTGCAGCAGCCCGGGCACACCGAACTGCCGGTCGCCGAAGGAGGCGACCACACGCTTGCCCATGCCGGTCAGGATGCGCGCCATGGCGAGCATGGAGCCGAGCGCGTCACCGTCCGGCGAGACGTGGCAGGCCAGCGCGATTTCGTCGGCCTGCCGGACGAGCTCGACCGCCCGCCCCCAGACCTCCTCGGAGAGCACTCCCGCGCCACCCGTCCGGGCGTCGGCGGGGAAACCGTTCGCGGTCGGGGCGGCTTCCCGCTCCGACCGGCTCGCGGGTGTGGCACGTTCCCGAGCGGGCGAGGCCGCCGCCCCCGCGTGCGCGGAGTCGGCGGCCTCGCTCGGCGGCCCTGCCGGGCCGTCGAACGTGTCACGCACCTCGGGCGTCACGTCGCCGGGTGCCCCGCGCGGTCGGACGGCTCGTCCTCGTCTTCGTCCACGTCGGGCTTCTTGTAGGGATCCGCGTCACCGGCGTACTGGGCGCCGGCGGCCTTGGCCGCCACCTCGGCGTCCTTCGCCTTGGCCACGGCCAGCAGTTGGTCGAGCTGGCGGGCGCTGTCGGGCAGCGGGTCGTGCTGGAAGGTCAGCGTCGGGGTGTGGCGTACGCCGGTCTGGCGGCCCACCTCGGAGCGGATGATCCCCTTGGCACTCTCCAGCGCCGCCGCCGTGTCGCCGCGCTCGGCCTCGGAGCCGAAGACCGTGTAGAAGACCGTGGCCTCCCGAAGGTCGTTGGTGATGCGCGTGTCGGTCACGGTCACGAAGCCCAGGCGCGGATCCTTGACCCGGCGCTCCAGCATCTCGGCGACGATCTGCTGGATGCGATCGGCGAGCTTGCGCGCGCGTGCGGCGTCCACCATGTTCGCTCCCCCTCACTCACGACGACCGGCCGCGGAGGGCGGCTCCGGGCCTGCCGTACATCATCTTCGTGTTCCTTGTCGCGGCGGGTTCCGGGATCGCCGTCCCGGACCCGCCGCTCATGCTCATGCTCGCTGCAACTTCGGAGCGTACGCCCAGAAATACACCACAAATGACTGCGGTCAGTCCTGGTCGTTGTAGAGCCGTCGGCGGGCCGACAGCAACTCGATTTCCGGGCGGAAGGCCACCATCCGCTCGCAGGCGTTCAGGACCTCGTCGCAGTTGCCCGCGCTCGCGGAGACGACCGCGACGCCGATCTCCGCCCTGCGGTGCAGGTCGAGATGGCCGGTCTCGGCCACGGCGGCGCCGGGAAAGCGCCGCAGCAGCTCGGCGACCAGGGGACGCACCACGGATCGTTTCTCTTTCAGCGAGTGAACGTCGCCGAGCAGGATGTCCAGGGTCAGGGCACCGACATACATCGTTGGTCACCACCGCTGAGCTCGTGAGCGAAACGCGCGCCAGGCAGCGCCGCGGTGGAGAGCCTGGCCAGGCGAGCGCCGTACGGCGGAACGGAGGACCCGCCCCACCGCACGATGCGCGCGCGGACGGATTGCCCGCCCACGCGCACGATGCACGCTTGGACGGTCTTCCCGTCCAAGCGTGCGAGGGGCGCCCGGCGAACGGTCCGCCGAGCGCCCAGCCGCGTGTTACGCGCGCGGCTTCTCCCGCATCTCGAACGTCTCGATGACGTCGTCGATCTTGATGTCGCTGTAGCCGACACCGATACCGCACTCGAAGCCCTCGCGGACCTCGGTCGCGTCATCCTTGAAGCGACGCAGCGACGACACCGTGAGGTTGTCGGCGACCACGACACCGTCGCGGATGATGCGGGCCTTGCTGTTGCGCACGATCGTGCCGGAGCGGACCAGCGAACCGGCGACATTGCCGATCTTCGGCACCTTGAAGACCTCGCGGACTTCGGCGGTGCCCATCTGGACCTCTTCGAACTCGGGCTTGAGCATGCCCTTGAGCGCCGCTTCGATTTCCTCGATCGCCTGGTAGATGACCGAGTAGTAGCGGATGTCGACGCCCTCGCGCTCGGCGAGGTCGCGCGCCCGGGGCTCAGGCCGGACGTTGAAGCCGATGATGACCGCGTTGTCGTCGGCCACCGCCAGGTTGACGTCGTACTCGGTGATCGCACCGACGGCGCGGTGCAGGACACGGAGCCTGACCTCGTCGCCGACGTCGATCTTGAGCAGCGCGTCTTCCAGGGCCTCGACCGAACCGGACACGTCACCCTTGATGATGAGCTTGAGCTCGTCGACGCGGCCCTTCTCGAGGTTGCTGAACAGCTCCTCGAGGGTGAGGCGACGGCTCGACTTCGCCATGTCGGCGCTGCGCTTGCGCGCCGCGCGCTGCTGGGCGATCTGGCGGGCCATCCGGTCGTCGGTGACGACGATGAAGTTGTCACCGGCGCCGGGCACGGCCGTCAGACCCATGACCAGGACCGGACGCGAAGGCGTGGCCTCCTCGACCGGGTCGCCGTTGTCGTCGAGCATCGCCCGGACGCGGCCGAAGGCCTCGCCACAGACGATCGAGTCGCCGACACGCAGCGTGCCGCGCTGGACCAGCACGGTCGCCACCGGGCCGCGGCCCTTGTCGAGGTGCGCCTCGATCGCGATGCCCTGAGCGTCCATCGACGGGTTGGCCCGCAGGTCGAGCTCGGCGTCGGCGGTCAGCAGGATCGCCTCGAGGAGGTTCTCGATGCCGGTGCCGTTCTTGGCCGAGATGTCGACGAACAGGGTCGAGCCGCCGAACTCCTCGGCGACCAGGCCGTACTCGGTGAGCTGGGCCCGCACCTTGTTCGGGTCCGCGCCCTCCTTGTCGACCTTGTTCACCGCGACCACGACGGGCACGTCGGCCGCCTGGGCGTGGTTGAGCGCCTCGATCGTCTGCGGCTTGACACCGTCGTCGGCCGCGACGACCAGGACGGCGATGTCGGTGGCCTGCGCACCACGGGCACGCATGGCGGTGAACGCCTCGTGACCCGGGGTGTCGATGAAGGTGACCCTGCGGTCTTCGCCCTCGTGCGTGGTCGAGACCTGGTAGGCGCCGATGTGCTGGGTGATGCCACCCGCCTCGCGCGCCGCCACGTTCGTCTTGCGGATGGCGTCGAGCAGCTTCGTCTTACCGTGGTCGACGTGACCCATGACGGTCACGACCGGCGGACGCGCGGCGAGGTCGGCCTCGTCGCCCTCGTCCTCGCCGAACTCGATGTCGAAGGCCTCGAGAAGCTCGCGGTCCTCCTCCTCCGGGCTGACGACCTGGATGTTGTAGTCCAGCTCGGCGCCGAGGAGCTGCAGCGTCTCCTCGTTGACCGACTGCGTCGCGGTCACCATCTCGCCGAGGTGCAGCATGATCTGCACCAGCGACGCCGGGTTGGCGCCGATGCGGTCGGCGAGGTCGGACAGCGAGGCGCCGCGCGGAAGCCTGATGGTCGCGCCACCACCGCGAGGAGCCTGCACGCCGCCGATCGTCGGAGCCGACATGTTGTCGAACTCTTGACGCCTCTGACGCTTCGACTTGCGACCGCGGGCCGGACGACCGCCGGGACGGCCGAAGGCACCCGCGGTGCCACCGCCACGACCACGACCGCCGCCACCGGGACGACCGGCGAAACCGCCGCCACCGCCACCGGGACCACCGGTGCCCGTGCCGGGACGGCCTGCGCCGCCGCCACCACCGGGACGACCGGCGAAACCGCCGCCGCCACCGGGACGGCCACCGCCGCCACCGCCGCCGGGACGGCCACCGCCGCCACCGCCGCCGGGACGACCAGCGCCGCCACCGCCGCCGGGACGACCAGCGCCGCCACCACCGGGACCGGCGGGACGACCCTGCGGCATCATCATCGGGTTGGGACGCGGACCACCGGGACGCGGACCACCGGCACCGGGGCCGGGACGCGGGCCACCCGCGCCGGGACCGGGACGCGGACCGGCCGCACCACCGGGAGCGCCGGGCGCGCCACCACGCGCGGCGGGCGGACGGGGCATCGCCCCGTCACGGCCGCCCTCGCGGGGCGGGCCCTGGCGGTCGCGAGGACCGGCGCCGGGAGCGCCGTCACGGGGACCACCGGGACGCGGCGGACGGGACTGGCCCATGCCGCTGGCGTTGGACGAGAACGGGTTGTTACCCGGACGCGGGCCGCGCGGACCGGGCTTGGGCCCGGCGCCGGAACGACCCTGACCGCCGCCGGCCGGAGCACCGGCGCCGGGACGCGCACCCGAAGGAGCGCCACCCGAAGGAGCACCAGAACGCTGAGCCGGGCCGGGACGCGGGCCAGGCCTGGCCGCGGGGCCGGGACGCGGGCCGGACGCCGCGGGACGCGTGGCGCCGCCGCCGCTCTCGAAGCGGGGAGCCTGCGGCGCCTCGCTTCGCGGAGCCTCGGCCTTGGGGGCCTCGGTCTTGGGTGCCTCGGCGCGCGCGGCCTCGGGCTGCGGCGCGTGCGGCATCGGAACCGGCGGGCGCGGCGCGCTCACCGGGCCGGGCCTGGGACCCGGCTTGGGGCCCGGACGCGGGCCTGAGGAAACCGGCGCCTGTGCGGTGCCGTTGCCGGCCTGGCTGCTGTCAGCCGGCCGGGGAGCAGCCCTTGGCGGCTGCGGCTTGGACGACGAACCGCCGCCCTTCGAGGACCCACCCTTGGGTGCGCCCAGAGCTTCGGTGAGCCTGCGGACCACCGGCGCTTCTATGGTGGAGGACGCCGAACGGACGAACTCCCCCATCTCCTGGAGCTTGGCCATGACGACCTTGCTCTCAACGCCGAACTCCTTAGCGAGCTCGTATACCCGGACCTTTGCCACTGCACTCCCTTACTCGGCCCGGGAGGCTGGCAGTGCCGCCGGACCGTCGTTACCTTGACGTCTTCATCGCCGCGTGCTCATCAGGCGCTCATAGCAATCTGACTCCGCCCATCAACTCGGCGTCCTACATGACATTTCGTGGATCTCCTCTTCCAGGTGCACCCGCACGCGCGAGGCGTCAAGCGGTCCCTGCACGCGAAACGCGCGGGGGAACGCTCGGCGACGCTCGGCGAGCTCCAGACAGCGCAGGTCGGGATGCACCGAAGCACCCCGGCCGGGAAGCCGTCCTCGCAGGTCAGGGATCACAAGACCCTCGACCCGCACCAGGCGGAGCAGCTCCGACTTGGCCGTGCGAACCTTACAGCCCACACAGGTTCTCAGCGGAGCTGCTTGGCCACCATATTCCAGCTTACCGTGTGGACGCATCTACGGGACCGGCGGCGTCCTCCGCCTGGGTGTCAGGACGGATGTCGATCCGCCACCCCGTGAGCCTCGCGGCGAGCCTGGCGTTCTGCCCTTCCTTGCCGATGGCCAGGGAGAGCTGGTAGTCGGGCACGGTCACCCGGGCCACCCGCCCGTCGAGATCGAGAACCTCGACGTGTGAAACACGTGCGGGCGAAAGCGCATTCCCCACGAACTCCGCGGGGTCCTCCGACCAGTCGATGATGTCGATCTTCTCGCCGTGCAGCTCCGCCATCACGTTGCGCACCCGCGAGCCCATCGGCCCGATGCACGCGCCCTTGGCGTTGACGCCCGGCTTACGCGACCGAACCGCGATCTTGGTACGGTGACCGGCCTCGCGAGCCACCGCGGCGATCTCCACGGTGCCGTCGGCGATCTCCGGCACCTCCAGCGCGAAGAGCTTCTTGACCAGCCCCGGGTGAGTGCGCGACAGCGTGACCGAGGGCCCCTTGTGCCCCTTCTTCACCTGCACCACATAAGAGCGGATGCGCTCGCCGTGGACATAGTCCTCGCCGGGCACCTGCTCGTTGTGCGGCAGCACCGCCTCGATCTTGCCGAGGTCGACGAGCACCACCCGAGGGTCCTTGCCCTGCTGGATGACGCCGGCCACCAGCTCGCCCTCGCGGCTGGCGAACTCACCGAAGTTGATCTCGTCCTCGGCGTCCCGCAGCTGCTGCAGGATGACCTGCTTGGCGGTGGTCGCGGCGATCCGGCTGAAGTTGCCAGGCGTGTCGTCGAACTCCCTGAGGATCTCGCCGTCCTCGTCGATCTCCGCGGCCAGGATCGTGACGTGCCCGCTCTGCCGATCGAGCTGGGCGCGCGCCTTGGGCGCCGCGCCCTCGGTACGGAAGTAGGCGATCAGCAGCGCGTCCTCGATCGCCTTGACGACCAGGTCGAAGGAGATGTCCTTCTCCCGCTCCAGGCTGCGCAGGACGCTCATGTCGATGTCCACGAAGCTCCCCCCTTAGCCTTCGTCGCCGTCGTCGTCGCCCTCGTCGGCGTCGTCGAATCGGCTGAATTCCACTTGGACCCGGCCGAGTGCCAGGTCCTGATAGTCGAGCCGGCGCGGTTTGCCGGCGACGTCGAGCTCGACACCGTTTTCGTCGGCGGAGCGCACCCGGCCCTCCACCACGGCGCCGTCGCGCAGTTCGGCCTTGACCAGCCGCCTGGCCGCGCGGCGCCAGTGGCGCGGCTCGGTCAGCGGGCGGTCGACACCCGGCGAGGAGACCTCCAGCGTGTAGGCGGCCTCGCCCATCACGTTGTCGGCGTCGAGCGCCGCGGACACCGCGTTGCTCACCTCGGCCACGTCGTCGAGAGTCACTCCGCCGTCTCGATCGACGACCACGCGCAGCAGGCGGCGCTTGCCGGCCTTCGTGATCGTGATGTCCTCCAGATCGAGGCCCTCCGCACCGACGACGGGCTCGAGGAGCTTCATCAGGTGGTCGCGGGATGAGGCGCTGCCCATATCGACCTCCCCTATTGTCATGTTCTCAGCCGGGCGAACCTCGCCGCCGGCTCTCCGTTGCGCCTGGTCCGGAAGGACCAGAAACCCTCGCTGTCGGGCTCTGACCGCTAGCGACGACAGTTCACACCCTATCCGTACCAGGGCACGGAACGAGCGCCACTCGACGTGTACGACACGTCCCGGTTCAGAGCGAGCACCCCGGTGAGCCCGTACGATGCTGGGAGCCTTCCGCGCCCATGTCCGACCACCCGGAGGTCCTTCCGTGCGCCCGCGTCCCGTGTCCAGGCGAGCCGTGCTGGCCGGTGCGGCGGCGCTCGCGGCCCTGTCCGGATGTACGGCCGGCGAGCCGGAGCCCACCGCCGCCCCCGCGCCCGACCCCGAGCACGTCCTGCTGCGCGACGTGATCGCCGAGAAGGAGCGCACGATCGCCCTCTACTCGGCGCTCATCGACGGCGGCGCGACCAAGCTGACCCCTTTCCGCGCCCGCCACCAGGCCCACCTCGCCGAGCTGCGCGAACGCCTGCCGCGCGCCGCCCCCCTCCCGTCCGGCACGCCGACGGCCACCCCTTCCCCCTCCCCGGCGGCGAAGCCGTCCCTCACCCGGCTGCGCGACCTGGAACGCAGGTCGGCCGCCCTCCGCGCCCGCCAGCTCACCGAGGTCTCCCCGGCCCTGTCCCAGCTCCTGGCCAGCATCGGCGCCTGCGAGGCCACGCACGCCCTGGCCCTGCCGAGGTCGGTATGAACAGGAAGAGCGCCGACGAGGTCGAGGCGCTGCGGAAGGTCCTGGCCGCCGAGCACGCGGCCGTGTACGCGTACGGCCTGCTCGGGGCCCGGACGACGGGCGCCCTGCGGTCCCGGGTGAGCGCCGCCTTCGACGCGCACCGGGGGATGCGCGACCAGCTCCGTTCCCTGATCACCACCCGCGGCGGCAAGCCCTCCGAGCCCGAGGCGTCCTACGCCCTTCCGGTCACGCCCGGCAGCGCCGCCGAGGCCGTCCGCCTGGCCGTGCAGATCGAGTCCGGCGTCACCACCGCCTACCTGGAGCTCACCGCCACCCCGTCACCGGCCCTGCGCCGCCTGGCGGCCCTGGCCATGCAGGAGTCCGCCACCCGCTCGTACGGCTTCCGCCCCACCCTCACCGCCTTCCCGGGCATGCCCGCGCCGGCCTCTCCCTCGCCGTCCGCCAGCCCGACGAGCAGCGGCTGACCCCTTTACCTTCTTTACCCGGACATATCCGTGGATTTCCGGGGTAGCTGGGGTGCTCGCTATTCATGGAGGTTCTCATGGGATGGGGATATAGAAAGTCGATCAAATTCGGCCCGTTCCGGCTCAACCTGTCGCGCGGCGGGGTCGGGCACAGCTGGGGTAATCGCGCTTTCCGTGTCACCAGGACCGCAGACGGCCGCCGTACCCTGTCGATCAATCTTCCCGGTGGATTCCACTGGCGTAAGTCCTTGGGCTCCAACCGCCGATAGCCCCACAAGCCGAGACGCCGCCTCCCTCCCCCGAGAGGCGGCGTCTCACTGTCTGCGGGAACTCGGCCGGAACTCCATTCGTTTTCACGACATATCGCGAAGATCCAGAGGAGGGTACGTGGGCTGGCACTACCGGAAGTCCATCAAGATCGGCCCGTTCCGGCTCAACCTGTCCCGTCACGGGGTGGGCCACAGCTTCGGCAACCGCCGCTTCCATGTCAGCACGACTCCGGACGGCCGCCGCCACGTGACGCTCCGCCTTCCGGGCGGCTTCCAGATAGGCAGGACCTTCGGCGGCCGTCGCCACCACGGGCACTACTGACCCGGTCCCGGGAGAGACGGTGAACGCCTCTCCCGGTCGGCGGGTGTCTAGCGGGCGGCGGAGACGACGCGGTCGACGGCCTCCGCGAGGGGGATCTCCTCCTTGGTGCCCGAGGCCCGGTCGCGCAGTTCGACGACGCCCTGGGACAGGCCGCGGCCGATGACCAGGATGGTGGGCAGGCCCAGCAGCTCGGCGTCCTTGAACTTCACCCCGGGGGACACCCCGGCGCGGTCGTCGACCAGGACGCGCAGGCCGCGGGACTCCATCTCCTCGGCCAGCTTGAGCGCCACCTCGATCTGGTTCTCCTTGCCGGTGCCGACGATGTGCACGTCGGCGGGGGCGACCTCGCGCGGCCACACCAGGCCGAGGGAGTCGTGCTTTTGCTCGGCGATGACGGCGACGGCGCGGGAGACGCCGATGCCGTACGAGCCCATGGTGATGCGGATGGGCTTGGCGTCGGGGCCGAGGGCGTCGAGGCCGGCGGCGTCGGCGTACTTGCGGCCGAGCTGGAAGATGTGGCCGATCTCGATGCCGCGGTCGATGGACAGCTCGGAGCCGCATCGGGGGCAGGGGTCACCTGCCCGCACCTCGGCGGCCTCGATCGTGCCGTCGGGGGTGAAGTCGCGGCCCGCGACCACGTCGACGGCGTGCCTGCCGGGCTCGTTGGCGCCGGTCACCCAGGAGGTGCCGGTGACGACGCGCGGGTCGACCAGGTAGCGGATGCCCAGCTCACGCAGCACCTGCGGGCCGATGTAGCCGCGGACCAGGCCGGGGTGCCTGGCGAAGTCCTCGGCCTCGAAGATGGCGGGCTCGCCGGGGGCGAGCATGGCCTCCAGGCGCTTGAAGTCGACCTCGCGGTCGCCGGGCACGCCGATGACCAGCGTCTCGACCTTGTCCGAGCCGGGCGTGGTGATCTTGACGACGACGTTCTTCAGGGTGTCGGCGGCGGTGATCGACATGCCGTGCTCGGTGTTGAGGTGGTCGACGAGGGTCTCGATGGTCGGGGTGCCGGGGGTGTCGAGCACCCGCTGCGCTGCCAGGCCGTCAAGAGCCCGGACGGGCGGCGCGGGGGTGGTGACGGCCTCGGCGTTGGCGGCGTAGCCGCAGGAGTGGCAGGCCACGAAGGTGTCCTCGCCGGTGGGGGTGGGCGCCAGGAACTCCTCCGACGCGGAGCCGCCCATCGCCCCCGAGGTGGCGAAGCAGATCTTGTAGTTGATGCAGAGGCGGTCGAAGGTCTTGATGTAGGCGTCGCGGTGCTGCTCGTAGGAGCGCTTGAGGCCGTCGTCGTCGAGGTCGAAGGAGTAGGAGTCCTTCATGACGAACTCGCGCCCGCGCAGGATGCCGGCCCTGGGCCTGGCCTCGTCGCGGTACTTGGTCTGGATCTGGTAGAGCGTGACCGGGTAGTCCTTGTAGGAGGAGTACTCACCCTTCACCATGTCGGTGAACAGCTCCTCGTGGGTGGGCCCGAGGAGGTAGTCGCCGCCCCTGCGGTCCTTCAGCCGGAACAGCGTGTCGCCGTACTCGGTCCAGCGGCCGGTCGCCTCGTAGTACTCGCGGGGCAGCAGCGCGGGGAAGAGCACCTCCTGGGCGCCCATCCGGTTCATCTCCTCGCGGACGACCCGCGCGACGTTCTCCATGACGATCTTGCCCAGGGGCAGCCAGGAATAGATGCCGGGGGCGACGCGGCGGACGTATCCGGCGCGGACCAGCAGCTTGTGGCTCGGGACTTCCGCGTCTGCCGGGTCGTCCCGCAGGGTGCGAAGAAACAACGACGACATGCGCAGCAGCACGGCTACTCCTTGCTCGAACCCGATACGGAAGGTCTACAGGCTATCCACTTCGACGCCTAGATCGCCCGTTTTAAAAGGCGAGGGCCAGGGCTGCGATCACGGCGGCGACCCCAGTGGCGAGTACGGCGGCGCGGGCCCGGCCGGCGGCGGTCCCCCGCATGACGAAGATCAGAGCGACCGAAAGCGTGCCGATCATCACGGCGGGCACGGGCCAGAAGCCCGGCTGGGAGTCGATGAAGCCGGGGGTCGCGCGATCGATCACGTCGCCCACCAGGAGCCCGGTGATGGCCCCGGCGGCGAGGTCGCCCCACCCGTCGGACCTGCGGGTGACGTGGGCCAGCAGGCCGACGGCGACCAGCAGGACGAGGAGCAGGTTCAGGCCCGCGGCGTGGCCGCCGCCGATCACCTCGAAGTCGGACTGGCCGAGCACCGCGCTGCCGCCCATCGCGGAGACCAGCATCGACGTCCCCGCGAGAAACGTGGTCAGCAGCGCCCACCCGAACCCCGTCGCGGTCGCTCCCACCACGATGGCCAGCGCCAAATACGCATAAGGGTCGTAGAACTCGCTGACGAGGTCCGAAGCGAGGCCGGAGATCGCCATTCCCAGCGCCCCGACGGCGAGGCCGGCCAGAAAGGCGAGCACTACGTGCCGTTGGATAGCGCTTTGCCGCCGGTCATACTCGGCGAAATCGGCGTAGTCGATCGTGGTGTTCTTCATCATCCTGTCCCCGGCCGCCTCATTCCCCCTGGAACGCGTAAAGGCGGGCACAGCCACAGTATGTGTACTGACAGGAAAAGTAAATTTCGGTCAACCACATGGTCCCGGAAACCACTAAAGTCCTTCAACCAACCGCTTGGGTCAGCCGCCGAGCAGTTCTTCCCACGGCTGGCGGGCATTGGTCCGGCGGGTGGTGTCCAGGGCTTCGGCGAGGCGCCAAAAGCCGGGCCTGGCCTGGAGGCGCGCACGGCCGAGCGGGTCGATGGCGCGCAACTCGAAGCGCACGCCCATCACGTCGAGCATCGCCGAGGCGCGCGAACCGGGCCCCGCCGAGGTCACCAGGCCGTCGGGGAGGTCGGGGTCGCGCACGTGCTCGTCGAGCAGGGCGGCCACCTCCGAGGCGAAGGGCCCGTCCCGCCACTCGATGTGCCAGCTCTGGTCGGCGCCGCGCCACCAGGTCAGGTCGCGGCAGGAGTCGATGAAGTCGGCCTCGCTCGCCAGGGCGGCCATCACCCTGCCGAACGCCTCGAACCAGCGGGCGTCGGACACCGGCTCGCCGTCGGAGGCGGCGCCCCACGCGCGACGCGATCCCCTCATGTCAGGGAGCGTGCCATCTTTCGGCCGCCTGAGCCCCTGCTTTCGCCTCTTCTCCGCGCTCACGCGACCTTCCCCGCCGATCCCGCCAGCCCGCACCGCTCGCTCACAGGACCTCACTCTGATCGGCGCACGCCCTTCCCGCAAGTCCGGATCCGGACACGAGCGGAAGACGGTTTCGATCGCACCTCCGACCGGGGATACATCGACGACATCGGGCCGTTACATCTGGTGGGACCACTACCCGCTGAGCCACAATCACGGACATGGCGTCCCCCCGAGGAGGCAACGTGCGCGTCGCGGTCGTCGGATCCGGCCCTGCGGGGATCTACACGGCGGAAGCCCTGGTCAAACAGGCGGCAGAGCCCGTCGAGGTGGACGTGATCGAACGTCTGCCGACGCCGTACGGGCTGGTCAGGTATGGGGTGGCGCCCGACCACACCTCGATCAAATCGATCGCCAACTACCTGCGCCGGGTCCTGGAGCTCCCCCAGGTCCGTTTCCTGGGCGGTCTGACGCTCGGCGAGGAGCTGTCGGTGGCGGATCTGCTGGGTTCCTACGACGCGGTGGTGTACTGCACGGGCGCGATGGTCGACCGCCACATGGGCATCCCGGGCGAGGACCTGCCCGGCAGCGTGGCGGCCACCGACTTCGTCAACTGGTACTGCGGCCACCCGGACGTCTCCCCCGACCGGTTCACCCTGGACAGCCCCGAGGTCGCGGTGATCGGCGTCGGCAACGTGGCCGTGGACGTGGTGCGGATCCTGGCCAAGACGGCCGAGGAGCTGAGCTCCACCGACGTGCCGCACGAGGTGCTGGAACGGCTGGCCGGCAGCCAGGTCAAGGCGATCCACATGATCGGCAGGCGCGGGGCGCAGCACGCCAAGTTCACCCTCAAGGAGCTGCGCGAGCTGGGCGAGCTGGCCAACGCCGACGTGTGCGTGCGCCCCGAGGAGGCGGTCGTGCTCGGCGGGGACTTCCCCCGGCAGATCCGCGGCAACATCGACGTGTTGCAGTCGTGGGCCGCCCGCCCGCCGCAGGGCCGCCCGCGCCGCCTGGACGTGCGCTTCTGGATGAAGCCCGTGGAGATCCTCGGCGAGGAGCGGGTCGAGGGGCTCCGGCTCGAACGCACCCGCCTGTCGGAGGACGGCCGGGTGGTCGGCACGGGCGAGTTCGAGACGCTGCCGGTCGGCATGGTGCTGCGCTCGGTGGGCTACCAGAGCGTGCCGCTGCCCGGCGTACCGTTCGACGAGAGCACGATGACCGTGCCGAACCAGGCGGGCCGGGTCCGCGACCGCGAGTACGTCGCGGGCTGGCTCAAGCGCGGCCCCACCGGGGTGATCGGCACCAACAAGTCCGACGCCACCGAGACCGTCCGCACCCTGCTGGCCGACCTGTCCGACCGCCCTCCGGTACGGCTCACGCCCATCGACGAACTGCTGGCCGGACGCGGCGTCCGGCCGATCGGCTACCACGACTGGCGCCGGATCGAGGACGCCGAGGCGGAGCTGGCCAGGACGCTGGGCCGCGGCGAGCGGGTCAAACTGGTCGGCCTCCAGGCGATGCTCGACGCCTGCGGCAGGCCGGACTCTCGTTGAGGAGCGGCATGCGCGTCACCGTCGGGGACCACACGGTCGAGGGTTTCGCCGAAACCCTCGCGACCCAGCAGGCCCGCTACCCCGCGCGCCCCCCCGCCTGGCAGCCGGTGCACACGGTCTACGTCCCGGCCGACCGCTTCGGCCCCGGCACCGTGGCGCAGTGGGGCGCGGAGGCGCTGAAGCTGCTCACCACCCACCTGCCGGGCCCGGCCGAGCTGACCAAGGTCCTCGGCGTCCCCGGCGAGGTGCACGAGCGGGTCGCGCGCAAGCTGGGCACCGAGCCGGTGGAGGACCTGCGCATCGACTTCGAGGACGGCTACGGGGTACGGCCGGACCAGGAGGACCGCGACACCGCGCGGGCGGCCGGCGCGGTGGCCGAGCTGTACTCGGCGGGCGCGCTGCCCCGGCGCTGGGGGCTGCGGGTGAAGTCGTTCGCCGACGGGGACGCCGCCCGCTCGACGCGTACCCTCGACGGTTTCCTGACCGGTGTGCTCGACCTGCTCGGCGAGCTGCCGCGCGGGTTCACCGTCACCTTTCCCAAGGTGCTGATGGAGGACTACCTCCGGCAGTTCGCCGGTTTCCTCGCCACCCTGGAGACCGCGCTCGGCCTCCCCGGCCGGTTGCGGTTCGAGATCCAGGTGGAGGCCCCGCAGACCGTGCGCTTCCTGCGCGGCGACCTGGCCGAGGCGCTCGGCGGGCGGCTGTCCGCGGCGCACTTCGGCGTCTTCGACTACACCGCCGCGCTCGGCCTGCCACCGCACGAGCAGCGCCTGGACCATCCGGCCTGCGACCACGCCCGCCACGAGATGCAAACCGCCTTCGCGGGCACCGGCGTGGAGCTGTCGGACGGCTCACTGGCCGCCTCTCCCGCCTCCGGCTCCGCCGAGGACGTACACGCGCTCTGGCGGAGGCACGCCGAACTGGTCGGGCACTCCCTCGCGCACGGCTTCTACCAGGGCTGGGACATGCACCCCTCGCACCTGGTCTCCCGCTACGCCACGGTCTACGCCTTCCACCTGGCCCACTACCGCGAGTACGGCGAGCGGGTGCAGGCGTGGCAGGAGCGGCGCGAGGCGGGCGGCGGGGTGATGGACGAGCCGGCCACGATCAGGACGCTGGCCGCCGCGCTGCACCGGGCGGACTCGGCGCTCGGTTAGACGACGTCCCGGTCGACCAGCGAGCGCCACTGGGCGACCAGGGGCGCCTCCACCGGGTCGGACCAGGAGGCCCGGACCGCGCTGCCGACGTGGAAGGCGCGCACGCCGTAGTCGAGCAGGGCGGGCACCAGGGCGGGCTTGAGGCCGCCGCCGGCCAGGATGAGGGAGGCGTCGCCGGCCTCGGCGCGCGCCTTGAGCACGGGCAGGCCGTCGGTGACGCCGCTGGGCGAGCCGGAGGTGAGCACGGTGGCCAGGTTCGGCAGCAGGCGGACGGCCCGCCAGGAGGCCTGGATGTCGGCGGCGTGGTCGACGGCGCGGTGGAAGGTCCAGGGCAGCGGCGAGACCGCGTGGATGAGCGCCTCGGTCGCCGCCAGGTCGACGGCGCCCGCGGCGTCGAGAAAGCCGAACACGAATCCCGCGGCTCCGGCCTCGGCCATGGCCTTGACCTCATCGCGCAGCCGGTCGAGCACGTCGGCGTCGGCGGTGAAGCCCGCGTCGCAGCGCAGCATCACCATCTGCGGCAGCGCGCACTCCCTGGCGATCTCGGCGACCGTCTCCTTCGCGGGGGTCAGGCCGTCGGCCGACATGTCGGCGACGACTTCCAGTCGGTCGGCGCCGCCCGCTTCCGCGGCTACGGCGTCGCGCACGTCGAGGGCGATCACCTCAAGCAGGGATCCGGTCATGTAGGAGAGGCTATCGCCTGATCTGACCCCCTCCAGGCGTGGAGAGGGCCAGTGGTCAAATCTGACAAACCCTGTCAGGCGTCAAGGAGCGCCGGAATCGTCAGGTCGCGGAAGGTGACCTCCGAGGTGCTCGTGCGAGCCCGTGCGGGTCGCTGGAACAGCGCTCCCGAGGCACGGTGCGGCAGGTCGACCGTGCGCAGGTGCCGAAAGCCCCTGCCGCGGTAGTAGTCCTGCAGGCCCGGGTTGTCCTTGGCGCAGTCGAGCCTGAGCCAGCGCAGCCCTGCCGCCGCGACCGCCGTACCGGCCCAGTCGAGGAGGGTGTCGCCGAGACTCGCGCCGGCCCAGGTCCGGGAGACCGCGAGCTTGTGCACGTAGAGTCCGGCGTCAGGTTCGTCGTCCCTGGTCCAGAACTCGGGGTCGGCGTGGCCGTCGAGGGCGATCGTGGCCACGGGTACGGCGTCGCCGGTGAGGAAAGCCAGGTCGTCGTCGAGGATGTACAGCACCCGCTCCTCGATGAGGGGCTCGATCCGCTCGGGCCCGAAGCCGCCGCGCGGCCACTGGCGGACCCCCTTGCGGTAGAGCCACTCGGCGGTGACCGCGAGCAGGGCGAGCACGCCCTGCAGGTCGGCCGGCTCGGCCCGGCGCAGGGTGAGCGGGTGAAGCAGGGTGTTCGAGTGCATGGTTCAGCCCTTCGTTGCGATGGGTGGCCGAGTGGACACGGGTCGTGTCCACGTGATGGCACACGGCGCTGATCATGAAGTGGATGGTGAAATTTCTTCATAAAGCGTGATTTGGGGGAATGTGCACAACTCCCCACAGCCCAACGGGAAAGACATCCGCTAGGCAGACCCGCGGGCGGGCGGGATCACCCCCAACCGAGCCCGGGCACCCACCAGGATCAGTGGCGTTCGAGCTCGTATCTGATCAAGTGCTTGTCGGCGGGGAGCACCGACACCGCGACGCGCACCGGCACGTCGGACCTGTCGTATCCGACCCGGATGTAGACGACCACCGGCGTCCCCAGCTCCAACTGGAGGCGCTCCGCCTCGGCCTGGTTCGGCATTCGCGCCCAGATGTCGTCGACCACCCGCACCTGCGCGTGGCCGAGCTCCTCCAGCACCCGGTTGGCGCCCCTGTTGATGTCGCCGGGCCGGGTGATCTCCGACCCCGCGACGAGCGCCAGCGGGAAGTAGGAGTCGTTGGTGTTGTAGGGCTGGCCGTCCACGAAACGCAGGCGCCGGCGTACCACGGCCGGCTCCCCGTCGGCCAGTTCGAGGCGGCTGGCGATCTCCTCGACCGGGTTGACGATCGCCACCTCGATGTTCTGGCTGGGCGCGCGGCCCTCCTGGGAGACCGCGAAGGCGAAGGCCTCGCGAAGCTCGCCGCTCGGCTGCGGTTCGAGCTCGCGCTGCGGGTACATGAGCAGCGGCCTGCGGTCCCTGACGACCGTGCCGCGCCGGGGTGTGCGGGTCACCAGCCCCTCGTTGACCAGCTCGCCGAGCGCCAGGCGGACCGTGTTGCGGCTGACGCCGTGCGACACCATCAGGTCCGCTTCGGTGGGGAGCTGGTCTCCGGGGCCGAGGTCGCCGGAGTAGATGGCCCTGCGAAGTTCCGAAGCCACCTGCTGGTACAGCGACGACCTTGCCACTTTCACCCCTTTTGTTCCAACAATTTAGACGATCTGGTTCTGACAGGCCACAACCCCTTGACCGCGTACCCCGGACAGCCGCATCATCCATTCGTTGGTACAAATCCATCGAAAGGTCGGCGAGGGGGTGAGCGGCCGTGCTGCCGGTCCACGCGGGTACGCCGTACCTGCCCTGGCACGACCCCCGCGAGGCAACACGTTTACTGCGTTACGCGTTGCATCGCCAGGGGTTCACCCACACCTACCAGAGCAATGGCAATGGCATGTCCGTGCTTTCCGTACTGACCGAGTTGACCGTGTGGTGCAAGGACGGGTCGTTCGTCTGGAATGAGGACGGAGAGGCCGTCGACCACCCGCTGGACGACCCTGTCGGTGCGGCGCACCGCATCGCAGAACGCTACCGGCACCCGGAGTCCTCCACGGAGGTTCACTCCCCCACCGACTCCGTGCGCGAGCCCTCGGCATAGGACCCCATCCCTCGCCGGGGTCCTGGGCCGACGCGCCGGGGAAAGGAGGCGCGTCCTGGCGGGTCCCCCACGCCCGCCAGGGCGCGCTCTCCATGCCTGATTGAGTAGGGCGGTACTCATGGCATCCCTCTCTTCTTGATCCATGGTTGGCCGGAAGAAAAGGCCTACCCAGGGAGGGACCATGTCTCGGCGGTTCATATGCCTGCTTGCTCTCACGCTCGTCTCCACGCTCGTCCTGACGGGATGCAATCCCGCGGCCCTGCGTGCCATACCCATCGTGCTGCTGGCGCTGGACGAGTTGGGCGAGGATCCGTTCTTACAGTCCGCCGCCGGGGGGATCGCCGGGGTCGTCGCCGGCGGCGGCGGCACGGTGAGCGGGGACGACGCGGGACTCTACGGGGGTTCGCCGCGCGGGAAGCACTGTGACAAGGGGAAGCTCGTCCGATTCCTGCGGGCCAATCCCGCCAAGGGCAAGGCGTGGGCCAAGGCGGTCGGCATCGCGACGGCCGAGATCGGCGAGCACGTCTCCGGTCTCACCCCGGTCGTGCTGCGGCGGGACACCCTGGTACGGAACCACGGCTACCGCAACGGCAAGGCGACCATGGTGCACGCGGTTCTCGAAGCGGGGACCGCCGTCCTGGTGGACCGGTTCGGGACCCCCGCCGTCAAGTGCGACTGCGGCAATCCGCTGCTGACCCCCGAGGAGGACATCGACGTCGACGGGTCGAAGTACCGGGGGAAGAAGTGGAAGGGCTTCTCCAAGAAGAAGGTGACGGTCGTCGAGAAGGGCGACGAGCAGCAGGCGGTACGGCTGACCGAGCTGAACGCGACCACGGGCGAGGAGACCGGCGGCGTGGTGGACCGCCCGGTCGGCACGGAGGGACAGCAGGACGTGGTGGTGGAGCCCCCGGCCACCCCCTGCCCCACCCCCACCGAGGGCACGCCCCCCTCCGACACCTCTTGCCCGACGCCCACCGACACCCCGACCACGGATCCCACCCCTACGGAGGACCTCACCCCGACGGAAGATCCCACGCCCACGGATGACCCCACCCCCACGGAGGAGCCCCCGACGGTGGACCCCACCCAGCCACCGCCGTCGGCGTGAAGCACCTGAGCTACCACATATCATGCCTCCCGATATATGATGTCGAACATGAGCATGACCGAACCGGCGTTCTTCGTCCTCACCGCGCTCGTGGACCGGCCGCTGCACGGCTACGGCATCGTCCAAGAGGTGGAGGAGCTGTCAGGTGGGCGGGTGCGGATGAAAGTGGGCACGCTCTACGGCGTGCTGGACCGCCTCGCCGCCGACGAGCTCGTGGTGCTCGACCGTGAGGAGGTCCAGCAGGGGCGGCTGCGCCGCTACTACCGGCTGACCGACGCGGGCGCCCGCGCGCTCCAGGCCGAAGCGGCCCGGCTGGCCGCCAATGTCAGAAGCGCCACCGAGCGCCTCAGCGCCCGGTTCGGCGACGCGTCGATCGCGAGGGGGACCGCATGAGCCTTCTGGAAGACCGCTACCGGCACGTGCTGCGCCTGCTGCCCGCCTCCTACCGGGCCGAGCGCGAGGAGGAGATGGTCGACGCCTTCCTGGAGGGCTCGGCCGGGGCCGTGGACGAGCACAACGCCAGGCCCACGCTGCCGGAGGTGGCCAGCGTGGCCGCGCTGGCGATCCGGGTGCGCCTCGCCGGCGGCGGGCCGATGACCGGATACGTCCTGTGGGGCGAGGCCGTCCGGCTGGCGGCGCTGCTGGGCCTCGGCTACTTCGCCTTCCGCGGCTGGCTGACGCTGGCCGCCGAGGTGCTGAACCCGCTCCCCCTCGACCCGCCCCCGGCCGGAACGGCCGCCGAAGGCGTCCTGGCGACGGCCGCGCGAGTGTCGGACCTGCTGGGGTTCGCGGTCATCGTGGCGTTCGCCGCGCTGGTGACCGGCCGGGTGCGGGCCGCCAAGGTGCTGGCCTCGATCTCGCTACTGCCCCCGCTCGCCGTCATGGCGGCCGACAGCTCCGTGCACGCCCAGTGGGACGCGCTGAGCTGGATGCCGGTCCTGCTCATGACGGCGGTGCCGTATCTGGCGCTGATGCTGGGGTTCCATCGGGACGTGCGGGCCGTGCACCAGCCGGCATGGGTGATCGCGGTGCCGGTGGTCGCGGCCGCTGCCTACTATCCGCTGGCCGGCGTCGGCGGGATCGCGCCGGTCCTGGCCCTGGCCTTGGCCGATCCGGCCGGGTTGGCGATCATCGTGGCGGGGGTCGGCTGCCTCGTGTGGCGGCGGGTGCCCGTCGCCTGGCCGCCGGCTCTGGCGATCCTGGCGGTGCCGATGGTGTTCGCGCCGGCGCCGTACTCGCGCTTCGAGCTCAGTGACCCGCTGACCAGAGGCACGGTTCTGGTCGCCGCCGGGCAGGCGGCGGTGCTCGTGGTGGTCGCGGTGATGCTCGTGCTGCGCACGCGTCGCACGTTTCCCACCCGTCACGGGGTAGGCGGGACGACGCGCGCCACTTAATGTGCGGATATGCGCGAGACCCATATCCTCGACGTCCTGGTCACCGAGTTCGGCGACTCCATCAGGCGTGATCCGGCCGCTTTCCGCCGCAAGTTCCGCAAGATGGCGAAGTCGCCCTTCGCCTTCTACCGGGGCAGCGCCAGCGTCTTCTACGCCGACATGACCGGCGCCTTCGCCGACGAGTCTTACCTCGACACGCGCACCAGCCGGGCGTGGATCCACGGTGACCTGCACGCGGAGAACTTCGGCACCTACATGAACGCCTCCGGCGTGCTGGTGTTCAACGTCAACGACTTCGACGAGGCGTACGTCGGGCCGTACACCTGGGACCTGAAGCGGTTCGCCGCCAGCGTCGCGCTGATCGGGTACGCCAAGGCGCTGTCCGACGAGGTGATCACCACACTGGTCAACGACTTCGGGCACTCCTACCTGACCGAGCTGACCGCGATCGCGCACGGCGGCGACGACGCGATCGGCTCGCTGACCCTCGACACCACCACCGGCATGCTGCACAGGGTGCTGCAGACGGCCAGGCTGAACACCAGGGTCGCGATGCTCGACGTGGAGACCACGATCGACGACTACGACCGGCGCTTCGCGCTGATGGAGGGTCGCGAGCCGGTCGACGAGGAGACCCGGGCGGCGGTCGTGCGCGCCTTCGAGGAGTACCTCACGACACTGCCGGTGCCGTCGAACCCGGTCGAGTACGTCATCAAGGACGTGGCGCTGCGCAAGGGCGTGGGCATCGGGTCGGCCGGGCTGCCGTCGTACAACCTGCTGCTGGAGGGCCACACCCAGGCGCTGGAGAACGACGTCATCCTGTACATGAAGCAGGCGCAGGTGCCCGCCGTCGCCAGGCACGTCGACGACCCCAAGGTGGCCGGCTACTTCAAGCACCAGGGGCACCGGACGGCCGAGTCGCAGCGGGCGCTGCAGGCCTACGCCGATCCGTGGCTCGGCTACACGGTGCTGAACGGCGCCGGCCAGCTCGTCGCCGAGGTCTCGCCGTACTCCGCCGACCTGGACTGGGACGACGTCAACGAGCCGGAGGAGCTGCTGTCGATCGTGCGCGACCTGGGGCGGGCGGTGGCCCGGATGCACTCTGTCGCCGACGACGAGTCCAGCCACGACCTGGTCGACTACTCCACCGAGGAGGCCATCGTGGACGTGGTCGACGGCGACCACAAGGGCTTCGTCGCGATGCTGGTCGCCTTCGCGCACTCCTACGGCGCGCAGGCCCGCGCGGACCACCAGACGTTCGTGGACCTGTTCAGGAATGGCCGACTGCCTGGGCTGTGACTCGGACAATTGGCGACCGACCGGTCGGTATGGCATGCTTCCAGAACATGACTCTGTTCTCGGTGGAAGGCAAGACGGTCGTCGTCACCGGCGGCTCGCGCGGCATCGGCCGGATGATCGCGGCGGGATTCGTCGAGGCCGGCGCCACGGTGTACATCTCCGCCCGCAAGGCGGCCGAGGTCACCAGGACGGCCGCTGAGCTGGGGTGCGTCGCCGTACCCGCGGACCTGTCCACGGCCGCGGGCATCGGCGCGCTGGCCGAGGCGCTGCCCGAACGGCTCGACGTGCTCGTCAACAACGCGGGGGCCACCTGGGGGGCACCGCTGGAGGAGTACCCCGAGCACGCCTTCGACAAGCTGTGGGGCATCAACGTCAAAGGCGTGTTCCACCTGACCCAGCGGCTGCTGCCGAACCTGCGCGCCGCCGCGAGCGCGGACGACCCGGCGCGCGTGGTCAACATCGGCTCGATCGACGGGATCCGGGTCCCCGCCCTGGAGAACTACGCCTACTCGGCGGCCAAGGCCGGGGTGCACATGCTCACCCGGCACCTGGCCAAACAGCTCGCGGGCGAGCACATCACGGTCAACGCGATCGCGCCCGGCCCGTTCGAGTCGAAGATGATGGCCTTCGCCCTGGACGACCCGGCCACACGGGAGGGCATCGCCTCCAGCGTGCCGCTGGGCCGGATCGGCCGGCCCGACGACATGGCGGGCGCGGCGATCTTCTTGTCGTCCAGGGCTGGGGCCTATCTGACGGGGACGGTCATCCCCGTGGACGGCGGCATCTCCGGCCTCTGAGGTCGCTCACAGGCTGGCGAACCATTCCATCGGGAAGGGCGGCTGGGCGAGCGGGGCCACGGCCAGCCGCATCAGCATGAGCGGGTTGTCGTCACCCGCGATGCGGTTGGCGTCCAGCTCGCCACAACTGGTGCATCGGTGGATGATCTGCCACTCGCCGTTCTGCCGTACGTGGATCGCGATCGGCGCCATCGCCGACGAGCAGTCCGCGGCGCGGTCGCCGGGAGTGCGGTCGAGGTGGCTGGACCACAGGCAGGTCGGGCAGTGGTTGCGGTGCTTGGTGCCGGGCGCGTCCATGGAGACGTCGAGCCGGCAGTGGACACAGCGGAATGACGTGCGAATTCTGGGCAAGGTACTAGGACTTTCGGTGGGTGATGACGAACAGGGGCCTCCTGTGCCGCCGTCACGCCAGGCGGAGTCACCCTCGCCGGTGACACCGGCGGGGACGTCGCTCCGCTCGAGGGCGCACAACGGCGACCTCGTGGCCCGCGGGCATCAACATCCCCCCTTAGCTCTGTGTCGTCGTCCACTGATATCGCTCGAAGTCAACCAATTCCTTCCCGCCGTGGGCAACTGGTTTTCAGGCCAGTTCGTTTCAGGCCAGTTCGCGGAGGGCGGTCGCGAGGTTCTTCGCGGCGGCGGGTTCGCGGTGGAGGTACAGGTAGGGCTCGGTGAGTTCCAGTTCGATGAGGGCGGGGGTGCCGTCGGCGAGCCGTACCAGGTCGACGCGGGCGTAGAGGAGGTCCTCGGGGACCGTGGCGAGCACCCGCTCGGCCAGCTCGAACTGGTCGGGGGCCGGGTCGCGCAGGTCGGCGCGGGCGTTGTCGTCGAGGGTCATGCCGGGGACGAGCATCGCGGTCCGCCGTACGGCGTGGCTGAACCTGCGGTTGAAGTAGATCAGCGAGGTCTCCCCCTCCGACTCGACCATGTCGAGGTACGGCTGGACCATCGGCGCCCGCCCAGCCGCCTCCAGCGCCTCCGCGTGGGCCACCGCCCGCGCCCTGTCCGTGGTTCTGATCGTGTCGCGGGCGCCGGAGGAGATCGTGGGCTTGACGACGTACTCGTTCCAGGTGGGGATGCCGGACGAGGACCAGTGCGTGGGGACGATGGGGAGGCCCAGGTCGCGGAGGTAGATCTTGTCGGTGTTGCGTTCCAGGACGGCGGCCGGGTTCAGGAGCTTCGTCCTGGCGCCCGCCTCGTGCGCCCAGGCGAGGAACTCCGCCCGCCGGTCGACGTAGTCCCACACCGACCGCACCACGGCGGCGTCGAAGCGGCTCCAGTCCACGTCCGGGGCATCCCAGGCCACGGTCTCGCCGGCGATCCCCGCATCCCGCCAGGCGTCGAGCGCGACCTCCCGCTCGTCATCGTGCCCACCCTGATCATTGAACGTCACATAAGCACAGTTGAACATCCAAAGACCCTATTACCACACACATACTAGTTATTACGCCCAAACAAACCGCTCGTGAGGATTGCCCATTCCTAGACCGCTACCTCGACCGGGCAGACGCTTGAACCGAGCGTATGTGGACCGAGACGACAGGGGCGCGGTCATCCGGGCTTCTCCGGCCCCTTGAGCACCCCGCCTGCACGAGACGGAATCCGGCAGTTCACGCATGGCGAAGGTCGATGGCTCGCGGCGGAGACGGCTCTCGTGAACCGATGCGGGCACTGGGTGCGGACAGTGCCCGGTCAGGTGGGAGAAGCGGCACAGGGACTGGATGACAGGTGCGAAGCAGTCCCGCGCGGCGGCGAATGCCTTCAAGGTCGTCGAGTAGGGCGAGGCAGAGGGGTGTTGGGGTATCCGGCGCAGGAGCCAGGCTCACGCCCGGACACCCACCGAACACAAGAAGGTCGGCCTGGTGCGAAGGATGTATGGCGTGGAGACCTTGGAATACCGAGCGAAACAAGCGCGTGCGGGGAACTGAGATTCCGAGCGAATCAAGGCGGCGCAGAGAGCGCGGGGTGCGGATCCGGTCAGGCTCAGAAGGCGCGGGGTGCAGCCCTGGGGAGGTCGGCTCGGTGAGCAGGTGGAGCTCAAGCCAGGCTCAGTGAGCGGGTGGGGCTCTTGGGGAGGGATACAGGTGAAGGAGCGGTGGTGGAGGTCTTGAAGGGTGGGTGAAGGGGGTCGCTTTGGGTGGGGTGGCGCGAGCCGGGTCCGTGACGACCCGGCTCGCATGGGTGAGGCTAGTCGTCAACGCTTACGCGGGCGGCGCTGCCGTTCGAGGTGGTCACGGCGGTGCCGTTGATGTTGTTGACGTTGGTGGCGCGGCTGGTGCCGAAGTTGCCGGCGACCACGTTGCCGAAGTTGTTGCCCGACTGGGAGGAGTCGTGGTTCCAGCTGGAGTTGCGGGTGTCGGTGTCCGCCTGGGCGGGGGTGGCCATGAGGGTGGCGCCCGCGGCGGCGACGACGATTCCGGTCACGCAGAGCTTCTTGAACATGATGCTTCCTTCCGAGTGGATCTGCGGGTGAGATACCGCCGGGCGGCGTGCGCCGGCGGTGAGAAAGGTCTTGGGAAGGCGTGAGCGTCTAGTAGAAGATGTAGGTCACCGAGATGGAGCCGTTCGAGGCGGTGGTCGCGACCCCGTTGATGTTGTTGACGTTGGTCGAGCGGGTGGCGCCCGCGTTCGCGGCAGTGACGTTGCCGAAGTTGTTGCCGGACTGCCAGGAGTCTCGGTTGCTGGTCCAGTTGCTGGTCCAGGTGTCGGCGTGGGCGGGGGTTGCCAGCAAGGTGACGCCCGCCGCCGCTGCCAGTACGGCACCGGTTGCGCACAGCTTCTTGATCACTTCAGCTCCTTGCCCAGTGGGGAACCGTTCGCGGACAGCGCGAGCCCAGGGCCCTTTGGACACAACACTGCCCTTATGACGGCACTTGACCTGGTGGGTCAAAGCCACAGCGATCATATAGCGGAGTGTTGCCAAAGCATAGCTGTGCGTAATCAGAAGATTCTTCTGTCCCACTGCGGGGTCATGGGAGGTGCAAGGCAACCCCCACTCGGTGCCACGCGATGGGAGGGAAGGGTGGTGGGCCGGGCAGGACCCCCGATCTTGCCCGGCCCACGCTTCAGAGGGAGCCGGTGAGCACCTCGGCCGCCGCCTGGCCGCAGACCCGGGCGGAGCCGTAGGTCGCGATGTGTACCGCGCCCAGGTCGGTGCGTTCGGGGAGGCCCATTTCCACCACCACCGCGTCGGGGCGGGCGCTGAGCAGGTGGTGGAGGGCCTGGGTCTGCCAGGGGTGGCGGTGGGCGTCGCGGGCGACCAGGACGAGGGGGCGTCCGACGGCTCTGGCCAGCAGTTCCTCCAGGGCGGCGCCGCCGCTCTCGCCTGCCGCCAGCCTGGTCACGCTGGTGCCGGGCAGTCGCTTGCTCAGCGGCTCGCCCACTCCCCAGGGGGTTCCCTTGTCGATGGCCAGGTTCATCTCGGGCGCGAACTCCACCACCGAGGGCGCCGCGGACAGCGGCAGGACGGGGGCGGACGATCGGCGGGTGATTCTGATCGCCCGCCGGGCCGCGATCAGGCCGATCTCGCCCTCGACGGCGCCGGGCGGTTCGGCGGACAGCGCGCGCCGGCTGGTGGTGGCGCTCCAGGCGGCCAGTTCGCTCACCCGTCGCGCGGCGTCGGCCAGGCGCTCCTCGGGCAGCCGGCCTTCGACTACGGCCATCGCGATGGCGTCGCGCGCTTCGGCGGCGGTGGCCTCGTCGGACCGCTCGCCGCCGATGCAGATCGCGTCGGCCCCCGCCGCGATGGCCATGGCCGAGGCGCCGCCCACGCCGTACACCCCGGAGACGGCGGCCATCTCGATGCCGTCAGTGATGATCATGCCGTCGAACCCGAGTTCGTCGCGGAGCAGGCCGGTCAGCACCTTGGGGCTCAGGGTGGCGGGGGCGTCGCCGTCGTAGGCGGGGACGAGGAGGTGGCCGGTCATGACCGAGCGCACCCCTTCCTCGATCGCCGCCACGAAGGGGCGCAGGGCGAGTTCCTCCAGCTCGGCCCGGTCGGCGGGGACGAGCGGTACCCCGTAGTGGGAGTCGACGGAGGTGTCGCCGTGGCCGGGGAAGTGCTTGACGCAGGCGGCGACGCCGGTGGACTGCAGGCCGCGGACGAACGCCCTGGCGTGCCTGGCGACCAGGTCGGGTTCGGCGCCGAAGGCGCGCAGGCCGATCACCGGGTTGTCGGGGTTGGAGTTGACGTCGGCGGAGGGCGCGAAGTCGATGGTCACTCCGGCCGCGGCCAGGTCGTTGCCGAGGTCGCGGGCGAGTTCCTCGGTCAGTTCGACGTCGTCGACGACGCCCAGGGCGTAGCTGCCGGGCCGGCTGCTGCCGGAGGCGACTTCGAGCCGGGTCACCTCGCCCGATTCCTCGTCGACGCCGACCAGCACGGCGGGGCTCTCGGCTCTCAGCGCGGCGGTCAGTTCGGCGACCTGGCCAGGGCCGTTGATGTTGCGGGAGAACAGCACCACTCCCGCGAGCCCTTCGGCCAGCCGGCGGCGTAGCCAGTCGGGGGGCGTCCTGCCTGTGAAACCTGGAAGGAGGACGGAGTCGGCCAGGCGCAGCAGGTCGCGGCCAGGCCGTGTCATGAGTCACCGCTCTTGAGCATGACCGTAATCTAATAGGAAACTTTACTATTCTCTAGAGGTTTGACCTCCACTTCTTCGTACCTGAGAGCGAGATCTCACAGACGTCTGGCACATCTGAGCGCCCCCGGCACGGGAAGGTCATAGCAATCGCTTGCTCATGCCCCGAACCTCGGGTGAGCAGGGCGGGATCGGCGAACAAGCGATTGCGCAAGGGTCATAATGGAGGACGTGACCACGCGAAAGAACTCCGGCGGCACCACGGCCGCTCCGCCCCGGGCCAAGCGCGCGACCGCGTCGGGAGCGGCCTCCGAGCGCCGCGACCACCTCGTCAAGCTCGCCGCGGAGATCTTCGCCCGCAAGGGCTTCCAGGCGACGACCGTACGCGAGATCGCCAACGAGGCCGGCATCCTCTCCGGCAGTCTTTACCACCATTTCGACTCCAAAGAGACGATTGTCGACGAGGTGCTCTCCACCTTCCTCGACGACCTGATCGCCCGCTACCGCGCGGCCCTCGACACCGGCGGCGACCCGCGCAGCGCGCTGACGGAGATGGTCCGCATCGGCTTCAGCACCCTTGAGCCGCACCGCGCCGCCATCACCGTGATGCAGAACGACTGGAACTATCTCCGCCAGTTCGACCGCTTCAACTACCTCGTCAAGGCCGAGGACGAGGTCGAGCAGATGTGGGTCAGGCAGATCAAGGCGGGCCAGGCGGCCGGGCAGTTCCGCGCCGACGTGGACCCGAAGCTGACCTACCGCATGATCCGCGACACGATCTGGGTGGCCGTGCGCTGGTTCCGCCCCGGCGGGCGGCTCAACACCAGCGGCCTGGCCGAGCACTATGTCACGGTGCTCTTCGACGGCCTGGCCAAGGGCGAGCGGACGTCCCAGAAGGGATGAGCCTCGCCAAGGCGGTGCGCGCGGCGCTGGAGGAGATCGCCGACCCGGACAGAGCGCCGCAGATGCAGGCGTACATGAAGTCGGCCATGCCCTTCCTGGGGGTGCACGCGGCGCCGCGGCGCGCCGCCCTGAAGCGGGTCTTCGCCGACAACCGGCTCCCCGGCGCGCCCGAGTGGCGCCGGGCCGTGCTCACGCTGTGGCGCGAGGCGGAGTACCGCGAGGAGCGCTACGCCGCGATCGAGCTGTCGGGCTTCCGCTTCTACCGCGAGTGGCAGACCCTCTACACGGTCCCGATGTACGAGGAGCTGGTCGTCTCCGGCGCCTGGTGGGACCTGGTCGATGACGTGGCGGTGAACCGTGTGGGGCCGCTGCTGGCGGCCTTCCCCGACTCGATGCGGCCGCTGATGCTGGAGTGGGCGCACGACGACGACCTGTGGAAGCGCCGCACGTCGATCCTGTGTCAGAACTCCTTCAAGGACCGCACCGACACCGCCCTGCTGTACGCGTGCATCGCCCCCAGCCTGTCCGACACCGACTTCTTCGCCCGCAAGGCGATCGGCTGGGCGTTGCGCGAGTACGCCAAGATCAGCCCGCGCGAGGTGATCCGCTATGTCGAGGCCACCGGCATCTCGGGGTTGAGCCGCCGCGAGGCGCTGAAGCACCTGCCGTTGCCCTAACGGGTCCAGAGCGCCTCCTGTACGGCCTGCACCAGTTCCAGCAGTTCGGGCGTGCCCCCGTCTCTGGGCCAGGCCAGGCCGTACGACAGGCGCAGGTCTCCCCCGTCCAGCGGGACGAAGCGGACGTCGTCCCGGCGCACGGTCCTGGCCAGCAGGTGCGGGACCGGCAGCACGCCCGCGCCCGCCGCCACCAGGTCGAGCGCAGGGGCGAAGTCGTCGAGGTCGTCGGCGACGATCCGCTGCCGCCCCGGCACTCTGGCGGCCAGCAGTTCCCACGCGCCACCCGCGGGCCGGTTGCGCGGCATCAGGACCTCCCGGCCCCGCAGTTCCTCGGGCGTGACCGCGCGGGCGAGCCGGTCGCCCGCGGGTACGGCCAGCCGGTCGAGGGTGACGTGGAAGCGGGCGGCGGTGGTGAAGGCGGCCGGGGCGGGGACGCCGAGGATCGCGGCCGACACCTCGCCGCCGGTCAGCAGGTCGACGGCGGCGGCGCGGCCCGCCGCCCTGAGCTCTACCGCCGTGCCCCTGCCTCGCGTCGACAGGCGTCTCGCGATGCGCGCGGCCAGGCTACCGACGATCGGTGGATAAGCGAGGCGAATGGCCGGGCGAGCCAGCCGTGCCCCCTCGGCCTCGAAGGCGGTGGCGGCGTCGAGCAGCGCGCGGGCGTGGCCGAGCAGGGCCTTGCCCGCGCCGGTCAGGCGCACCTCTCGGCTGCTGCGCTCGAAGAGCCGGAGGCCGAGGGAGCCTTCGAGGCGGGCGACGGCCTGGCTCACGGCGGGCTGGGACAGGCCCATCTCGGCCGCGGCGGCCGAGAAGCTCAGGCGCCGGGCGACGACGGCGAAGCAGCGAACGTCCTTGAGCCGGTCCATGGACGAAGCATAAGGAGCGTCAATAGATCGTGTTCAAGGTGGCGGGCGGCGTGCAGGATTCCCGCCATGACGAAGTTTCCGACCTCCACCGTGCTCGGGTACCCGCGGATCGGCCCGCGCAGAGAGCTCAAGCGGGCGCTGGAGTCCTACTGGGACGGCCGCTCCACCCGCGCGGAGCTCGACCTGGCCGGCGCGGCGATCCGCGAGGCGACCTGGCGGCGGCTCGACGCGCTCGGCCTGGGCGCGCTGCCCTCGAACACCTTCTCGCTGTACGACCAGGTGCTCGACACCGCGATGCTGGTCGGCGCCGTGCCCGAGCGCTATCGGGCCGCTGACGACGTCTACTTCGCGATGGCCAGGGGCACCGACGCGCTGCCGCCGCTGCGGATGACCAAGTGGTTCGACACGAACTACCACTACATCGTCCCCGAGATCGGCCCGGAGACCACGTTCACCCTCGACTGCGCCAAGCCCCTCTCCGAGGTACGGCAGGCCCGCGACCTCGGCTTCCCGACCCGGCCCGTCCTCCTCGGGCCGGTCACCTTCCTGCTGCTGTCGCAGGGCACCGCCCCCGGTTTCGCCCCTCTCGACCGGCTCGGCGACCTGCTGCCGGTCTACGAACGGCTGCTGGCCGAGCTGGCCGCCGAGGGCGTGGAGTGGGTGCAGCTCGACGAGCCCGCGCTGGTGGCCGACCGCACGCCGGAGGAGCTGGCGGCGGTCGAGGTCGCCTACGGGCGGCTGGGCGCGCTCGCGGGCAGGCCCGCGCTGTTCGTGGCGTCGTACTTCGGCGATCTCGGCGAGGCGCTGCCGGTGCTGGCGCGGACGCCCGTGGAGGCGATCGGCCTCGACCTGACGCGCGGTGCGAGCGCCGAGGACGTGTGCGGGCTTGAGGGCAAGACCGTCGTGGCGGGCGTGGTGTCGGGGCGCGAGGTGTGGCGCACCGGCACGCGGCAGGCGCTGGCCGCGCTGACCGGGCTGCGGGAGCGGGCGGCGCATGTGGTGGTGAGCACGTCGTGCTCGCTGCTGCACGTGCCCTACGACGTGACGATCGAGGAGGACCTGGATCCGGCGCTGCGGGAACGGCTGGCCTTCGCCGAGCAGAAGGTGGCCGAGGTCGTCGAACTGGCCGCCCTGCTGCCCGGGACCGCGCACGCCCCGGCTCCGGAACGGACCGGAACCCCGTCCGAGGGAGCGGAGGAGCCTGCCGCGGAGGTCAGGCGCAGCCCGTACGAGGTGCGGGCCAGAGCTCAGGCCGCGCATCTGCGGCTGCCGGCGCTGCCGACCACGACCATCGGGTCGTTCCCGCAGACCGGCGAGCTGCGCGCGGCCAGGGCCGCGCTGGTGGCGGGCGAGCTCGGCGAACCCGCCTACGAGGCCAGGGTCAGGGCCGAGATCGAGCGGGTCGTCCGCCTGCAGGAGAAGCTGGGCCTGGACGTGCTGGTGCACGGCGAGCCCGAGCGCAACGACATGGTCCAGTACTTCGCCGAGCACCTCGACGGCTTCGCCGTCACCCGCCACGGCTGGGTCCAGTCGTACGGCTCCCGCTGCACCAGGCCGCCCATCCTGCACGGCGACGTCCGCCGCCCGGCGCCGATCACCGTGAAGTGGGCGAGATACGCCCAGTCGCTGACGGACAAGCACATGAAGGGCATGCTCACCGGTCCCGTCACCATCGTCGCCTGGTCGTTCGTCCGTGACGACCTGCCGCTGCGGGAGGTGGTGTTCCAGGTCGCCGACGCGATCGGCGGGGAGGTGCGCGACCTGGAGGAGGCCGGAATCTCGATCATCCAGGTGGACGAGCCCGCGCTGCGCGAACTGATGCCGCTGCGCCGCGACTCCCAGCGGGAGTACCTGGCGTGGTCGGTCGCCGCCTACCGACGGGCCACGTCGGGGGCGGGCGACAGCACGCAGATCCACACGCACCTGTGCTACTCGGACGCCGAGCAGATCCTGACCGCGATCGACGGGCTGGACGCCGACGTCACCAGCATCGAGTCGGCCCGCTCGCACGCCAGGGTGCTGGCCGAGCCCGCCGTGGGCGGCTTCGCGCGGGGGCTCGGCCCCGGGGTGTACGACATCCACTCGCCGCGGGTGCCCGCGGCGGCCGAGGTGGAGGCGGGACTGCGGGCGGCGCTGCGGGTGCTGCCGGCCGAGCGGGTGTGGGTCAACCCGGACTGCGGCCTGAAGACCCGCACCTACGAGCAGGTCGAGGCGGCACTGACCACGATGGTCGCCGCCGCCCGCGACCTCAGGCCGCCCAGGTGAGGTCGCGTGGTCTGGGCTACTTCAGGGCGCCTGCCGTGAGGCCGGCCTGGATCTGGCGCTGGAAGAGGGTGTAGACGACGAGCATGGGCAGGATCGCCATGCTGAGGGCGGCGAACAGTGCCGCCCAGTCGGCGTCGTAGCCGGCGGCGGTGGAGATGTCGGCGATGCCCTGGGTGAGCACCCACTTCTCCCGGTCGCCGGCCAGCAGCACCAGCGGGATCTGGTACTGGTTCCACTGCCCGAGCACGTTGAAGATGGTGATGCTGACGATGCCGGGCCGGGCCATCGGCAGCATGATCTGGAAGAACACCCGGCTGTGCGAGGCGCCGTCGACGAGGGCCGCCTCGGCGACGGCGCCGGGCAGTGTGCGGAAGAAGGCGGCCAGGAAGAACACGGTGAAGGGCAGCGAGTAGGCGATGTAGACGAGCACCAGCCCGCCGTGCGAGTTCAGCCCGATGAACTGCCCGATCACCGGGATCGTGCCCATGTTCTGCACCACGAAGAACAGCGGCGTCAGCGCCAGGTAGACGGGGAAGGCCAGGCCGGAGACGAACAGCAGGTAGATCGCCCGGTTGCCGCGGAAGCGGTAGCGGGCCAGCACGTAGGCGGCCATCGCGCCGAGCAGCATGGTACCGGCCACGCTGAAGAAGACGACGATGACGCTGTTGAGCATGTACTGCCCGATGTGCGCCTGCTCCCAGGCCCTGGCGTAGTTGTCGAAGCGCAGCGCCTCCGGCAGCGACCAGGCGTCGCCGAAGATCTCGCTCTCGGTCTTCACCGAGGCCAGGAACGTCCACACGATCGGGATGATCATGAGGATGGACCACACGACGAGCGCGAGGTGCGACAGTCCCCAGAGCGGGCCCAGCCGGGCCCGCCCCTCGGCCCTGGCGGCGCTCCGCGAGAACGGCAGACTCTCCGAGGCCATCAGAACTCGATCCTCTCCCTGCGGGACAGACGCATGGCCAGGGCCGTGAATCCGACGGTGAACAGGAACATCACCACCCCCAGCGCGGAGGCGTAGCCGAACTTGAAGTAGCTGAAGGCGTTGCGGTAGATCTCCGCGGCCATCACCGTCGTGGCCGAGTCGGGGCCGCCGTGCTCGGGCGTCATCACCCAGACGATGGCGAAGACGTCGAGCGCGAGGATGCCGAGGTAGACCCAGCCCACCTGGATGGTGTCCCACAGCAGCGGCAGCGTGACCCGGAAGAACAGCGAGAAGCGGCCCGCGCCGTCGATGGCGGCGGCCTCGAACAGATCACGCGGGATCGAGGCCATGCCCGCAGAGAACAGCACGACGTAGAAGCCGACCGCCTGCCACACCAGGACGCCCAGGACCGACCAGAACGCCACGTCGGTGTCGTCGAGGAAGCCGACCGGTTCCAGGCCGAGCGCGATCAGCGGCCCGTTCAGCATGCCGGCCTGGTCGGGCCGGAAAACCTGCTGGAACAGCACCGCGATGACCGCCACGGCGAGGACCTGGGGGAAGAAGAACACCACCCGGTAGAAACCGGACCCCCAGATCCCGCTGACGCCCTTCTTGCCGCCGACGTTGAGCAGGAAGGCGAAGAACAGCGCCAGGCCGATGGTGATCACCGGCAGGAGCAGCAGCAGGAGCCCGTTGTGCCGGACCGCCTTCCAGAAGATCTCGTCGCCGAGCAGCCTCTGGAAGTTCTCCAGGCCGATGAACCGCGGGGTCGCGGTCACCCCTCGCCAGTCGGTCATGGCGATGTAGAAGGCCTGGGCGTACGGGGCGATCACGTAGATCAGGTAGAGCGCCACCGGTGCCGCGAGGAAGCCGAAGACGAAGCGCCCGCTGCCGTACCTCATGCGCGTGAGTACTTCTTGACCGAGGAGTCGCTCTTGAGGTCGGCCGCCTTCTTGTTCATCCGCTCCGACCACTGGGCGACGGTCAGCTTGCCGTTCATCAACTGGCCGGTCGCGGCGGCCAGTTCGTCGTGCATGGGCAGGTACCACTCTCTGAACCGGTAGAAGGTGGTGTTGTCACCGGCGGCACTGAGCATCTTGGTGGCGCTGGTCAGGCCGGGGGTGAGCTGCAGGCCGTCGGTGGCGCCCTTGACCACCGAGGGCACGTTCACCATCTGGACGAACTTGCTGGCAGCCTCCTTGGCGAGCATCGCGCGCAGGAACTCGGCGCCGCCGAGCGGGTTGGCGGACTTGGCGGAGATGAAGAAGTTCTCACCCGGTTTGGCGTGCACGGTGCCGTACGGCATGGCGTCGGAGCCGGTCATGTCGGGCAGCGGGAAGACGGCGTAGTCGAAGCCCTCGGGCGTGCTGCTCTTCTGCTCGTTCTCCAGCCAGACGCCGCACGGCAGCATGGCGACCTTGTACTTGTTCTGCGCCGTCTGCGTCTGGACGTGGTCCAGGCCGGCGGTGCCCTGCATGAGGTACTTCGCACCGACTTCGGCCCAGCCGGTGGCGGAGGCGATGACCGCCTCCTGGGTCCAGGCGCCGTCCGCCAGGTTGTCGATGTTCTTCAGCACCTCGATGCCGCCGATCTTGGCGGCGTGCGTGAGCATCGGCTCGTACATGTACTGCGGGTGCTTGCCCGCGTAGGTGAACGGCGCCATCTTGCCGGACTTCTTGATCGTCTCGCAGAGGGCGACGAACTCGTCCCAGGTCTTCGGGTCGGCCTGCCAGCCGTTCTCCTCGAACACCTTCCTGGAATACCAGATCCCGTAGACCCCCTGGGTGTACGGCAGGACGGAGAACTTGCCGTCGAAGGAGCCGACCTCCAGCGCCGCCGCCGAGATCGTGTCGCGCACCTTCACCTTGGGGTCGTCCCAGCTCGGCGCATCGAGCAGCGGGGTCAGGTCGAACATCTGGCCGTCCTGGGCCAGCGCGCCGAGGTCCATCGCGTTGGCTCCGGAGTTGTGCACGATCTCCGGCGGGTTGCCCGCGGCGAACCTGGGCTGCAGGGTCTTGGCGATCTCCTTGGTGGCCGTGTGCTTGATCTGCACCTTGGCGTGGTTCTTGGCGAAGACCGGCTGGTGGATGTCGGTGAAGTACTTGTCACCGAGACCACCGTCGAAGATCACCAGCTCGAACGGCTTGTCCTCGGCGATGCCCAGGGGGTTCGCGGCGCTCTTGACGCCGGCCGCGGGCGCGGAGGCGCTGGGCGCGGTGCCGGCGGGGGTGGCGCAGGCGGCCAGTGCGCCGGCGGCGGGGATGAGGACGGCGCTGCGGAGAAGTTCACGTCGTGACAGGGACATTGGTTGGCTCCTGACTGGTCAAGCTCCACGTCGGATGCGGCCTGCGTAGCGGGCCTCCATGGCCTGGTTGTGCTCGTCGCCGCCGGTGATGTTGGCCGAGAGATAGATCGGCGGGGTCTCCCCCGCCTGGACCAGCTCCTCGATCACCTCAGTGATCATGAGCTGGGCGAGCAGCGCCGACGTGATCGTCGACACCGCTCCGTACGCGCCGCCGCCGGGGAGCGGCAGGACGGCGTCGCCGTAGGGGGCGCCGTTGTCCAGCACCACGTCGGCGAGGTCGAGCAGTTTGCGGCCCGAGGGGTGGCGGGCCGTCATCCGCTCGCTGTGGGCCACGGAGGTCAGGGCGATCAGGGGGTGCCCCCTGTCCTTGACGATCGTGGCGAGCTCCACCACCGAGCCGTTGACGCCGGAGCTGGAGATGATGACGAAGGCGTCCTGGGGGCGGACGGGGGCCAGGTCGTAGATCTGCTGGGCGATCGCGGGGTCGCGTTCGAGTTCGCGGGTGAGGATGGACGGGGGGGCTCCGCCGTACAGGACCAGGTCTCTGATCGCGAGTCTGTTGCTGGGCACCAGGCCGCCGGCCCGGCCGGCGATCTCCATCGAGATGGCCTCGGAGTGGCCCGAGCCGAAGGCGTTGACCACGCCGCCGTCGCGCAGGGCGGCGACGATGAGGGCCGCGGCCCTGCGCACCGGCTCCGCCTGTGATGCGATGACGTCGGCCACCAGTTCCTGTACCTGCGATGCGAACCGCACCCGATCAGCTCCTCTCGACGCGATGACTCTCGACGGCCTTGATGGTCAGCTCGAACGCCTCGTTGGTGCGCTCGTAGGTGCGCTGGGCCACGGCGACGTAGACCGCGTCGAGGACGAAGAGCTGGGAGTGCACGGCCGCCAGGCCGCCGAGCCTGAACGTGGTCTCCCGGCTGGCGGTGGTGAGCACCAGGTCGGCGGGCTCGGCCAGCGGGGAGCGGGCGAAGGAGGTGACCGCGACCGTGGTCGCGCGGTGCACCCGCGCCTCGGCCAGCGCCTCCATCACCTCCCTGGTGCGGCCCCGGTGGGAGATGCCGATCACCACGTCGCCCTCGGTCAGCAGCGCCGCGTCCGACAGGGCCACGTGCGCGTCGCCCGAGCTCCAGCAGGGCACGCCGATACGGCGCAGCCTGCCCTCGAACATGGTCGCGACCGCGCCGCTGGTGGACACGCCCACCGTCAGCACCCGGCGGGCGGCGACGATCGCCTCCGCCACCTTGGCGACGGCGACGAGGTCGAGCTGGGCGGCGGTGTCCTGGATGAGCCTGGCGTCGGCGGCGGCCATCACCTCGACGGCCGCGTCCAGCGGGTCTTCGGGGCCGATGTCCTGGCCGACGCCCGCGCCCCAGCCGGCCTGCGCGGCCCGGCCGGTCTCGGTGGCCAGCGCCACCCTGAGCTCGGCGTACCCGGAGAAGCCGAAGGCCCGGCAGAACCTGGTCACGGTGGCGGGCGAGCTGCCCGCCCGCTCGGCCAGCGCGATGATGGTGGAGCGGGCTGCCTCGGCTGGATCTCCGAGGATCACCTCACCCACCCTGCGCAGGGCTTCCGGCAAGCCCGGCAGTTCGGTCTCGACGCGTCCAAGAGCACCACTCGTCACGAATATTCCTTCCGAATATCCGACCTTGCGGCGAAAATTATTCTTGCTCATCGGCCACGTCAAGACCCAGGATGTGTCACATGCATAACGGCAGTCTCGTAGTCGGCGTGGACGCGGGAGGCACCTCAACACGCGTCGCCGTGTACTCCCTGCGGGGAACCCGCGTCGGGTACGGCAGAGCAGGCGGCGGCAACCCCAGCGCGCACGGCCTCACGGCGGCGGCCACCGAGGTCGGCACGGCCCTGAAGGCGGCGCTCGACGGGCTCGATCCCTCGTTGGTGGCCGCCTCCGTCGCGGGTGTGGCGGGCAACAATCCGGCTTTCGGCCAGGAGCTGAAGCGGGTGTGGGCGGCGCACGGCGTACCGGCGAGACCACGGATGATCAACGATGTGCCGGTGGCGTACGCGGCCGGGACGCCCGAGCCGTCGGGGACGGTGCTGCTGGCGGGCACCGGCGCGGCGGCGGCCAGGGTCACCGGGCACGAGCTGGACAGCATCGCCGACGGGCTCGGCTGGCTGCTGGCGGACGAGGGATCCGGCTTCTGGATCGGCCGCGCCGCCGCGAAGGCCGTCGTCCGCGCCCTCGACCGCGCGGGGGACTCCGACCGGCCGGTCGAGGGGACGCTGGTCGAGTCGGTCGTGGGGCATTTCCTCGGGGACGAGCGGGGGCCGACGCCCCGGCGCGAGGCCGAGCGGATCGTCCGGCTCGCCCAGGCCGACCGGATGACGCTGGCCCCGCTGTCGGCGCTGGTGAGCCAGGCCGCGGCCGAGGGCGACCCGATGGCCACCGAGATCGTCGGACGGGCCGCGAGGCATCTGACGGAATCGGTGGCGCGGGTCTACCAGGGCGGGCCGATCGTGCTCGCGGGCAGCGTGCTGACCAGCGAGGGACCGGTACGGCAGGCGGTGACCGAGATCCTGCGCGAGCGCTGGGCGGCCACGGTCACCACGGCGCGCGACGGCGCAGGAGCCGCCTCCTGGCTGGCGGCACTCCCCCTGCTCTCCACCCGCGAGAGCACCGACCTGCACCAGGCTTTCACCGAGCCGTGAGACCGGGTCATCCACCTCTGTCACAGAGGACGCCACTATTTCCCCCACGGCCCCCTCTCCACCAGAAATGATCAAAAAAGGGGATTGAATCCTCTAGCATCCGAGGATGAGCGACACCGAGCGGGCGCCGGCGGGGATCGACCCGACGATCCCCAGCGTGGCCCGGATCTACGACTACTACCTGGGCGGGAAGGACAACTTCGCCGCCGACCGCGCCGCCGCCGACAAGATCATCAAGTTGGTGCCCAACAGCCGCGAGGTGGCCAGGGACAACCGCGACTTCCTCGGCCGCGCCGTACGGTATCTGGCCGGGTCGGGGATCAGGCAGTTCCTCGACATCGGCACCGGGCTGCCCACCCAGGAGAACGTGCACGAGGTGGCGCTCGCCGCCGCCCCGGACTCCAGGGTGGTCTATGTCGACAACGACCCGATCGTCCTCACGCACGCCCGCGCGCTGCTCGCCGACAACGCCAGCACCATCGTGGTGAACGGCGACATGCACGAGCCCGACGCGATCATCGAAGCCGCCGCGGGGCACCTCGACTTCGCCGAGCCGGTGGCGGTGCTGCTGGTGGCGGTGCTGCACTTCCTGCCCGACGACGAGGAGACCTACCGCATCGTCGAGGGCATCCGCGCGCGACTGGCGCCCGGCAGCGCGCTGGTCGTCTCGCACGTCTACGCGGGCGACCACACCGCTGAGACGATCAAGGAGGGCGCGGCCGTGTACGCCAGGACCGCCACCGGCTCGCTCACCGGGCGCGGTCCCGAGCAGGTCGCCCGCTACTTCGAGGGGCTGCGGATCCTCGAGCCCGGTATCGTGCCGGTCGAGGCGTGGCGGCCGGACTACGACGAGGTCAAGGTCGATCTGGTCAAGCCCGGCATCCTCTGCGCGATCGGCGAAGTTGGATAGCGCTATTATCCAATAATGCGGATCTCCCAGCTCAGCGCCCGATCCGGGGTGGCCATCCCGACGATCAAGTACTACCTGCGCGAAAGCCTGCTGCACCAGGGGGTGCAGCTCGCGGCCACCCGGGCCGAGTACGACGAGTCGCACCTGCGCAGGCTGCGGCTGATCAGGGCGCTGCTGGAGGTCGGCAAGCTGCCGGTCGCCGCCATCAAGAAGGTGATCGAGGCGGTCGAGGACGAGAGCCTGCCCGTCCACGACATGCTGGGCACCGCCCACTACGCGCTCAGCACGCCCGTCGAAACCGGGCAGGGCGCGGACTGGGAACTGGCCCGCGACCAGGTCGAGGCGCTGCTGGCCGCCATGGACTGGCACGTGGACGAGCGGGCGCCGTCACGCGCCGAACTCGCCCAGACACTCGTCAAACTACGCGAACTCGGCCTGTCCACCGACGTGACAGCCTACGCGCGGGCCGCGGACACGCTGGTCGTCGAACAGGAGATGGACACCATCCCCTTCGACGGCCCGCGCGAGGCGGCCGTCGAGGCGATGGTCCTCGGCACGGTCCTGTACGGCAAGGCCTTCGACGCCCTGCGCCGCCTGGCCCAGGAGTCCGAGTCGGCCCGCAGGCTCGCTAATCGCGCAACATGACCGGCCGCTTCAGCAGCCACAGCGCGGCACGCCGCAGCAGCGTGCGGTGCACCTCGTTGTCGTAGGACCTGGTGTCGTGACCGAGCGCGTCGTAGACCACCCGGCCCCGCCGTACCGGCCTGGCCCACACCACGGGATGGCCCGCCGCGGAGGCCAGCGGCTTGACGTCCGGCAGCACGTCGAGGCCGCCGTAGATCTCGTCCACCACGTCGAAGTCGCGCAGCCCGTCCACGATCGGGTGGTCGCCGTGCACCTGCACGCCGGTCCAGCCGAGCGGCGGGTGGTGCGACCTCGGCCAGTTCCAGCAGCCGCCAAGCACCCGCGGCCAGCCCCGCCAGTCGTCGAAGCAGATGGACGCGGTGTGCATGCCCAGCAGCCCGCCACCCCTGTCGAGGTGGTCGAGTAAGGTCGTGCGCGCCTGGGCGGGCAGCTCGAAGCGCCATCGGCCGCGCTGGTCGGCGAAGCGCTCCTGGCCCATCCGCCAGCGCAGCGCGTTGACGGTGATGAGCTGGAACTCCGAGGGCTCGCTGAGCGCTCCCGCGATGTCGTCGGTGACCTCCGACTCCACCCCGACCTCGGCGAGCACCTCGGCCAGCGCGGCCGAGGTGGCGTCGAAGTCGTGGAAGAGACCCCCTGACAGGATCAGATTTCTCGCCACGTCACAACCTCATCACGGCCCGCGGCGCAATTCCATGGCGCGAGTGCCACATCCTGAGCGGCCACCCCGCCAGGCAGGTCGTCCGTTACCGGAGGCGGTGGGGCATGATGGCCGCCGTGGACTTCGAGGAGCATCGTCCGGCGCTGCTCGGGCTGGCCTACCGCCTGCTCGGCAGCATGTGGGACGCCGAGGACGTGGTGCAGGAGGCGTGGCTGCGCTGGCAGGGCGCGGACCGGTCGGAGATCAGGGAACCGCGGGCCTTCCTGGTGACCGTGGTCTCGCGGCTGGCGCTCGACCAGCTCCGCTCGGCCAGGGTACGGCGGGAGTCCTACACCGGGCCGTGGCTGCCCGAGCCGGTACTGAGCGCCGAGACCGGCCCCCTGGACACCGCCGAGCTGCGCGACACCCTGTCGTACGCCACGATGCACCTGATGGAGCGGCTCTCGCCGCCCGAGCGCGCGGTGTTCGTGCTGCGGGAGGCCTTCGAGCTGCCCTATGACCAGATCGCCGGGATCGTCGGGGTCTCCGTCGCCAACAGCCGCCAGCTGCACCACCGGGCCGGCACCCGGCTGGCCGAAGGGCGCGAGCGCTTCAGCCCGAGCGCGGAGGAGCACGGCAGGCTGCTCGGCCGCTTCCTGGAGGCCGCCCACGGCGGCGACTTCGACGCGCTGGCCGGGCTGCTCAGCGACGACGTCACCACGTGGAACGACGGCGGCGGCAAGGTCCGCGCCGCGCTGCGCCCGATCGTCGGCAAGAGGAAGGTCGCGGCGTTCCTGCGCGGCCTGATCACCCGCTATCCCCTTCCCGAGGCACGGCTGGTCGAGGTCAACGGCGGCCCCGGGGCGCTGATCTGGGTGGGCAGGCGGCCCGAGCAGCTCATCGCACTCGACGTGCGCGACGGCCTGATCCACGGCATCTACGCGGTGCTGAACCCCGACAAGCTCGACCGCTTCCGCCGGGCGGAGACCCGACTGTCCGGCGATCTATAGTCGCCACTATGGATCTGGGCATCAAGGGCAAGGTCGCGCTCGTCACAGGTGGCAGCGCCGGAATCGGGCTGGCGGCGGCCAAGAGCCTGGCGCGCGAGGGGTGTTCGGTGTGCGTCAGCGCCCGCACGCCGGAACGGCTGGCCGACGCCGTGGTCGAGCTGCAGGAGTACGGCGGCGTGGTGCACGCGGTGCTGGCCGACGTGGAGGACCCGGCCGCCGCCCTGCGGGTGGTGGCCGAGACGCGCGAGGTGCTCGGGCCGGTCGACATCCTGGTGGCCAACGCGGGCGGCCCGCCCGCCGGGAAGTTCGTCGAGGTCGGCCTGGCCGAGTGGGACGTCGCGATCCAGCGCAACCTGCTCGGCACCGTACGGCTGATGCACGCGGTGCTGCCCGACATGCGCGAGCGTGGCTGGGGCCGCATCGTCACCATCACCAGCAGGTCCGTGCGGGAGGTGCTGGACGGGCTGGCGCTGTCCAACGCGACCAGGACCGCCGTGGCCGGTGTGGTGCGCACCCTCGCCCGGGAGGTGGGGCGCGACGGCGTGCTGGTCAACAACGTGCTGCCGGGGCCGATCGACACCGACCGGCTGCGCGAGCTCGCGGGCGGCGCCGGCGGCCTGGAGACGACAGGCGGCTCCGTGCCCGTGGGCCGGGTCGGGCGGCCCGAGGAGGTCGGCGACGTGGTGGCGTTCCTGGCCAGCGAGCGCGCCTCCTTCGTGAACGGCGTGTCGCTACTCGTGGACGGCGGCGAAAGCCGGGTCATCGCCTGAACCGCGGGGCTATCGTCTGATCATGAGCGAGGCAGAGCGCGCGCCATCGGGCGTGGACCCCACCGTGCCGAGCGTGGCCCGGATGTACGACTACTACTTAGGCGGCAAGGACCATTTCGCCGCCGACCGGGCGGCCGCGGAGCGGATCATCGCCCTCGGCCGGGAGACCGGCAACGACGTCAGGGAGATGGCCCGGCAGAACCGGGCCTTCCTGGGGCGGGCCGTACGGCACATGGCCGAGCAGGGTGTCCGGCAGTTCCTCGACATCGGCACCGGCCTGCCGACGCGGGACAACGTCCACCAGGTCGCTCAGCGGGTGGCGCCGGACGCCAGGGTGGTCTATGTGGACAACGACCCGATCGTCCTCGTGCACGCCCGCGCGCTGCTCACCGGCGACCCGTGCACGACGGTGATCGACGGCGACCTGCGCGACCCCAAGGCGGTCCTCGGCGCGGCCGCGGCGCACCTCGACCTCGACGAGCCGGTGGGGGTCCTGCTGCTCGCCATCCTGCACTTCGTCCCCGACGACGACGAGGTCGCCTCGATCGTCGCGGCCCTGCGTGAGCCGCTGGTCCCCGGCAGCCACCTGGCGATCTCGCACGTGCACGAGGGCACGGTCGACGCGGCCAAAGCCGCCGAGGCCGGTCAGGTCTACTCCAGGACCACGTCGGGCTCGATCACCAACCGCGACCAGCACCGCCTGGCCGTCCTCTTCGAGGGCACCGAGCTGCTCGACCCGGGCGTGGTTCCGGTCTCGGCCTGGCGTCCCGACCCGGACTGGGCGTACGAAACCGAGGTGGACTTCACCAAGCCGGGCTTCCTCGGAGGGACAGGGCGGATCGCGTAGATCCCCGCCGAACATGACATCCTTCCGTTAAGGACACGCGGAAGGCGGGGGCATGGACAAGCCGGTCATCGTGACGGTCGACGACGACCCGGGCGTCTCGCGGGCGGTCGCCCGCGACCTCAGGCGCAAGTACGGCCAGCAGTACCGCATCGTGCGCGCCGAGACGGCCGGGCAGGGCATGGAGGCGGTGCGCGAGATGCGGCTGCGCGGCGACGACGTGGCCGCGATCCTGGCCGACTACCGGATGCCGCAGATGAACGGCGTGCAGTTCCTCGAAGCCGCGATGGACCTGTACCCGTTCGCCAGGCGAGTGCTGCTGACCGCCTACGCCGACACCGAGGCGGCGATCCAGGCGATCAACGTGGTCGACCTCGACCACTACCTGCTCAAGCCGTGGGACCCGCCGGAGGAGAAGTTCTACCCGGTCATCGACGGCCAGCTCGACGCCTGGCAGCGCACCGACCGGCGGGAACGCGCCGAGCTGCAGGTGGTCGGCGACCGCTGGTCGGCCAAGTCCTACCAGGTGCGCGACTTCCTGGCCCGCAACCACGTGCCCTACCAGTGGATGCTCGCCGAGGACCCCGAGGGCGCCCAGCTCGTCAGCGCCGTGGGCGACGACTGCCACCTGCCGCTGGTGGTGACCGCCGAGGGCGTCTCGCTGCAGGCGCCCGACCAGTCGACGCTGGCCACCGCGGTGGGCCTGTCCACGACGCCCTCGACCGACTTCTACGACCTGATCGTGGTCGGCGGCGGGCCCGCGGGCCTCGGCGCCGCCGTCTACGGCGCCTCCGAGGGACTGAACACCGTGCTGGTCGAGGCGCACGCCTCCGGCGGGCAGGCGGGGCAGAGCTCCAGGATCGAGAACTACCTCGGCTTCCCCGACGGCGTCTCCGGCGGCCAGCTCGCCGACCGGGCCAGGCGGCAGGCGCTGAAGTTCGGCGCCGAGCTGCTCACCGCCCGCAAGGTGACCCATCTGGAGCCGAAGGGCCAGGCCAGGGTGGTCGGGTTCAAGGACGGCGGGGAGATCGCCGCGCACGCGGTGATCCTGGCCACCGGCGTCACCTACCGCAGGCTGGACGCCCCCGGCCTGGAGGACCTGGTCGGCAGGGGCGTCTTCTACGGCGCCGCGCTCACCGAGGCCCCCTCCTGCCGGGACTGCGAGGTGTACATCGTCGGCGCGGCCAACTCGGCCGGGCAGGCGGCCGTCTACCTGGCGGGATTCGCGAGCAAGGTCCACTTGTTGGTGAGGGGTGACGGGTTGGAGAAGTCCATGTCCCACTACCTCATCGAGCAGATCGCCGCCACTCCCAACATCGAGGTGCACGTCGAGACCGTGGTCGCCGGCGGGCAGGGCGAGGGGCACCTGGAGCGGCTGACGCTGTCCACCAGGGGGGAGGAGCGGACGGTCGACGCGCAGTGGCTGTTCGTCTTCATCGGCGCCGAGCCGTACACCTCGTGGCTGGGTGAGACGGTCGAGCGGGACGGCAAGGGGTTCGTGCTGACCGGGCCCGATCTGGTGATCGGGGGGCAGCGTCCGCGTAACTGGCCGCTGCGGCGGGAGCCGTACTTCCTGGAGACGAACGTGCCCGGGGTGTTCGCCGCGGGTGACGTGCGGGCCGACTCGATCAAGCGGGTGGCGTCCGCGGTCGGCGAGGGGGCGATGGCCGTGTCCATGGTGCACCGGTATCTGGAGAAGCAATGATCGACATCGACGAGCTGCGCAAGCTCTTCCTGTTCGAGCGGCTGACCGACGAGCAGCTCACCATGCTGGCCTCACGCGGCAAGGTGAGCACCTTCGAGCAGGACGAGTTCATCGTCCGCCAGGGCGAGGCGGCGGACTGCTTCGTCGTCCTGATCGAGGGCGAGGTGATGATGACCACCGACACCAGCGCGGGCGCCGTCTCGATGAGCCGCACCTCCCAGCCCGGCGTGTACGGCGGCGCGATCGGCGCCTACCTGGGCGAGCGCGCCCCCCGGACGTACACGCACTCGCTGCGGGCCACCGCGCCCACCCGCATGTTCGTGCTGCCCGCCGCCAAGTTCGCCTACATCGTGACCGAGTGGTTCCCGATGGCCATCCACCTGCTCGAAGGGCTGACCTTCGGCGGCCGGGCGCAGCGGGAGATCATCGACAGGCGGCAGCGGCTGACCGCGCTGGGCACGATCACCGCGGGTCTCACCCACGAGCTCAACAACCCGGCGGCGGCGGCCGTGCGCGCGGTCAGCGAGCTGCGCCACCTGATGGGCGCCTCCCGGCGGCAGCTCGCCGAGCTGGCGGAGGCGGGGATCGCGCCCGAGCGGCTGCGCCACCTGGTGGAGATGCAGGAGAGCTGCGCGGCCTCGGTCGGCACGCTGCCGCCGCGCACCCCGATGCAGATCTCCGACGCCGAGGACGAGCTGGGCGACGCGCTGCAGGAGCTCGGCGTCGAGGACGCCTGGGAGCTGGCGCCGTCCCTGGTCAGCGCCGGGTTCGACACCAAGGGGCTGGAGAAGGTGCGGGCCAAGGTGGGCGACGAGCACGCGCCCGCGGCGCTGCGCTGGCTGGCCGAGGCGACCGAGATCTCCCAGATGCTCGGCGAGGTGACCGAGGCGACCGAGCGGATCACCTCGCTGCTCGCCTCGGCCAAGCAGTACTCCCAGATGGACCGGGCGCCCTTCCAGGTGTGCGACCTGCACGAGCTGCTGGAGAGCACGCTGGCGATCTTCCGCGGCAAGATCTCGCCGGGGATCACCGTGGTCACCGACTTCGACCGCACGATGCCGCGGATCCCCGCCTACGGCGGCGAGCTCAACCAGGTGTGGACGAACCTCATCCACAACGCGCTCGACGCCATGGGTGAGGAGGGCACGCTCACCGTCCGCACCGCGCACGACGAGGACGAGGCGATCGTCGAGATCGGCGACACCGGCCCCGGCGTGCCCGACGGGATCAAGGAGCGGATCTTCGAGCCGTTCTTCACCACCAAGTCCGTGGGCAAGGGCACCGGGCTGGGCCTGGACATCTCCTACCGCATCGTGGCCGGACGCCACGGCGGCGAGCTGCGGGTCCGCTCGGCGCCCGGCGACACCTGGTTCGAGGTACGGCTCCCGCTGCGCGAGACCGTCTCCTAGGCGGTCACAGCACCCGGCCCGCGACCATGTCCATGAGCCGGGAGGCGACGCGCTCGCCGGCCATGCGCAGGCCGTCGTGCTCGAACTCGTTGGTGATCCAGACGCGGGTGTTCGGCACCCGGTCGGCGGTCTCCAGCGACAGGCCCGCGTCGACGTACATGTCGTCGTGGTAGACGGCCGCCGCGACCGGCACCTCGTTGGCGGCCAGCCGTACCGGGTCGTAGAGGTCGGGCCAGGAGGGGTCGGCGGCCAGGAGCCGGGCGGCGCCCTTGAACGGGCGCAGGGCTCGGATCTCGTCGAACATCCAGGGGTAGATCATCTCGCCGGTGAGCATCTCGGGCTCGTGGAAGTCGTCGGGCAGCAGGCGTTCGGCCGCCCAGTTCGTCGCCGCGCCCTGGGCGTAGATGGACTCGTGCAGGACTGCGTAGAGCGGGTTGCCGACGAAGCCGGTGGCGTTCATCACGTCGTAGAGGAACGCGTCGGCCAGCCGCCCGCCGGTCCAGGCCTCGTCCAGCAGCCAGTGCAGGCGCTCGAAGCCGTCGCCCAGGCCGAGGCTCATGCCGAGGGTCTTGAACCGGCGCACGGTGAGCGGGTCGCCGTCGGGCAGCAGGACCTCGGTCGCGGCCAGGTGCTCGGCGATCCGGTGCACCTTGCGGGCGTCGTCGGGGTAGCGGGCGTAGAAGTTCCTGAGCTTGTCGCGGACCCTCGGGTACAGCCGGGCGTAGACGTCGTCGGCGCTCGCCTCCAGCCCGGCCAGGCCGCCGGTGACATGGCAGGCCGCGAGCCCTTCGGGCGCCCGCGACAGGTAGGTCAGCGTGACGAAGCCCCCGTAGCTCTGCCCCCACGTCTCCCATCTCTCGACGCCGAGCGCCTTCCTGATGTGCTCGCAGTCGGCCACGATGGCGTCGGCGCGGAAGTGCCGCAGATGGGCGGCGATCTCGGCGTCGCCGCCGGTGAGCGTGGCAGCCGTGACCGGCGAGCTGCGGCCGGTGCCGCGCTGGTCGAGCAGCAGCAGGCGGTGGGTCTTGAGCACGTGCGCGAAGTGCGCGGGGCCGGTCGGCCTGGGCGACTTGCCGCCCGGCCCGCCCTGCAGGTAGACCGCCCACGGCAGGTCGTGCCTGGCCGGGTCGCTCACCTCGCGGGCGAACACGGTGATCGTGGCGCCGCCCGGGTCGGCGTGGTCGAGCGGAACGGTGAACTCGTGGTCGACGGCCTGCAGGCCGGGCAACGTGACTCTCACGGCAGCCACTCTAGGTGGCCCGCGTTAGGATCACCGAGTGATCGGGTTCCGGCCGCGCGCGTGGGAGACCGCCTATCGGCGACGCCGTCGCCGGGCCCTGACCGAGGTGCCCTACTACCGCGAGCACGGGGTACGGCCGACGCCGATCGCCGAGCTGCTGCCCGAGCTCTATCGGCTGTGCCCGCTGGCCAGGCCGTGGCGTCCCGAGCGGGAGCCCAGCCTCTGGATCGGCGACCCGGGACCACTCAGGGACGCGCTGGTCTCCGCCGGGCTGCTCCGGCGCGGCCTGCCGGTGCTGGAGGTGCGCGAGGCACTGGTCGACTGGCGCCGCGTGGGACCGGCCCCTTACGCCACCGTGCTCGCGCCGGACGCCGACACCGGCGGCCCCGCCCGGCGGCCAGGCCTGCTCCAGGCGCCCGCCGAGCTGGCCTCGGCGGCGGGCGGTGCTCTGCTGGTGGGCGGCGCGGCCGAACTGGACCGGCTCGAACCGGAGCTCGGCGTGCCCGTGACGCGGGTGACCAGGTCGGGGGGCGCGGGCGGCCTGCTGCTGTACGACCGGTGGCTCGGCTACCTCGGCACCTGGCGGGAGGAGTGCGCCGCCTACCACCTGAACTGGCGGCGTTTCCACGCCCGCCGTACCCCCGGCGGGGTGTCGCTCACCGCGCTCGACCGGCGCAGGCCGACGCTCGTCGACGTGCTGGCCGGGCTGCCCACGATGGTGGTGTGCGCGGCGCACGGCCGCCCCGCCGTCCCGGGTCAGGCCTTCTCCGTCCAGTAGGGGCCGAGGGCGAGCGCGTCGATGTCGGTCTTCAGGTAGCAGCGCACCGCGTCCTCGGGCGTGCACACGATCGGTTCGTCGTTGTCGTTGAAGGAGGTGTTGACGACCATGGGCACGCCGGTGAGTTCGGCGAACCTGGCGATCAGGTCGTAGTAGGCGGGGTTGTCGTCCCGCGCCACCGTCTGTACCCGGGCCGTGCCGTCGGCGTGCGTGATCGCCGGGACCTCCGCCCTGCGGTGTTCCAGCACGTCGGAGACCAGCAGCATCACCGGCGAGGGGTGGGCGCCGACGAAGTAGTCGGCGGCCCGCTCGGCCAGGCAAGCGGGCGCGAACGGCCGGAACGGCTCGCGGTGCTTGACCTTCTCGTTGAGCCGGTCCTTGGTGTACGGGCTGCGCGGGTCGGCCAGGATCGACCGGTTGCCCAGCGCCCTCGGCCCGCACTCCATCCGCCCCTGGAACCAGCCCATGACCTTGCCGTCGGCCAGCGCCTTGGCGGCGGTGGCGGCGATGTCGGCCTCCTTGCGGTAGGTCAGCCCCGCCGCGGCCAGCGCCCGCTCCATCTCCTGCTCGCCGAAGGCCGGGCCGAGGTAGATGTACGGCCCCGGCGTCCGCCGCCCCAGCAGCCGGGTGCTGACCACCAGGGCGGCGCCGAGCGCGGAGCCGTCGTCGGAGGCGGCGGGCTGGGCGAAGAACTCCTCGAAGCCGGTCTCGGCCAGGATCCGGCCGTTCATGACGCTGTTCAGCGCCACTCCCCCGGCCGTGCACAGCCGGGTCCGCCCGGTGCGCCGCTGCAAGTATCGCGCCACGTGCAGGCACGCCTCCTCCAGCGTGTGCTGCAGCGCGTAGGCGAGGTCGGCGTAGTGCTGCTCGACCATCCCGTACGCGGGCGGGCGCGGCGGTCCGAACGCCTCGGTGAACTTCGGCGACATCTGGAACCTGGCCGCGGTGTGGTGCCGGAACCAGCTCAGGTCGAGCCGGTAGCGGCCCTCGTCGCCGAGCCTGACCAGCGACTTGAACGCCTCGACGTGGACGGGCGTGCCGTACGCGGCCAGGCCCATGACCTTGCCCTCGTCGCGGTTCGGTTTGAAGCCGAGGTGAGTGGTGACGCTGGCGTACAGCGCGCCCAGGGAGTGCGGGAACTTGACGCGGCGCAGGTCGTCGATGCGGTCGCCGTCGCCGGTGGCGAGGTAGGTGGAGGTGCCGTCGCTGCCGAGGCCGTCCCAGGTGAGGATGGCGGAGCTGTCGAAGCCGGACAGGTAGTAGGCGCTGGCGGCGTGGGCGGGGTGGTGGTCGACGAGGTGGACGCGGTAGTGGGTGGGGCCGGCGTGGCCGAGGCGGGTTCTGAGGTCCTTGCCGAGGGTGAAGGAGTTGCGCAGGGTGCCGAGCAGGCTGGTGGCCTTGGGCGCGAGCTCGTCGCGTTCGGCGCGGAGCGCGTCGAGGGAGGCGGGGAAGTGGCGCAGGAAGTGGCGGGCGGCGAAGGCGATCTCGCGGCGGCCCTGCCAGAAGTAGGCGACGTGGTCGAGGTCGCCGAGCGTGATGCCCGCCTCGCGCAGGCAGTAGCGGATCGCTTCGACGGGGAAGGCGCCGTCGTGCTTGATCCGGGTGAACCGTTCCTCTTCGGCGAAGGCGACGATCTGCCCCTCGTACAGGAGCGCCGCGGCCGAATCGTGGTGCTGGTTGAGCCCGAGGACGAACATGTGGTTCCTCCGGTGTCACCTGATATCCAGAAACGTACCTAGCGATCTACGGGCGGGGAAGAGCGGCGGCCTCGCAGAATCGTGGCCGCCTGGATCGCCTCCATCGCCCCGGCCGCGCAGATCGCCCCCGGCGCGCCCAGCGCGGGGACGAGCAGCGCGCCCAGCAGGACCACGGCCGCCATGCCGAGCAGCGAGCCCAGCGCGGCCACCCGCAGCGACCTGGCGTCGGCGTTCTCCATGGTGAAGACGGCCAGGTTGAGCAGCAGGAAGCCGGGGGCCTTGGTCACCAGCATGGCCGCCAGCAGCGGCGGCAGGCCGTACCCGTCCAGGGTGGGCAGCGCCAGGCCCCAGCCCGCCGTCCAGCAGGCGCTCCAGCCCGCCGCCCATCCGGCCAGCCCGTGCGCGCGGCGCAGCGCGGCGGGCGCGCCCCCGGCGGCCAGCCGCAGCGCGGTGCCCGGCTGGAAGATCCGGAAGGCGTAGAACATCAGGGTGACCCCGGCCGACCAGCCGATGTCGGCGAGGTACAGCGCGGCGGCGTGCACCGGCGGCCAGCCGGTCAGCGTCAGCTCGACGAACAGCGCGCTCATCGCCGCGTGCACGCCCAGCTCGGAGGCGCCCATCAGCAGCGCGGTGCCCGCCAGCAGCCGTAGCAGCCCCGGCCTGGCCCGCACCCCCGGAACCCCGAGCACGGCGACGAGCACCAGGTTGGCGACGGTCAGCGCGACAAGCTGCCCGGTGACGTACGCCAGGGGCGACAGCCCGCCCACGACGGTGGTCACGGTCACCAGCCCGTACGCCACGGCCAGCAGCACATAGTTGACCGCGTCACCCTTGGGACGCCCGGTGACCCTGAGCAGGCCCACCAGCAGCGCGTTGGCGCCGAGCGCGACAGCGACGGCGGCCAGGCCGAGGTACAGGGTCGGTGTGGCGGGGCGGGCGACCACGGCGGCGACGGTGAACGCGGCGGCCGGGGGCAGGGACATCCCGCAGGCGAAGGCCAGGACCGCGCCGAGCAGGGGCCGGTGCGTTCTGCGGGCTCTGGCCAGCAGGTTCAGCGCGGCCTTCTCCGGGCCGGTGGAGGTGAGCGCGGTCAGCCAGAAGAAGGCGCCGGCCGCGGCCGCGTACCCGCCGTAGGCGCCGGTGCCCCAGACCGGGAGGAGGAGCGCGGCGGAGCCGTACATGACGAGTCTGAACATGCTGCGGCCGGCGACCAGGAAGATCAGCAGCCGGGCTCCAGGCGGGTTCACCGGGCGACCACCACGATGTGGCGGGCGTGTGGGGTGGCGCCGTAGCGGGTCTTGACCTCGGGGAGGCCCTTGCCCAGGTCGAGGGTGGTGCGCCCGAGCTGGATCGCGCGTTCGACGAGGCGGGGGTAGAGGTCGAAGTACAGGCCGGGTCTGCCGCCCTCGGTGTGGTCGGGGGCGCCCCAGAGCAGGCTGATCAGGCGGGTTCCGGTGTCGTGGACGGCCACGAAGCCGAGCAGCGCGGCGCGGTGGTCGCGGTAGGTGAGGAAGTGCACCTCGGGGGCCTGGCCGAGCAGGGCGAAGTAGCGCTCGGGCACAGGTGGGGCGATGTGGCGGCGGGAGCGGTGCCGCCGGCGGACGGTCTCGGCCAGGCGGGCCGCGTCGCGCGGGTCGACGCCCGGTTCCCAGCTCACGGTGACGTCCTCGTCGATCGCCCGCCGCGATCTGCGCATCTCCCTGCGCCGGTCGCCGGGCAGCGACGCCAGGTAGCCGTCGAAGTCGGGCCAGGCGATCTCGATGGCCAGGTGCGGTTTGACCTTCAGGGTCAGCGGGCCGCGGATGGAGCGCAGGTCGGACGCGGTCAGCGTGCGGTGGACGAGGGCGGTGTACCGGGCGCGGAGCCTGCGGCGCAGCGCGGCGGCGAAGGCGGCGGACGCCTCGGCCCGGCCGCGCTCGTCCAGGCCGGCGGCGAAGACGTGGCCCGGCAGTGACGCGCTCGGCTGGTGCCGGCACTCGACCAGCCCCGTCCACGGCCACCTGCCGGGCGCGGCGAACGTCAGGGGGCTGCCCGGCAGGCCGAGGTGGCGGGCGTGGAAGGCGGCCCACGGGTGCCCCGACGCGTCGGCGACCAGGGCCAGCAGTGTCGGCGCCTGGGCGGCCCCGGCGAGGCTTCGCAGCACGTCGAAGCGCCACAGCCCGCCCCAGCCCGCGTCGGTGACGAACCGGTCCCAGCCGTCGGGCGGCCCTTCGGACAACGGGTCGGCCAGTTCCACCCGCAGGCTCACCCGTCCTCCTCCAGCGCGTTCAGCACCAGGGTGCGCAGCGGGCGGGTGCCGTCGGTCAGGTAGGCGCGCAGGGCCGTGGCGAGTTGGTCGGCGGGGAAGGTTTCCAGCAGGTGGCGTGGTCCGGGCCCGCCGCCCTCGATGCCGAACAAGGCGGTGACCAGGGCTCGGGCGTCCTCGGGGGGCCAGGTGCCCTCGGTGCGCAGCCGGTCGATGGCCGATTCGACCGCGTCGGCGGGCACGTCGGGCGGGCCGTTCTCCGGCACCCCCACCACGATCCAGGCCCAGTCCCTGCCCGGCCCGGCGAGCCATCGGCGGGCGTACGCGACCCGTTCGGCGGCTCCGCCCAGCTCCTCCACCACCCGCGCCCGGTCGTAGCACCGGCGCTGCAGCAGCCCGACCACCCGCGACATGGCCGGTAATCCCGTTTCATACCGATGGTCGTAACGAGAGTAAAAGCCATAGTAATTGGATTTATCCAGCTTAAATGACCCCTTGGCGGTGGCCCGTAACCAGCGCACCATCTCCTCGGGCATGAAATCGAGCAGTTCATCACGGACAGGACCAGCGGCAACGGGAGCGGCTACGGCGCCGCAACGGCGGCACCAGGAGCGGCGACGGCGCGGAAGAGGCTGAATTCCATCCTCACGCCCGCACTGCACACAAGCGCCAGCCAAATGCCGAGAATTTGTCACATATGCCCCCATGACAAGGACCTGTAAATCCGTAGAAATCATGTCATAGTGACGGCCAACGGGGTCAGTTCGCCGAGGGAGCCGGATGTTGCGTTCGGAACGCGAGTCGCCACCCACCACGCCAGCAGAACTCGCGCCGTTCTGGCCGGCCAACCGTGTCACGCTGATCGCGGGCGCCGTCACCGCGGTGCTCACCCTCGCCGTGGCGCTGCTGCTGCCGCACGAGCGGACCCTCACCTCGGTGTGGACGCTGCTGGGCAAGCTCACGCCGTACGTCAGCGCCAGTGTCGCCATCGCCTACCTCGACGTGGCGTGGGCGAAGCGCCTCAAGCTCGGGGCGATCGGGATCATCGGGGTGTTCCTGGTCTTCTTCTGCTGGTTCACGCCGAAGATCTTCTACGCCGCCGTGCGGATGGAGGCGGGCAAGGCGGGGATGTTCGACGAGATCTACTACCTGTTCCTGCTCATGGTGCCGTTCATGATCCTCGGGCTGCTGCTCGCCTTCCGGCTGGGCGGGGGGTCGCGGGAGCTGACGCTGCGGCTGTCGGCCGTGCTCATGCTGCTGCAGTTGTCCGGCATCGAGGACCTCGCCGTCCTGGTCGTCAACGGCCAGGACATCCCCGAGGTGTGGCGCTGGGCCTCGCACATGACGGTCTTCCTGGGCCACCCGCCCTCGGCGACCGAGGCGTACGTGTTCATCGGGATCCACCTGGTGCTCGCCGCCCTGGCCCTGTCCGTCCCGGTACGGCGGCGCACCCCACCACAGAGCTGAGACGGGGGTCGCGCCAGGGTGCAGACGGTTCGGATCATCGGCGGCGGCCTGGCGGGCGCGGTGACGGCGCGCCTGCTGCACGAGGCGGGCCTGGCGGTGCAGGTGTTCGAGGCCGCCCCGGTGTGGGGCGGCCAGCTCCGCACCGCCGAGGCCGCCGGCGTGCTGTACGAGCCGCACGGCGCGCACATCTTCCACACCAGGGACGCCGAGGTGTGGAAGCTGGTCAACCGGTTCGTCACCATGCGGCCGTACCGGCATCTGGTGCGCACCCAGGTGTTCGGGACCACGCTGAGCTGGCCGCCGCAGCTCGGCGAGCTGGCCGCGCTCCCCGAGTGGCCGGTGATCGAGCGCGAGCTGGCCGCCCGTCCCGCCCGGCCGCGCCCGGACAACTTCGAGACCTGGTGTGTCGACCTCATGGGCGAGACGCTCTACCGGGAGTTCGTCGAGGGCTACACCAGGAAGCAGTGGGGCCGGGACCCGCGCGAGCTGGCCGCGGTGTGGGCGCCCAAGCGGATCGAGCTGCGCGACGACGGCTACCGTCACCTGTTCCGCGACCCCTTCCAGGGATGGCCCGAAGGCGGGTACACCCGGCTGGTCGACGAGCTGCTACGGCCCGCCGAGGTGGTGATGGGGCAGCCGGTGACCGTCGCCGACTGGGACTCCCTGACCGACGGCGCTTCGGCGATCGTGCTGACCTGCGCGCTCGACGAGTTCTTCGGCGAGGACCTGGGGCGGCTGCCGTGGCGCGGCGTCGGCCAGACCCTGCACTACCTGCCCGGCGTGGAGCGGCTGCTGCCGTGCGCCGTGGTCAACCATCCGAGCCTCGACCAGCCGTACACGCGCGCCATCGAGACCAAGTGGATGAGCGGTCAGGAGGGACCAGGCACCGTGGTCGCCTACGAACGGCCGGGCTCACCGGCCCGGCACTACCCCGTGGACGACGTCGCGGGCGAGAACCGGCGCCTGCAACGCCGCTACCAGAACGCGCTGGCCGCACTGCCGGGACCGCCCCGCCACACCTGCGGCCGACTGGCCACCTACGCCTACATCGACATGGACCAGGCGGTACGGCAGGCGATGAACACCGCGATGCGGGTGCTGCGCCGATGAGCGGGCTCAGCGTGGTCGTGCTCTGCCTCAACGAGGCCGACAACGTCGTGCCCGCCTACCGGGAGATCGTCGCCGAGCTGGGCGGCCACGACCTGGAGGTGCTGTTCGTCGACGACGGCAGCACCGACGCGACGCTGGCGCTGATCCGCGACCTCGCGGCCGAGGACCCCCGGGTCGCCTACATCTCCTTCACCCGCAACTTCGGCATCGAGGCGGCCTTCGCCGCCGGGTACCGCTACGCGCGCAAGGAGTGGATCCTGCATCTGGACGCCGACCTGCAGTTCCCGCCCGCCGAGGGCAGGCGGCTGCTGCACGAGGCCGAGCTCGGCGGCTTCGACGCGGTCTTCGGCGTCCGGGCCGAGCGCCGCGACCCGCCGCTGCGCCGGCTGGCCACCACCGCCTACCAGTTCGTCGCGCGCCGCCTGCTGGGCATCGAGCTGCCGCCGGGCGGCACCACGTTCCGGCTGGTGCGGGCGGCGCTCGCGCGGCGGATCGTGGACCTGCGGCTCGGCACGCCGTACTTCCTGGCCACCCTGCCCAGGCTGACCAGCGCCTGGACGACGGTGCCGGTCGAGCACCGGGCCAGGGCGCGCGGGCGGTCCAAGGTGAGCGTTCGCGGGCTGGCCGTGCACGTGGCCGGGCTGTTCTTCGGCTTCTCGCACCGGCCGATGGCGTTCGCCGTGGCCGGATGCCTGGTGGGCGCGCTGTTGTGCCTGGTGCCCGGGGTGGACGTGCGTTATCCGCTCGCGCTCGGGCTGGTGGCGCTGGCCGTCGTCGGCCGGTACGTGATCCAGGTGGCGCGCGACCAGCCCCGGCCTCCGCCGTACGTGATCAGGGTGGCGAACCTGCCCGTCGACGCTGAGGAACTGCTGTGCGGGAACTGATTCTGCTGGGCGGCGCGGACGGCGCCCTCACCACGGTGCGCGCGGCCCGGCGGCTCGGCGTGCGGACGATCTGCGTGGACGTCAGGCGGGACGCGCCCGCCGCCGCCGAGGCCGACGAGTTCCTCCCGCTGAGCACCCGCGACGTGGACGCCGTCGCCGCCGCGCTGCACGGGCGGCGGAACGTCGCGGCGGTGCTGTCGCCCGCCAGTGACGTGAACCTGCCCGCGCAGCTCGCGCTGGCCAGGCGGCTCGGCCTGCCGTACGGGCTGTCGGAGACGGCGGTGCGCGCGTCGGTGGACAAGGCCTTCTTTCGGCATCTCTGCGACGACCTGGGCCTGCCGGGTCCGCGGCATGTGTCGGGGCCGCCCGGCGCGGTGCTGGCCGGGGCGCGGGCGCTGCGCTTCCCGATCATCGTCAAGCCGACGGGCCAGAACGGCAGCCGCGGTGTCACACCCTGCGCGGAGCCCGCCGAGCTGCCCGCCGCCGTGGCCGTCGCCGCCGCGTACGGCCCGGTCATCGCCGAGGAGTACGTGCCGGGCGCGCACGTGTCGATCGAGGCCGTGGTGCAGGAGGGCCGGGTGGCGCTGCTCGGGATCGGGCGCAGGACCATGACGCCGCCGCCGCGCTTCATCACGCTCGCGCAGGAGATGGCGCCGGGGTCGGGCGAGCCCGTGCGGGCCGTACTCGACAAGATCTGCGCCGAGCTCGGCTACCGCTGGGGGTCGCTGACCGCCGACGCGGTGGTGACGGAGGGCGGCGAGGTGGTGCTGATCGAGATGGGCGCCAGGCTGGGCGGCAACGGGCTCGGCGAGCTGCTCGGCCTCACCCACGGCCTGGACGCGCTGGAGATCTGCGTACGCGCTGCCCTCGACGACCCGGTCGACCTGGTGCCCCGCGCCCGCCGCTGGGGCGCCTGCCACATACTGGCCGCCCCCCGCTCCGGGCGGCTGGTCGCCGTGCACGGACTCGACCGGCTGCCTGCGGCGGAGGTCGTGCTGGCGGTACGGCCCGGCGACCTCGTCGGCCCATACGACCAGGCGGGGGCGAAGCTCGGCTACATCCTGCTCACCGCCGACGACGAGGCCGGCCTGGCGCACGCCCGAACCGCCGTGGACGCGCTCCGCGTCGAGGTCTCCTGACCCGGCTCTCCGGCGCGCAGAAAAGGCCACTCACTCGGGTGAGTGGCCCTGTCGCCCGTCAGATCCAGCGGATCAGCACCTCGCCGTTCTCCTTGACCAGAATCGCCACGACGATGACCGCGGCCAGCCAGAACCAGCTCGGCGGCGAGTTCATCTCGAACTTGAACTTGAACCTACCCACGACGCCCTCCTCCTTGCGAATGGGTCGGATTACGTCACCAAGAATAGGCACAGGTAATAGGTGTGAACAACGATGCGAAATGGCCGCTGAACGCCTTGATAATCGACCAGATCTTTCAGTCGGAACAACTCGCCCGCCGATTCGTCGAATTGACGTGAATGGCAGGCGTGCTACCCGCCGATACTTTCAGGCTGACAGGATTCGCTGGAATCCCGGAGCGCCGGGCGGCACGACAGGTCGGCCGCCCGTCTCGACCCAGGCGTGAAATCGGTAGGGATCGGTCCGCGCGCCCAGGCACCAGGTGAGCCGCCGCCGTACGCAGGCGGCCAGCAGGACGGCGGCGAGCGACTCCTCCAGGCACGCCGCCCGCCCCGGCCACCACCGGGCGGCCGTCTCCGCCGCCGCCACGATCCGTCGCGCCTCCGCCTCGTCCGGCTCGGCCGCGCACCAGCGTCCGTGCAGCGCCGTGACCACGGCGTAAGGCACTCTGAACGGCAGTCTCACGAGTGCCAAGGCGACCACGAGGACGACGAACGCGGCGCTCTGGAGCGCCCACCCGGCCGCCGCGTTCTTGAGCGCCGCCCGCCCGGCCATCCCCGACGCCTCGCCTTCCAGCGGCCGTCCGGCACTCTTGGAAACCGTCTCGTCGAGGCCGGTGCCGGGTTCGACGAGTCCTCGGCGCAGCAGGTCGTGCAGGAAGCGTTCGGCGTCGGCTCTGATGCGGTCGTGCGCCACCTCGGGGTGGCGGGCGGCCACCTCGCCGACGGCCTCCTCCAGACCGCCGCCCGCCTCCCACTCGCGCCACATCAGCCGCGCGGTCGCGCTGAACCCGTGGATCAGGCCGGTCCGGCGATCCATCACCACCAGACCGCCGTGCTCCTGCTCCTCGTAGTGGACCTGAGCGGGGATGCGGATCTTCATCGCGCGACCTTCCTGAGCCAGACCTCGGTCGCCACGAGCCGGTTGAAGGGGCCCATGGGGATCGCCACTCCCGCGGTCAGGCGGGTCAGCGAGCGCCGTACCGCCGCGTCGTCGACGACCCCGGCCGCCGCGAGCCTGCTGCCGGTGAACAGCGCGCCGAGTTCCGCCGCCGCCCGGCGGGCGCCGCGGTAGTCCTCGCCGATGTAGTCGCCCTTGCCGCGCCGCTCCAGCACCCGCCCCGGCACCAGGCCGCGCAGCGCGGACGACAGCAGCGGCTTGGGCACACCCGCCTCAACCCGGTCGAACACGGGAGCGGCCAGGCAGGCGCGCACCACCTCGTTGTCGAGATAGGGCGCGTGTACGGCCACGCCGTACCGCTGCCCCAGTTCGCGCATGAAGCACTGCGTGTCGGCCGAGGCGCGCAGCTCGGCCAGCGTCGCCAGGTCGAAAGCGCCGAACCCGCCGGGCACGGCATGGGCGACCGACGGCTCGGCGACCGCCGCGGCGAGCCCCGCCCTGGCCTCGGGCCGCAGCCACCCCACCGCCTCCGGCCACACCGGCCACCAGCTCACCGCGTCGGCCCACCCCAGCCCCCCGGGGCTCGACCGGACGGCCCGCCAGCGCGAGGTGGGCGGACCATCCGCCGGCCCGGACAACGTGGCGGCGAGACGGCGCAGCGCGGTCTCGGGGCGGGTCAGGGCGGTTCCCACAGCTCGTCCGGCGAGCCGGGCGGGCGACTCGTGGCGGGCTCGGGCGTGCGCGGCGCAGTGGCGGGCCAGCCGGGTCAGGGCTCCGCGCCGGGCCAGCTCGGCGAGATGGACGGGGGGCGCGCCGAACAAGGCGTCGCCGCCTTCGCCGGTGAGGTGGACGGCGATCCCCTGCTCGGCCGCGTGCGCGAACCGCAGGGCCGCCCTGCGCCAGGACACCAGGGTCGGCGCGGGCTCGGAGCACCCGAACTCCCCCGCGGCCAGGTCCTGGTACGGCAGCGTCTCCTCGCTCCCCCGCACGACGGCCTGGCGGATGCGGGGGCTGAGCCGCGCGAAGGCGGTCGCCTCGGCCAGGTCGGCGGCGGGCACCTCGGGATGGGCGTAGGTGACCGCGTGCAGCGGCGGCGCGGCCTCGCCGCGCACGGCCAGGAAGGCCAGCGAACTGGAGTCGAGCCCGCCGCTGAAGTCGGCGCCTAGCCGGTCGCCGCGCGCCCGCCGCGCGTCCACGGCGTCGAGCAGGGCCGCCCGGACACGCGCCGTCGCGGCCGGTCCGTAGGCTTCGCGCCGGCGCGGGACCTGATCCGGGAGCTCGTAGGCGCGCACGCGCGGCCCGCCGGGCCCGATCCGCACGGCCATGCCGCCGCCGATCCGCCTGACCTCCCGGTAGGCCGACCGCTCCGACCACAGGGGCAGGACGTCGGGGCAGGCGATGCGGGCGGCCGCGGTGAGCGGGTCGGGAAGACGCCGGTGAAGGCGGGCGACCACACCGGCGTGGGCGCTCAGCACGGTGGTCCCGCCGGAGGTGGAGCAGTGCACCGGGAACTGCCCGGCCAGGTCGGTGTAGGCGACGAGCTCGCCGGGCAGCGCGATGACCAGCGTGTACGCCCCGCTCCAGCGGGTCAGCCGGTCGAGGTCGTCCGCGTCGAGCGCCGCGGCGAAGTCGCGGACGACGGTCTCGGGCGCGGGCAGGCGGTGGCCGAGGACGAGGAGGCGGCCCCGTGGCCCCCCGGCGGTGACCACCTCACCGGGCAACCACGGGCCGTACACGCGCAAGCCGGGAAGATCGGGCCACACCGCGGTCCCCGGCACCGCCGCCGGGGGCTCGCCCAGCACCGCGACGAATCCCGCGGAGTAAGACACCGGAATCCCGCCTACCAGTAATACTGCGAATTCGCGTCGGCCGACCCGCTCGACGAACTGCCCTTGACCAGATCGCGAATCCTGCCCAGCTCGATAATCTCCGGCGGCTCGTACGGCAGCGGCACCCCGGCCCGGCCGTCGTCATTTCGGCTCGAACGATCGATCGCCATCGGTCTCACTCTCTTCCACCCTCGCCAATACGGTGACCGGCCGTACGCTAGCGCATCCGCTCCGCCCGTTTCCCGAGAATCGTAGCTCGATATCCCCGCGATTATACGAACCAGAAAGCCACATAAATCATCTGGCCACCGTTAAATACGCACATCAGCCCATACGCGCGGGCCGGGCATTCGTTCATTCTGAAAGAACATGACCGTTCAATTCGAAGAACCGGCCTTGTAGGTGGTCCCGGCGATCCCCAGCAGCAGCGCCCCGTGCGCGACCCCGTGCTCGAGGCCGTGCACCACGAACTGGAACCCGTCGCGGCAGGCCGCCGCCATGGCCGACCCGCGCAGCCCCTCCCGGCACGCCTCCAGGACCAGCTCGCCCGCGGTGGCCAGGGTCCCGCCGATCACCACCACGTCGGGGTTGATCAGGTTGCAGAGGTTGCCCATCGCCCTGCCCAGGTTCAGCCCGGCCTCGCTGAGCACCCGCCGGCCCACCGCGTTGCCCCGGCGCGCGGCCTCGATCAGCTCCGCCAGCGTGCGCGGCCTGTCCTGCCCGGCGAAACCGGCCTCCGCCTGCGCGAGCAGCGCAGCCGAGCCGATGACCGTCTCCAGGCACCCCCGCCCGCCGCACTGGCAGAACGCGCCGCCGGGTTCGACCACCACGTGGCCGAGCTCGCCCGCGACCCCCGCGCGCCCCCTGAGCAGTTTGCCCCCGATGAACAGCCCCATCCCGATGCCGGTCGAGGCCTTCACGAACAGCACGATCTCGGCGCCCGCGTGCCGGTAGGTGCTCTCGGCGAGCGCCCCCAGGTTGGCGTCGTTGTCCAGCAGCACCCGGGGGAACGGCGCCCGCGCCCCGCCCGCCGCGAGCGCCGCGTGCAGGCCAGCCTCCAGCGCGGCCGCGGGATGGTCGCCCTCCCGCCACGGGGGCAGCACGGGCGGGGTCAGCGCGAGAGTCCGCGGATCGACCATGCGCGGGACGCCGAGGCCGATGGTGGCGATGTCCAGGGGCTGCTCGCCGGCCAGGCCCACGATCCGCTCCACGATCCTGGGCACCCACACGCCGGGCCCGTCGACCGCGCCGACGGACAGCACCTCGCTACGGGCCTGTTCGTGGGAGAGGTGGAAGCGCCGCGCCACGATGATCGACTTGATGTAGCCCAGCTCGACGCCGACGGCCAGCCCCTCGGTCGGCGCCAGGCTGACCAGCGACTCCCTGCCCGTGCGCAGCACCGTCACGATCCCGGCCTTGCGCAGCGCCTGCACGGCATCGGAGACGGTGGCGTTGGACAGCTCGGCCCGCTTGGCCAGCTCGGACTGGTGCCCCGGCCGCGCCATGACGGTACGGAGCACGCGCAGCTTGCCGTGCTCCTTGGCGCCCGGGTCCTTCAAGAGATCGCGCACGTTGTGCATCGGACTCTCCGGATGTCGACCGTTCCAACCGACGGATCGGAGCCCTCATCCTGGCACGCCGCGTTCAGATCGAACAGTGCGTCTCTGGACAACCGGCATGAAGATCCGTAGCTTGTGCGATCGTGCCCGCCTTCGCCTGGCGGCCGGTAGCCGCCGTCGCCGCCGTGATCTCCACGGTCCTGCTTCTGGTCAGCCCCCTGTACGGATACCACCGCGACGAGCTGTACTTCCGCTGGCTGGCCGAGGACCCCGCCTGGGGCTACGTGGACCAGCCACCGCTCACCCCGCTGCTGGCCAGGGCGGCCATCGCCGTCTTCGGCGACTCGCCGACCGCGATCAGGATCCCCGCGCTGCTGTCCGCCGTGGCGCTGGTGGCGCTCGCGGCGCTGCTCACCCGCGAACTCGGCGGCGGGCGACGCGCCCAGACGCTGGCCGCCGTCGGCCTCGGCCTGGGGACGTTCACCCTGATCGCCGGGCACAGCCTGCTCACGCTGAGCGCCGACATGCCGCTGTGGGCGGCGGCGATCCTGTTCATTCTGAAAGCTCTGCTGCGCGGCGAGGGCCGCTGGTGGCTCGCCGCCGGCGCGGTGCTCGGCGCGGCGACGTACAACAAGCACCTCATCGCGCTGCTGGTGGTCGGTCTGGCGGCGGGCGTGCTCGCGGTGGGGCCGCGCCGGGTGCTGCGCGACCCGTACCTGTGGGCGGGCGCGGCGCTCGCCGTCCTGGTGGCGGCGCCGAACCTGGTCTACCAGATCGTCAACGACTGGCCGCAGCTCAAGATGGCCGCCGCGCTCAGCGAGAACAAGGGCGGCGAGTACCGCGTCCTGTTCCTGCCCATGCAGGTGCTGCTGTTCGGGCCGGTGGTGGCGTTCGTCGGCTGGCACGGCTGGCTGCGCCTGTGGCGGGACGAGCGGGTGCGCTGCCTGGCCGTCGCCTACCCGGTGGCCGCGGCGCTGACGCTGCTCAGCGGCGGCCGGTTCGACTACACGGCCGGGCTGATCATCATGCTGTTCTGCGCCGGGTGCGTGAGCGTGGCCGACCGCTCGTGGGCGCCGGGCGCGCTGGTGGCCAACGGTGTGCTCGGCGCGTCGTTCGCGCTGCCGCTGATCCCGGTGCAGGTGCTGGCCTCGACGCCGGTGCCGTACATCAACGAGGTCGCGCGCGAGTCCGTCGGCTGGCCGGAGTTCGCGGCGCGGGTCGGGGACTCGGTGCGCGCGCTGCCGCCGCAGGAGCAGGCGCGGGCCGTCCTGCTGACGGGCAGCTACGGCGAAGCCGGGATGCTCCGCAAGACCGCGGGCCTGCCACCGGTCTACAGCGGCCACAACCAACTCCACCTGTACGGCCCGCCGCCCGAGACGGCCACCGTCGCCGTGGCGGTGAAACTGCCGCGCCGACTGCTCGACTCGGTTTTCCAGACCTGCGCGGTCTCCGGCAAAGTGGACAACGGCGTCGGCGTGGAGAACGAGTTCCAGGGCCTGGACATCATCACCTGCCGGGGCCTCAAGCAGTCCTGGCGGACGGCCTGGCCGCGCTTCCAGCACTACAGCTAGCAGAGGGAGGACCGCCGTGGGCGGACACGTCGACCCCCGGTTCGCCCGCGTGCGCGAGGTGTTCGACCGGCACTTCGCCGACGGGGAGGAGCTGGGCGCGGCGTTCACCGTCCACCTGCGCGGGGAGCCGGTGGTGGACCTGTGGGGCGGCGTGGCCGACCGGCGCAGCGGGCGGGTGTGGGAGCGGGACACACCCGTGCTCACCTACTCCTGCTCCAAGGCGGTCACGGCGACCGTCCTGCTGCTGCTCGCGCAGCGCGGCCTGGTGGACCTGGCGGCGCCGGTCGCGGACGTGTGGCCCGAGTTCGCCGCCGCGGGCAAGGCGGGGGTCCGGGTGGAGCACCTGCTCACCCACCAGGCGGGGCTGCCGGTGCTGGAGGACGCGGTGCCGGTGGCGGACTTCGAGGACCAGGCGGCGATCGCCGACCGGCTGGCCCGGCAGACGCCGCTGTGGGAGCCGGGGACGGCGCACGGGTACCACGCGCTGACGTACGGCTTCCTGGTCGGCGAGGTGGTGCGCCGGGCGACGGGCCGGTCGGTCGGCGAGCTGGTGGCCACCGAGATCGCCGGGCCGCTGGGCCTGGACCTGTGGCTGGGCGCGCCGGACGAGGTGACGGCCCGAGCCGCCCGCCTGTCAGCGGGCGAACGCCCCTCCCCGACCACCGGAACACCCGAAGACCCCAAGGCGGGAACGTCCGAAGAATCCGAGGCCGGGCCATCCGAGGAGTCGATCGCCGGGACGTCCGGAGACCCCGAGGCCCAGACGTCCGAAGGCCCCGAGGCCGGGACGTCCGAGGATCTGGTCGCCGCGATGGCCAGGGATGCGCTCGATCCGCACAGTCTGATGAACCGGGCGCTGGGCAACCCGCCGATCCACAAGCTCAAGGGCGGCGCCAACCATCCGGTGATCCTGCGCGCGGGCTGGCCCGCGCTCGGCGTCGTCACCACCGCCCGCTCGCTCTCCGCCTTCTACGACGCGCTGATCTCCGGCCGCCTCCTCACCCCCGGCACGCTCGACGACGCGCTGCGCCGCCGCGTGAACGGCCCGGACCGGGTCCTGCGCATCCCCAGCTCGTTCGGTCTCGGCTACATGCGCCCCGCCCTCGCCTTCCGCACTCCGGCCAGGGGCGAGCGCGGCGCGTTCGGCCACACCGGACTGGGCGGCTTCCTCGGCCTCGGCGACCCCGAGCACGGCCTGGCCGTCGGCTACACCATGAACAGGATGTCCAACGCGGTCACCGGCAGCCTGCGCGCCCTGCACCTGACGGAGGCCGTCTACGCCGCCCTCTGACGGCGTGCCGCCACCCCTGGCACATGCGGTCGACCTACTTCTTGTGATCCTTGCGCAGCCGGGGCAGGCGGGAGGCGTGGACTCTGGCGCCGCGCTCGTCGTCGCCCACCACCCGCCTGATCGCGACCGGCAGGCCGTACCGGGTGCCTCTGGGCGGCGGCGGCCCCGCGCCCGGGTCCTCGCGCAGCTCCTTGAACAGCGACACGCACAGCAGCAGCATCACCACCACGAACGGCAGCGCCACCAGGATCGTCGCCTGCTGCAGCGCGTCGAGCCCACCGGCCAGCAGCAGCACGATCGCCACCGAGCCCACCAGCGCGCCCCACATCATCACCAGCGGGCGCGGCGGATGGAGGGAGCCCCTGGTGGACAGCGAGCCGAGGACCAGCGAGGCGGCGTCGGCGCCGCTGACGAAGTACAGCGCGACCAGCACGACCGTGACGGCGGTGGTGAGGGTGGCCAGCGGCAGGTTGTCGAGCAGGGTGAACATCGCCGCCTCCTCCCCCCGCCGGACCGCCTCGGAGAAGTCGGCGGCGCCGGTCTCCTGCATCCACAGGGCGCTGCCGCCGCTGATCGCGAACCAGATGACGCTGACCCCGCTGGGCACGAGCAGCACGCCGAAGACGAACTCCCTGATCGTCCGCCCGCGCGAGATGCGCGCGATGAACGCGCCGACGAACGGCGCCCACGACATCCACCACGCCCAGTAGAAAATGGTCCAGGAGCTCAGCCACTCCTTGTCGACGAACGCGCCGGTCCTGGTGGACATGGGGATGAAGTCCTGCAGGAAGCCGCCGAGGGCGGCGGGCACCAGGTCCAGGATGTACACGGTGGGGCCGAGCACGAAGATGACGGTGGCCAGCGCCGCGGCCAGGTAGACGTTGAGCGTGCTGAGCCACTGCACCCCGCCGTGTACGCCGGTGGCCGCCGAGACGACGAACGCCGCCGTCAGCGCGATGATGATGATCACCTCCAGGCGTCTGCCCTGCATCCCGAACAGCTCGTTCAGGCCCGACTCCACCTGCAGCGCGCCCAGGCCGAGGCTGGTCGCGGTGCCGAAGACGGTCGCCAGGATGGCCAGCCCGTCCAGCGCCCTGCCCACGCCCGGCCGGTTCCCGAACAGCGGCTGGAAGGCGGCGCTGAACCCGTTGCCCCGCCCTTTGCGGAAGGTCGAGTACGCCAGGGCGAGACCGGTGACCGCGTAGATCGCCCACGGGTGCAGCGTCCAGTGGAAGAGGGTGTACTCCATCGCGATCCTGGCCGCCCCCTGCGTCTCGGCCCGGACGCCGCTGCCGCGGAGCGGGTCGAAGTAGTGCTGGATCGGCTCGGACACGCCGAAGAACATCAGCCCGATGCCCATGCCCGCGCTGAACATCATGGCCACCCAGGCCAGCGTGGTGAACTCGGGGGTGTCGTCGTCCTTGCCGAGTCGTACCCTGCCGTACTTCGTCACCGCCAGCCCGACGGCCAGGATCAGGAAGAAGTCGGCCGCGACCACGAACACCCACGCCAGGTTGTCGGTGACCCAGCCCAGCGCCGCCGCGCCCGCCGCCGTCAGCGACGCCTGGCCGAACGCGCCCCACAGCACGACGCAGAGCAGCAGGCCCACCGCGAGGGCGAGCAAGGTGAGGTCGGGTTTGTTCTCGCGCATTATCCCCCCATGGCTACACAGCGTCATACCCGGTTAGCGTTGGGCGAAATATTGTCACTCGTGACAACCGGAACCCTGGGTGAGACCGTCGAACCGATGTGGGTTGCGCTCTGGGGGTTGGATGGTTCCTGGTTACCGCGAAGTCCGTCAGCTGGGCGCCGGCCGTACCGGCCGGGTCTTCCTCGCGACCTACCAGGCCACCGGGGCCTATGTGGCGATCAAATACCTCAACGCGACCCTGCGCCGGGACGCCGACTTCATGGCGCGCTTCCGAGCGGAGGCGCCCGGGCTGGTGGAGCTCGACGATCCGAACGTGGTGCGCTTCTACGAGTACGTCGAGACGCCGACCCGGGCCGCGGTCGTCATGGAGCTGGTCGACGGGGTGTCACTGCGCACCCTGCTGAACGAGCACCGCAGGGCCGGCCCCGAAGCCGCGCTGGCCGTGCTCAAGGGGACGCTGCTGGGCCTGGCCTCGGCGCACGAGCGGGGGATCGCCCATCGGGACTGCACGCCGGAGAACGTGCTGGTGCAGGCGGACGGGACGAGCAAGCTGGCCGATTTCGGGCTCGCCGTCCATCCTGAGGAGCCCGGGGCTCCGGCGGGCAGCCCGGCGTACATGGCGCCCGAGCTGTGGACGCAGGGGATGGCGGGGGTGCTGGCCGACCTGTACGCGGCGACGTGCGTGATGTTCGAGTGCGTCACCGGGCGCCCGCCGTACCGGTCCGCCGACGTGCCCGCGCTGCGGGACAAGCACCTGGTCGAGCCGGTGCCGGTGGAGGTGGTGCCGGACGCGGTGCGCGGGCTGCTGCGCCGGGGCCTGGCCAAGGACCCGGCAGGGCGGCCGAGGTCGGCGCGCGAGTTCGCGGCGGAACTGGAGGAAGCGGCGGTCGAGGGCTTCGGAGCGGAGTGGGAGAAGCGAGGGAGGCGGCATCTGAGCGAGCTGGCGACGCTGCTCGCGCTGCGCTTCCCGCTGGCCAATCCGAGCCCCTCCCCGGACCGGCGGTCGGCCGGGTCGCTGGCCAGGAGCGTGGCGGGGCGGGTGCCCCGGCTGCCGCCGCACCTGTGGATCGCGGGCGGGGCGCTGGCCGCCACGGCGATCGCGCTGGTGATCAGCGGCGGCCGGTTACCCGGCGGCCCAGGTACGTTCCTGGCGCCTCCTCCCAAAACCCCCTTCGAGCTGGGGTCCACCCCGGCCGAGTCGGTCTCCCGCCAACCTGCCCGCCGGCCCACCCGCCACGCCACCCCGCCACCCACCGGGACCACCGTTCCGTCCACCCCGCCCGCTGTTCCGTCCACCCCGCCCCGGACGCAGGCCCCGCCGACCGCCGTGCCCTCGCCCACTCCCATCCGGCGGGTGGCCGCGCCGCCGGTCAGGGCGGCCCGGATCCTCACCTGGAGCGGGTCGGCGGGGGCGGTCCGGATCACGGCCGACGGCCCGGGGCCGGTGAAGGTGACCGTCAACTACACCCGACGGGAGGGCGAAGGGCCCTCCCGCGTCGTGCACAGCGAGTCGCGCCAGTTGCGCGGGCGGACGTCCTATCTGGTGCCGCTGCTGTACGACCTGGGTGGGGTGAAGTGCGGCGAACGGGCGCACTTCGGGCTCATGGTGCTGACCGATCGGGTGGCGGCGAACGGGCCACAGATCATCGAGGTACCGGTGGACGGCCCCGCCTGCGCCACCACGACACCCACACCGCCTCCCGCCCCCACCGAGACCACCACGGTCAAACCAGCCGCCCCCACCCCGACCGACACCGTCAAACCAGCCGCCCCCATCCCAACTGACACCGTCAAGCCGGTGGCCCCCACCCCCACTGACACCGCCAGGTCCGTGGCCCCCACCGGCGACTCAGCGACACCCGCACCCACGGAGTCCGGCACCGGCGTCACCCGCCCCTAGCGAGCCTCCTGAAGCCTGAACGGTCTCAGGGGAGCCAGGCGCTTGGCGTGATGAACAGACCCGTGGCCTCGACCAGCGCCGTGCCGTCGGGGAGGGCGATGCGGCCCGCGGCCCAGGTCTTGCGCCCCTCCGAGCGGGTGTGCTCCGCGGTCGCCACCAAGGGCTCGCCGTACGGCACGGGCTTGCCGTACCGGACGCTCAGTGTTCCCGTCATGCCCGCCGACCCGGCCGCGGCGACCGCCTGGCCGAGCAGGTGGTCGAGGATCATCGCGCTGATGCCGCCGTGCACCGCCGAGGGTGGGCCCTCGTGCAGGGGCCTGAAGGTCACCTCGGCGCGTACCCCCGCGCCGAGGCGCTCGACGACGAGCGGCAGGGCGTGCGGGTTGGCGGCGCCGGTGACGGCGTTGCCGAGGTGCCGCAGGGTCCCGTCGGGCGCGATCTCGAACGGCTGGGGCGTGGCGCGGGAGACGGCGTTCAGGCGGGCGGTGATCGCGGCCAGTTCCGCCGTGACCGCCACCAGTTCCGCCTGGCCGGCCTCGCTCAGCGCGACGGCGTCCATGAGCTCACGGGTCTGTCCCGCCAGCGCGCACAGGGCGGCGAGGCGCTCCTCGCTCTTCGGGCCGCCTTCGGTCATGGTGGGCTCCGTCGTCATGCGGCCCACTCTAGAACGCGTTCTACTCGTTGGTAGATCTTTTTCTGGTTTGTCTGCCTATGGGGGAAATATCTGGCAGGCTCTTGACCTGCGGTTTCCTTAGCCCTGTTGCCCTGGTGTCCCCTTGACCGGTTCTTGACCTGCCCTTTTGTCGGGGTAGCCTCATTTGTCACCGAAGACTACTGGCCTACGGTGTCGTCACGTACTCCCCGGTTCTCCCGGGTTGCACTGGCACACCATGACATGTCCGGAAGGGTCCCCCATACTTCCATGACCCCAGAGACCCAGAAGCTCATCGACCTGCTCGAAAAGGAGCTCGGCTACGCCGAGCGGTCCGGCGCCTACACCAAGTTCGGCGACTGGTACGGCAAGAACATCGAGTTCGACGCCGACTACAGTTCCGCCCCCTGGTGCGACATGTTCCTCTCCTGGGCGGCCGACAAGCTGGGCTACCAGGACTGGGTCGGGCAGTTCGCCTACACCGTGGCGCACGCCAAGTGGTTCAAGGAGCAGGACGCCTGGGGGACCAAGCCGAAGCCCGGCGCGCTCGTCTTCTACGACTGGAGCGGCTCGAACAGGATCGACAAGATCGACCACGTGGGCATCGTGACCAGGGTCGAGGGGAACACGATCTTCACGATCGAGGGCAACATCGACGGCGGTGTGGCCAAGCGCAAGGAACGCGACCAGAGCAAGGTGGTCGGCTACGGCTACCCGGAGACCGTCAAGGCGCGCCTCGACGCGATCCGCCTCAAGGAGGCGCAGGAGGCCGAACGCGACTCCCAGGTGGGCGACACCCGGGTAGGCCACCTCCAACTCCCCGCCGAACCCGAACTGAGCACCCAGATCCCGCAGGCCGGCCCCGCCAGGCCACAGCCCCTGGCCAAGCCCGCCGCCAAACCCACCCGCCAGGCCGACAAGCCCGCCGCGACCGTCACCCCCCAATCCGCACCGGCCGCCAAACCCGGCAAACACGCCAAGCCCGCCGCGGCGGACACCGAGGCCGTCACCCGCGAGCCGATCACCGCCTTCAAGGACGCCGCCGCCACCACGCCCGTCCCCTCCCTCGGCTCCCCCGCCCTGATCGGCCCCGTCCTCCTGGCCGCCCTCGGCGCCCTCGCCCTGGCCCGGACCAAACAACTCCGCGTACGGCTGGCGCCCATCGCAACCGCCCCCGCCCGCAAGCCCAACCGCCGCGCCCCCGGCCGCCGCCGCAAGACCTCCCCCCTGCGTGTGCTCACCCCCACCCCCGTGCCGCCCCTCACCACCCTGATGGCCGCGGACCCCGCGACCACCACGAGCTTCGCCACCGCCGACAGGGTCGTGACGACCGCGGACCTGGTAACCGCCGACAGGTTCGCGACCGCGGCCGAACTCGTGACCACCACCGGCTTCATGGCGGCCGACGAGTTCGCGGCAGCCGCAGGAGTCAGGACCGCGGGCGCCATGACGGCGGCCACTCCTGTCATCGCCGCCACGACCATCAGGACTCCCGCCGCCATGGCCACCGCGGGCTCCATGGACGCAAGCCTTGTGGGCACCGCGGGCTCCATGGACGCGAGCCGTGTCGGCACCGGCCCATCCCAGGCCGCCATTAGCGCAGGCGCCGAGGTTCTCACCCCTCTCTCAAGATCCGCGTTCGCGGCCCTGGCCGCGCCGGCGACCGCAGACGGTCCGGGCAGCGCTTTCGAGTCCGCTGTGCGTTCCGAGCCGCCCGGTGCCGTGACCGCCGAGTTCGACGCCCTCGTGGAGTCGTCGTTCGGCCCGCCCCGGCGTAACACCGCGAGCATGCTCAGCGGCCGGGCGGGGCACGACGGCACGACGGACCGCGGCGGCGAGCCGTACCAGGGGAGGCGACGGCGGCGCGAACGCGCGCAGGACGAGCGGGCGTTCACGCCCGACGCTCCCCTGCGCGGACGCCGGCACCGCCTCCACGACCCCGCCGTCACCACCCGCGTGCACCGCACCACCGAGACCTTCTCCTCCGACGCCCCGCTGCGAGGCCGCAGGCACCGCGGCGCGTCCCCGACCACCACGGCCGCCAGGGATCCCCGCTTCAACGGCGGTTCCGGACACCCGGCGTCCCTCGACAGCGCCGGGCCGGGCCGCGATACTCGGGGAGGACGACACCGCGCCTGACGGCAGTGCGCGGGCACGACGATGTCAGGATCATGACCCCGAGCCTGTACGAACGCTGGCTGGTCGCCTGCGTGGAGGCCATCGACGAACCCGACGCCTTCGCCACCCGGCCCTGCCCGTCCTGTGCCAGCCCGTCGCTGAACCTGGCTTTCGTCGTCATGTCCGGCGACGAGACGATGGGCATACCCTGCTTCTGGTGCGACGCCTGCCTCCATGGGACGTTCGTCTGCCGGGCACTGATCCCCGAGGGCGCACGACGCGTCCCCAAGGACCAGCGCGACACGATCCCCAACTACCGCGTCGTCTCGTAGCCCCCAGAGCGCCACACCCTACGATCTAGGGATCAGGTGTGACACTCGGCATGGAAACGGGACGATGACCGCTGTTGACCACGGGGCCGACACCAGGACCCGCATCCTCGCCGCCGCCAGGCAACTCTTCGCCGAACGCGGGTACGCCGCCACCTCGCTGGCCGACATCGCGGCCGAGGTCGGGCTGACCAAGACGGCGGTGGCGTACCACTTCCACCCCAAGGACCGCCTGGCCGCCGAGCTGCTCGCCCCCGCTGCGGACGACATGCTGGCCCTGCTCGGCGGCGACTTCCCCGACCGTCGCGCGTTCGTGACGGCCCTGGTCGCCTTCGTGGTACGGCACCGCACGGTGACCCGCCTGGTCATGGAGGACGTCGTGGGTCCCGACGACCCCGCCCCCGGCTCCCCCGGCGAGGCCATCCGATCGTTCCGCGACGAGATCTTCGCCAGGTTCTCCGGCCCCGGCGACACGGACCGCGTCCGGGCCTGGGCGGTCATGGGCGCCCTGCAGTGGGGCGTCGTCCAAACCATGGACCTCCCCGAGGACCTCGTCCACGACACCCTCCTCCACTCGACCCTGGCCATCTGGGACCCCGCCTGACGATCGCGCACCCGAGGGATCGGACTCAGCCCGAAACCGGCGTGCCCGTTTCCGGCTGCGGGTCGGGCTCAGTCGTGGGGAGGGTGGGCTCAGGGGTTTCGGTGGGTTCGGTGGGGTCGGGAAGATTCTGGCCCTCCACCCCAACGGTGATCACGATGCTCGTGCCGGGCTTGGCGCACACACCCCCGGCCACGCTCTGCGCGAGAACACTGTCGACATCACCCGGATTCCGCACGATCTGAGCCCGCTGCCGCGCCGAGAACCCGGCCCCGTTGATCACCCCCTGCGCCTCGTCCCACACCATCCCGACGACCGACGGCACCCGCGCCCCGTTCCTGGCCACCACGAGCGCCACCGCGCTCCCCGGCGCCACCTTCTTCCCCTCAGCGGGACTGCTGCCGATGACCTGCCCACCCGGCGACTCCGAACACGACCTGTTGACCGCGCCCACCTTCAGCCCCGCGGTCGCCAGCGCGGCCTCGGCGGCGGCCCGGCCGAGCCCCGCCAGCACCGGAACCCTGGTCCCGGCCGACACCCGCAGACCCACCCGGGTGCCCTTGGCCACCAGGCTCCCCGAGGCGGGATCACTCTCCACGACCTGCCCGACCGGCCTGGCCGAGCCGACCTCGGCGACACCCCCCACCCGCAGCCCCGCTGCCTTGATCGCCTTCTCCGCCGCGGAACGGTCCAACCCCGCCAGCACCGGCACTTGCAGGCTCACCGGCCCCCCGGCGGGCTCGCGCGTCGGCTGCACGGGCGGCAGCTTGGCCGCCGAACTCGACTCGCGCCTGGCGGCCCCCGGACTGTTCTTCAGCGAACTGGACCCCAGCGACCCCACGACACCCGGCTCCGTGGTGATCACCGTGGGCCCCGCCACCGGCGATGCCCCGTCGCCCGGCTGAAGCGCCGGAACCAGCACCCCCACCAGCACGGCCGCACTGACCAGCAGCGCCCCCGAGACGGCGACCGAGGCCCGGCTGGCGGCGTTCCCTCCCCACCGCCCCGACTGCGTGGGCCCGTCGGCCGGCCCCCGCGGGCCCGCCGCCCACGGCACGAACCCCCCGGTTCCCTCCGGGGAGGCTAACGGCCTTGATGATGGCCCCAGCAGGTATCCCTCCGGGTTCGCCAGGCCGCGCGGCTCCACCCGCAGGACGTGCGGCGGCGGCGAGCGCAGCACCTCCGCCGGGGCCTCCGTCTCCGCGCCGAGCAGCGTCAGCAGCAGCTCACGGCTGGTCGGCCGGTTGCGCGGATCCTTGTCCAGACAGGCCAGGACCAGCTCGCGCAGCGCCCCGTCCAGCCGCCCGAGCTCCGGCTGCGCCGTCAGGATCCGGTGCAGCACGGGCGCCACCGAGTCCTGCCCGAACGGCGCCGAGGCGTTGGCCGCGAAGCACATGGTCGCGCCCCAGGAGAACACGTCGACCGCGCCCGTGACGGCCGACGCGGTGATCTGCTCGGGCGCCATGTACGCGGGAGTCCCCACGCCCCGCCCGCTCACCGTGGCCGCCGCGTCCAGCGCCTTGGCCAGCCCGAAGTCGATCACCCGGGGCCCGTCCGGCCCGAGCAGCACGTTCTGCGGCTTGAAGTCGCGGTGCACGATCCCGGCCCGGTGGATGGCGGCGAGCGCGGTCGCCGTACCGACCGCGAGCCGGTCCAGCGCCCCGCCTCGGCGGGGCCCGGTGAGCATCACCTCGCGGTGCAGCGACGGCCCGTCCACGAACTCGCCGACGATGTACGGCCGCCCCTCGTCGAACCCCGCGTCGATCACCTGAGCCGTGCAGAACCGGGCCACCTGCTTGGCCAGTTCGACCTCGCGCAGGAACGCCGCGCTCTCCGCGCCGACCGAACCGTGCAGCAACTTGATCGCGAACGCCTCGTCACCCCGCGCGCCCAGGAACACCGCGCCCTGCCCGCCCTCCCCCAGGCGCCCGGACAGCTCGTAGTCTCCCAGTCTCCGAGGGTCCCCAGGCCTGAGCGGCTGCGCGTACGGCACGGGCGCCTCCCCTCGCCGGAACCCGTTCTCCTACCACTGAAAGCGAGGCACCGGGGCGGCGTCAACGGTCCTGGACAGCATCGCCACCGGACCGTGACACGCCGCCGTCAGGAGGTACGGGCCACCATGCCCGTATAGGTGACAACGTTGTCGCCGGAACGCGTCACCCGGATGGCCGCCTGGTCAGAAGAGGTGGCGCGGTCGAGGCTGAGCGTCCCCGGATGGCACCCTTCCCCGGTCACCCGGTCGAGCTTGAACGTGAGCGACGAGCCCGTGCCGGTGAGCCGCCCCGAGCAGTGCAGGTCGGCCCCCCACCGCATGGCGCCGCCCGCGTCCTGGAAGCGGATCTCCACCGGGAAGACCCGCTTGGCGGTGGGATGCTCGGCCGACCCCTGCCACGTCCCCGCCAGCCCCGGCGATCCGTCCCCTCCGGACATCCGCCACAGCGCCACCGCCGCGACCACCGCCAGCACCCCGGCCACGAGCGCGGCCGCCAACTTCCAGCGCCCCCGCCGCCTGACGGCCGGAGAACCTTCCGAGGAGTCGGGGGCCGCGACCTCCGTGGCGTCGGAGGCGGCGGCCATCGCTCCCGAGGCCAGCACGTCGCCGCCGCCCCCGTGCTGCCCGAGCAGCCGCCGCAGCACCTCCTCCGCGTCGGGCCGCTCCCCCGGCTCCTCGCGCAGGCACGCCTCCACCAGCCTGCGCAGCGGCCCGTCGAGCGGCCCCAGGTCCGGCTTGCCGTACAGGATTCTGGCCAGGACCTCGGTGGCGGTCTCCGCCCGGAAGGCGTGCCGGCCGGTGGCGGTGTAGGCGACGGTGAGCGCCCAGGCGAACAGGTCGGCGGGCGGGCCGGCGGGTTCGCCCTTGATCTGCTCGGGTGACAGGTACGCGGGTGTGCCGACCGGGATCACGTTGGTGGTGGCCGCGGCGTCCATGAGCCGGGAGATCCCGAAGTCGATCACGCGCGGCCCGTCGAGGCTCAGCAGCACGTTGCCCGGTTTGAAGTCGCGGTGCACCACCCCCGCGCGGTGGATGGCGCTGAGCGCGGTGGCGGTGCCGATCGCCAGCCGGTCGAGCGACCCGCCCGTCCGCGGCCCCTTGACGGTGACGTGCTCCCTGAGCGACACCCCCTCGACGTACTCGCTGACGATGTACGGCCGGTCCCCCTCCAGCGAGGCGTCGAGCACCTGGGCCGTGCAGAACGGCGCGACCCGCCGTACCGCCTCGACCTCGCCGAGGAACCTGCGCCGGGCCTTGGGGTCGACGGCGTGCAGTAACTTGACCGCCACCTGCCCGCCGCCGGGCGAGGTGCCCAGGAAGACCACTCCCTGCCCGCCCTGCCCGAGACGCCCGGCCAGCCTGTACGCGCCAATACGCCGGGGATCCTCGGCTCGCAGGGGGACCATCCGCCGAAACTACCAGCCTGGGGTAGCCTTCCTGTCGTGCTGGAAAGGATCAACGCGACCCGCTATGTCGCCCCGCTGCGCGAGGGCGGGTCGCTCCCTGGCGTGGTGGAGGCCGACGATCTCGGCACCTACGCCGTGAAGTTCCGGGGCGCGGGGCAGGGCAGGCGCGTGCTGGTGGCGGAGATCATCTGCGCGGAGCTGGCCCGCGGCCTCGGGCTGCGCACCCCGGAGCTGAAGCTGATCGAGCTCGACTCCCAGTTCGGCGTGCGCGAGCCGGACGAGGAGATCCAGGACCTGCTCAAGGCCAGCCCCGGGCTGAACCTGGCGAGCGACTTCCTGCCGGGCGCGCTCGGCTTCGAGCCGCTCACCTCGGCGCCGGACGCCGGCTTCGCCTCCCGGGTGCTCTGGTTCGACGGCCTGATCCACAACGTGGACCGGAGCTGGCGCAACCCGAACCTGCTGGTCTGGCACGGCGACATCTGGCTCATCGACCACGGCGCGGCGCTGTGGTTCCACCACAACTGGAAGAGCGCCGACCCGCAGCGGCCCTTCGACGCGGGCGACCACGTGCTGGCGCCGTTCGCGACCGAGGTCGAGGCCGCGGGCGACGACCTCGCCGGGAAGATCACCCGCGAGCTGCTCGACCACGTGACCTCCCTGGTCCCCGACGAATGGCTGGACGACGAACCGGGATTCGACTCGGCGCGAGCCGTACGGCAGGCGTATGTGGACCATCTGACAGAACGCGCCCACGGGCCGCGCGCGTGGTTGAAGGCGCCCGCCAGGCGAGGGGAGGGCGGATGAGCTTGGACGTCTACGAGTACGCCGTGATCCGGGTGGTCCCCCGGGTCGAACGGGGCGAGCAGATCAACGTGGGCGTGCTGCTGTACTGCCAGCCGCGCGCCTACCTCTGCGCCCGGGTGGAGCTCTCCCCCGACCGCCTGCTCTCCCTCGACCCGGCCGCCGACGTCGAGGGGGTACGGCTCGCGCTGTCGGCCTACGAACTGGCCTGCGGCGAGGAGTCCGGCCCGCTGGCCGCCGAGTCCCTGGGCAGCAGGTTCCGCTGGCTGACCGCCCCCCGCAGCACGATCGTCCAGACCGGCCCCGTCCACGCGGGCCTGACCGCCGACCCGGCGGCCGAGCTCGACCGCCTGCTCGGCATGCTCGTCCGCCTGCCGACGAACTAGAACAGAACGGACATGAACGTGTCGACCTCGCGGAAGCCGACCTTGCGGTAGACCGCGCGGGCCGAGTGGTTGAAGTCGTTGACGTACAGCGTGACGATCGGCGCGAAGCAGGCCAGGGCGGCCTCCACGACCGAGGCCATCCCGGCCACCGCGTACCCGTGGCCGCGCAACGACGGGTCCACCCACACCCCCTGGATCTGGCAGGCCTGCGGGGTGACGGCGCCGATCTCCGCCTTGAACACCACCCGGCCGTTCTCGATGCGGGCGTAGGAGCGGCCGATGCGGATCAGCTCGGCGACCCTGGTGCGGTAGAGGGCGCCGCCGTCGCCGCCGTTGGGCGAGATGCCCACCTCTTCGGTGAACATCGCCACGCAGGCCGGCAGCAGGATGTCGAACTCCTCCGGCCGCACCCTGCGCACCATCGGGTCGGCGGGCACCGGCGCCTTCTGCGTGGTGGCCATCACCGGCTGCGCCCACCGGATCGCGCGGGCCCGGCCCCAGTGCGGTTCGAGCCGTTCCCAGAGCAGCTCGACCGCCTGCGAGGGGCCCACGATCGACGAGCATCGGCGGCCCTGCCTGCGCGCCCGGTCGGCGAACGCGTGCACGGCTTCGGAACCCGCGTTGACCGGCACCAGGTTGGCTCCGGCATAGCAGAGCGAGACGAGAGCGCCACGCGGCCCGAACCCCCACATCTGCCCGCCGAGCCTGGCCGGGTTCAGACCGACGGTCCGGACCCGGGAGGCGACGAAGACGTTGGCGACCGGGTCGTTGTCGAGAAGAGCGAGGACTTCTTCCCTGTCGTTGTCGTCGAGCACGCGCGACGCCGAAGTTCGCAGCATCACACAGTCAGACTACGCGACCTCCCACCCTTTGACTTGAACCGACGCCGAGCTGTCACCTTCCGATGATCTCGATGAGCCGCTCGTGCCCGTGGCTGCCGCCCGCCGCCATCCTGGTCGCCGGACGAGGCGCCGGCAGACCCCGGCACGCGACGTCGGGCGCGCCCCTGTGGCGCGTGGCCTTGGGCACGACGCCCTCCTCCAGGTACCGGGTCAGGTGCCGGTCGACGCAGCGGTTGCCGGACAGCGAGACGCCGTGGTTGCCCCCCGGCTCGCTGATCAGCCGCGCCCCCGGGAACAGCTCCCGCATGTTCATCGCCCCCGCGTACGGCGTGGCCGCGTCGTCCTTGGCCTGCACCATGAGGATCGGCGGCAGCGCCCGCGACGACCTGATGGCCGCCGGCTTGCCGCCCGGTACCGACCAGAACGCGCACGGAGCGTTGTACCAGGCGTTCGGCCAGGTCAGGAACGGCGCCTCGCGGTGCAGGCCGGCCATGTCGGCACGCCACCTGGGCCACTGGCGCGGCCAGGGCGCGTCACGGCACTGCACCCCCAGGTAGACGGCGTAGCCGTTCTCCCCCTCGGCGTCGGTCTCCGCGTACTGCTTGTAGGCCTCCTGCAGCCCCGTGACATCGCCCTTCTTCACGTAGCGCGACCAGGCGTCGGCCAGCTTCGGCCAGACGGCGTCGGAGTAGCCGACGGTGGTGAAGATGTCGTCGAGCTCGCTCGGCCCGATCACCCCGCCCGCCGGCCGGGTGCGCAGCCGGTCACGCATGGAGTACCACGCGAAACCCGTCTGCCGCTGGGTACGGCCCAGCTTGTACACCCGGTTGTGGGACGCCGTCCAGCTCAGGAAGGCGCGGTGCCGTACCTCGAAGGCGCGGTTCTGGGCCAGATTGGCTTCGTACCAGACGCCCTTGGGGTCGACGGTGCTGTCCAGCACCAGCCGCTTGACCCGCTGCGGGAAGAGGGTGGCGTAGACGGCGCCCAGGTAGGTGCCGTAGGAGTAGCCCAGGTAGCTGATCTTGTCCTCACCGAGCGCGGACCTGACCACGTCCAGGTCCCTGGCGGCGTTCTCGGTGGACAGGTGCGGCAGCATCCACGCCCACATGTTGCCGCAGCGGTCGGCGTACTCCTTGGCCCTGCCGATCAGCACCCGCTCGTCGGCGTGGCTGCGCGGCACCTGGTCGGGCCGGGGCGCCGCGTAGTACTTCGCGGGGTCCACGCAGTGCAGCGCCGGCTCGCTGCGGCCGACGCCGCGCGGGTCGAAGCCGACCACGTCGAACCGCTCGGCCAGCTTCGGCGGCAGCGCGGCGGCGACGTACTCGGCCAGCGCCTGCCCGGACGCCCCGGGGCCGCCGGGGTTGACCAGCAGGGTGCCGAGGTGGTTGTGGTCCCGGGACACCTTCCCCTTGACCCGGTTCAGGGCGATTTTGATGGTCTGTCCCATGGGCGTGCGGTAGTCGAGCGGTACCCGCACCAGGGCGCACTCCACTCCGGGCGTGGCGGGCTCCGGTTCCGCGGCCGCCTCGGCGAGTCCCACCGTGGCGGCCAACCGGCCCATGGTCCGCTCCAGGTCGTCCATGACCCCACCGAGGATGGACGACTGCTGCGACTGTTGCTGCTGGGGCTGGTCGCACGGCCCCCAGGCGATCTCGCCGGGGCGGGCGGTGGCCTCGGCGGACCCCCCCAACCCGGCGACCAGCATCGCCAAACTCGCGACCATCCCGACGACGCGCTTCACTCGGTTTCTCTCCTCTGCTCATAGGGCAGGGTGAGCTTCCCGTACGTGACGACGTGATCACGGGGAGCATGAGGAAAGCCTTACCAATATGTAATCGCGCGATTGCTACCTGTCACAAGCCGGTCGGCGCACGTCCATTGCGCTTTCGCCGGGGCTGGGCGGCGATAATCGGGGCATGCGAATTTCGGTGGCGGCCGACAGCCTCGACGGGGTGGCCGGGCGGCTCGTGGCGGAGTTGCGCGGGCGCGGGCACGAGGTGGTCACGCACGGCGCGCTCAGCGACGGCGAGCGGGACGACTGGGCCTGGGCGTCGGAGGCGGCGGCCCGCGACGTGGCCGAAGGCCGGGCCGAGCAGGCGGTGGTGTGCTGCTGGACGGGCACGGGCGCCTCGATCGCCGCCAACAAGGTACGCGGCGCCCGCGCGGCACTGTGCGCGGACGCCTACACGGCGGACGGCGCCCGCAGGTGGAACGACGCCAACGTGCTGGCGCTCAGCCTCCGCCTGACCTCGGCGGTCGTGCTCGGGGAGATCCTCGACGCCTGGTTCTCCGCCGAACCGAGCACGGACGCGGCCGACACCGCCAACGTCGCCCACCTCGCCGACATCTGACCTCAGCGGCCGACGACTACCTGGGGGCCCACGGAGTCGTCGTCGAGGTCGACGTCCACGCCCATCTCCTCGGCGAGGCGCAGCGCCTCCTCGATCAGCGTCTCGACGATCTGCGACTCGGGAACGGTCTTGATGACCTGGCCCTTGACGAAGATCTGCCCCTTGCCGTTGCCCGAGGCGACGCCCAGGTCCGCCTCGCGGGCCTCGCCGGGCCCGTTGACGACGCAGCCCATGACCGCGACCCGCAGCGGTACCTTCAAACCTTCGAGCCCGGCCTGCACCTGCTCGGCCAGCGTGTACACATCGACCTGGGCGCGCCCGCACGACGGGCAGGAGACGATCTCCAGGCCGCGCTCGCGCAGCCCGAGTGACTCCAGGATCTGCGCGCCGACCTTGACCTCCTCCACCGGAGGCGCCGACAGCGAGACGCGGATGGTGTCGCCGATGCCCTCGGCCAGCAGCGCGCCGAAGGCGACCGCCGACTTGACCGTGCCCTGGAAGGCCGGTCCGGCCTCGGTGACGCCGAGGTGCAGCGGGTACTCGCAGCGGGCGGCGAGCAGGCGGTAGGCGTTGATCATCACGACCGGGTCGTTGTGCTTGACCGAGATCTTGATGTCCCGGAAGCCGTGCTCCTCGAACAGCGAGCACTCCCACAGCGCCGACTCCACCAGCGCCTCGGGCGTGGCCTTGCCGTACTTCTGCAGCAGGCGCGGGTCGAGCGAGCCCGCGTTGACGCCGATCCGGATCGGCACGCCCGCGGCGGAGGCGGCGCGGGCGATCTCGCCGACCTTGTCGTCGAACTTCTTGATGTTGCCCGGGTTGACGCGCACGGCCGCGCAACCGGCGGCGATGGCGGCGAAGACGTACTTCGGCTGGAAGTGGATGTCGGCGATGACCGGGATCTGCGACTTCCTGGCGATGATCGGCAGCGCGTCGGCGTCGTCCTGGGAGGGGACGGCGACGCGGACGATCTGGCAACCCGAGGCGGTCAGCTCGGCGATCTGCTGCAGCGTCGCGTTGATGTCGGCGGTGACCGTGGTGGTCATCGACTGCACGGAGACCGGCGCGTCGCCTCCCACGGGCACGGAACCGACCATGATCTGGCGGGAGATACGGCGTTCGGCCAGCGGCTTGAGCCTGACCGAGGGGATGCCGAGAGCTACGGAAGTCATTTCAACCCTTGTGTGTCGACGACCCATCCAGTCTAGGCAGTGATATGGACAGGAAGACTACGTAGATAGATACGCACCATTTGTCAGCTCTCTCGCCCGGGCCCTGGCCCACTCGTCGGCGGCCAGCACCTCCTCCACCGAGTCGGCGGCGGTCACCGTGTGCGCGGCGACGACCGCGGCGACGGTGTCGACGATCGCCAGGAACGGCAGCCGCCCGGCCATGAACGCCTCGACGCAGACCTCGTTGGCCGCGTTGTACACGGCCGGCGCGGTGCCGCCCTCGGCGCCGACGTGCCTGGCCAGCGCGACCGAGGGGAAGGCCTCGTCGTCGAGCGGCTCGAAGGTCCAGGTGTGCGCCCTGGTCCAGTCGACGGCGGGCGCCGCGTCCGGGACGCGCGCCGGGTGCCCGAGGGCGAGCGCGATCGGCAGCCGCATGTCGGGCGGGCTGGCCTGGGCGATGGTCGAGCCGTCCACGAACTCCACCATCGAGTGGATGATCGACTGCGGGTGCACGACCACGGAGATGCGGTCGAACCCGATGTCGAACAGCAGGTGCGCCTCGATCACCTCCAGCCCCTTGTTGACCAGGGTGGCCGAATTGATCGTGATGACCGGCCCCATCGACCAGGTCGGGTGGGCCAGCGCCATCTCGGGCGTCACATCGCCCAGCTCGGCGCGCCGCATCCCGCGGAACGGGCCACCGCTCGCGGTCACCACCAGCCGCCTGACCGCCTCCGGGTCGTGGCCCCCGGGTCCGGCGGCCCACAGGCTCTGCTGCAGCGCGGAGTGCTCGGAGTCGACCGGCAGGATCTGACCGGGCTTGGCCAGCCGCTTCACCAGCGGGCCGCCGATGATCAGCGACTCCTTGTTGGCCAGCGCCAGCGACCGGCCCGCCTCCAGCGCGGCCAGCGTCGAGGTCAGCCCGAGCGCGCCGGTGATGCCGTTGAGCACCACGTCGCACGGCCAGGCGGCCACCTCGGCGACCCCCTCCGGCCCGGCGAGCACCCTGGGGCTCACCCCGACCGCGGCCAGAGCCGCACGCAGCGCCGGTACGGCCGCGGCGTCCGCGACCGCGACGACCTCGGCGCCGAACCCGGCCGCCTGCCGGGCGAGCAGGTCCACCCGCCCGCCGCCCGCCGCCAGCCCGGCGACCTTGAAGCGACCGGGGTTGCGGGCGATGACGTCGAGCGCCTGGGTGCCGACCGAGCCGGTCGACCCGAGCAGGACCACGGAACGGGAGGAGTCTGACTGCACGCCTCCATCCTGCCATCCGGTACGGCGGGCGCCGTACAAGATCGAATGAGTGACAGGTGTGACGGGCGATATTCAATGAAATTAATGCCGGAATAGCGCTATATCGGTCTTCGCAAATGTCGAGAAATAGGGATATTCGCACCGCTACCTTCCAACCTCAGATCCGGTCAATGGAGGTACGCATGCACCGCAGACTCGCTCTGCTTTCCATCCTCACCGTCGCCTCGGGAGGCGTTCTGCTTCCGGCGGGGGCGGTCCAGGCCGCGGCGGGCCCCCGGCCCCCCGTCACGGAGGAGGCCGCCGACACCAGGACCGAACAGCGCAAGGTCGCCGCCTACTGGACCGCCGACAAGATGGAGGAGGCCGAGCCGCTCAACGCCCCGGCCCCCAAGTCCGGCGCCAAGCTCGGCGCCCCCGGCGAGCCCACCACCGGCGCGCCATGGGACGTCCCGCCGACCAGCTCGCAGCAGGGCGCCACACAGGTCGCGCGAGCCAGCTCGGGCACCGCCTGGACGGGCGGCGGGGCGGTCGTCAAGACCACCGGGCGGGTGTTCTTCACCTACCAGGGGCGCAACGCCTCCTGCTCGGGCAGCGCGGTGACCAGCGCGAACGAGAGCGTCGTGCTCACCGCCGGGCACTGCGTGAAGATGGGCGGCGACTACCACACCAACTGGGTGTTCGTCCCCGGCTACGACAAGGGCGCCAGGCCGTACGGCACGTGGGTCGCCGCCAAGCTGCTCACCACGCAGCAGTGGGACGCCAAGGAGGACATCAACTTCGACGTCGCCGCCGCCGTGGTGGCGCCCCTGCAGGGCAGGACGCTGACGGACGTGGTGGGCGGCCAGGGCGTCGCCTTCAACCAGGCCAGGCGGCAGCAGATGCACGCCTTCGGGTACCCGGCGGCGGCGCCGTACGACGGGTCCAAGCTGATCTACTGCAGCGGGCGGGCGTTCGACGACTTCCTCATGTCCCGCGACCACGGGCTCACCTGCAACATGACCGGCGGTTCGAGCGGCGGGCCGTGGTTCACCGGATTCAACGAATCCACCGGGCTCGGCACGCAGAACTCGGTGAACAGCTTCAAATACAACTTCGCCCCGAACTGGATGTTCGGCCCGTATTTCGGAGCGGAGGCGCAGGCCGTCTACAACGCGGCCCAGAGCACGAATGCACTCTGAGCCTATTTACCGAAAGTAGTCACAAGAACACATCTCGTAGTGCAGACTCGTGGCTCATGACCCCGAGCATCCCCCTGCTTGCAGCCGCTCCACTCATGGCGGGAATGGTGGGCGCCGCCCTGCTCGGCGCGACGCCCGCGAAGCAGCACGAGCCGAGTCGCCCGGCCCCCGCCTCGCGGGCGGCCGAGCGAGCCGATGTCGTCGAGCACGTGGCCGCCCGCAGTCACAGCGCACAGCGCCGCGTGCTCGACTACTGGACGCCACGCCGCATGGCCGCGGCCCTGCCGATCAGCCTCCTCGACACCTTGGCCAAGAAGAGCGGCCCGCCCGGGAAACGCGGGAAGGGCGGCGTGCTGGGCGGCCTGACCGGGAAGGGCGGGAAAGGCGGCGTGCTCAGCGGCCTGACCGGGAAGGCCGGTCTGGCCACCGCTCCCGACCTGTCCGGCGCGCAGGGCAAGGTCGTCACCCCGCGCCGCCAGTCCGCCAGGCCGTCCGCCATGACCGGCGGCTCCCGGTGGGGCACCGGCGGCCTGGTGTCACGGGCCACCGGCCGGATCTTCCTGACCATGGACGGCGTCGACTTCGTCTGCTCGGCGAGCACCGTCAAGAGCGCCAACAAGGATCTCGTGGTCACCGCGGGCCACTGTGTCAAGGACGGCGCCGGCGCCTGGGCCGACAACTGGACGTTCGTCCCCGGCTACCGCACCGGCGGCGAGCGGCCGTACGGGTCGTACACCGCCAGGCGCATGTTCGTCGCCGGGCCGTGGTCGCGCTCGGGCGACGACAGCTTCGACGTGGGCATGGTGGCGCTCAACCGGTCCGGAGGCCGGCACGCGACCGACGTGGTCGGCTACCAGAACATCGCCTTCAACCGCTCACGCGGCGGCCAGATCTACGGCTTCGGCTTCCCCGCCGACGCGCCGTACGACGGCGAGCACCTCGTCTACTGCGCGGGCCGCCTCCGCGAGGACCCCTACGGCCAGACCCGCGACCAGGGCGTGTCCTGCGACATGACCGCCGGCTCCAGCGGCGGCCCCTGGCTCACCGACTTCGACGCCGCCACCGGCCGGGGCACGATCGTCTCCCTGAGCAGCTTCAAGTACAGCGACAACCGCAACGTCATGTACGGCCCCTACTTCGGCGACAGCGCCAAGGCCCTGTTCACCATGGCGGAGCGCGCATGACCGTGCGGCATGAGACCCGTGCGTTGCCGAGGACTCGACCGGAGGCCGTGGGTACAGTGGACGACGTGAGATCGATGGAGCAGCGCGTCACGGAGCTCGAGTCGTGGGCCTTCCAGACCCGCTCCCTCGAAAAAGCCCTCAACGACCTGCCCCACCGGGTCCGAACCGAGTGCCAGGACTACCTCGGCCCAATGTTCGAACTCTGCCTGAACCGCATGGCGACAAAGGAAGACCTCCACGCCGTGCGAACCGAACTCAAGGGCGACATCCAGTCCGTCCGGGACGAGCTCAAGAGCGACATCGCAACCGTCCGAGACGAACTCAAGAGCGACATCACGACGGTCCGAGACGAACTCAAGGGCGACATCCAGTCCGTCCGAACCGAGCTCAAGAGCGACATCACGACGGTCCGAGACGAACTCAAGGGCGACATCATCTCCCTCGATCAGAAGCTGGATCGGATTCTCGCCAAGCTAGGCGATTAGGCCATTCTCGTCAGCGCGCGAAGATGGCCGAGCGCTCAGCCTCCTCGCCCTGCCGGAACTATGAACCCCGGCAGGGCAGCCCGGCTCGGGCTTCAGAGAGACAGCCCCGTGAGGACCATGACCTTCTCATAGGTGAAGTCCTCCATGGCCGAGCGCAGTCCCTCGCGTCCCACGCCCGAGTCCTTCACCCCGCCGTACGGCATCTGGTCGGCGCGGTAGGAGGGCACGTCGCCGATGATCACGCCGCCCACCTCCAGTTCCCGGTTGGCCCGGAAGGCGACGTCCAGCGACCGGGTGAACACCCCGGCCTGCAGGCCGTAGGCGGAGTCGTTGACGGCGGCGAAGGCCTCGTCCACGGACCCGACCGGCTGAACGATCATGACCGGTCCGAACACCTCCTCGCGGGCGACCTTGGCGTCGGCGGGCACGTCGGTCAGGACGGTCGGCGCGACGGTGGCCCCGTCACGGGTGCCGCCGGCCAGCACGCGGGCCCCGGAGGCGACGGCCTCCTTGACCCACTGCTCCACCCGCTCGGCCGCGGCGACCGAGACCAGCGGCCCCACCTGCGTCTTCTCGTCCTGCGGGTCACCGGTGACGAGCGCGGACACGGCGGGCAGCAGCTTGTCGAGGAACTCGGGCAGCACCGACTCCTCGACGATCACGCGCTGCACCGCGATGCAGCTCTGCCCCGCCTGGTAGTTGGAGAACAGCGCCACCCGGCTCGCCGCCCAGTCGAGGTCGGCGTCGGCCAGCACCACGGCCGCCGCGTTGCCGCCGAGTTCCAGCGTCACGTGCTTGCGCGGCACCTGATCCATGATCGAGTACCCGACCGGCCCGGAGCCGGTGAACGACACCACCGGCAGGCGCGGGTCCTGCACCAGCGCGGCAGCCCCCTCGTTCGGCACCGGCAGCACGGAGAACATCCCGGCGGGCAGGTCGGTCTCGGCCAGGAGCTCGCCGAGCAGCAGCGACGACAGCGGCGTGGCGGGCGCGGGCTTGACGATGACGGGGGCGCCGACCGCGAGTGCGGGGGCGACCTTGTGCGCGACCAGGTTGAGCGGGAAGTTGAACGGAGTGATCGCGAGCACGGGACCGCGCGGCACCCGGGACACGTAGGCGAGCCGTCCGGCGGCAGCCGGCTCGGTGTCGAGCCGCTGCACGTCGCCGGAGAACCGGCGGGTCTCCTCGGCCGCGAAGCGGAAGGTGGCCACGGCCCGGCCGACCTCGCCGCGCGCCCAGAGGATCGGCTTGCCGTTCTCCCCGCTGATCAGCTGCGCGATCTCCTCAGCGCGCTCGGCGAGCCGCCGCGACACGTGCGCCAGCGCCTCGGCGCGCACGTGGATGGGGAGGGCCGCGGCCTCTTTCTGTACGGCGACCGCCGCGGCGATGGCCTCTTCGACCTGGGCGTCGGTGGGCACGGAGTACGTGCCGACCGGACGACCGTCGTGGGAGTTGGTCACGGTGAGCTCGGCGTCGCCCATGGCGGGGCGTCCGGCGAGCCAGAAGCTACGCACGTCCATGCTTATGACGCTATTCCACCAGCCCGCGACCGGCTTTGCTCCACCGCGAACAAGACCCAGGCACCACCTGGCCGTTACGCACAACTCACAATCTTTCCCAGCTATGTAACAGGAGTAGCACCAATTGGGGATGTTAAGCGTGTGGAGCGGTTTGAACGATCGCCGCCCTGGCTAAGTCACGATGTGCGGGTCTCCGAGTGCGGCGGGCCCCCGAGCATGAAAGGCGTGGCCCCATGACCTCCTCGGCGCCGCTCGGGCTTCAGGGCGCCTATTTACTCGGCGAACGAGCCAACCACGACGAGCTTCGTGCCCGCCTCCTCGATGTGGCGGTGAATCTGCTGGCCAGCGACGGCCCCGACAGCCTGTCCATGCGCAGGATCGCCACTGAGGCGGGGTGTTCGACCACGGTCATCTACACGATGTTCGGCAGCAGGGAAGGGCTGGCGGAGGCCCTCTACCTGGAAGGATTCGAGCGGTTCAGGCGATACCTGGAGTCGGTTCCGGTGCGCAGGGATCCGCTCGACTACCTGTACGCGCTCGGCCCCGCCTACCGTGAGGCATGCGCGGCCGAGCCCGGCTTCTACAGCCTGATGTTCGAGCGGGCGATCCCCGGCTTCGAACCGAGCGAGCGGGCCAGGACACTGGCGCGCGCCGCGCTGAACATCCTGGACAGGGTGATCTCCGACTGCATCTCGGCCGGCTACCTCGTGCCCACCCAGCCCCGCAAGATCGCGGACGCGCTGTGGGCCGCGGCGCAGGGCGCGATCAGCCTGGAACGCGGCGGGCACCTGCGCGACGGCCGTACCTACGAGGCGGTCACCACCGCGACGATCTGCTGTTATCTGGTGCAGAAGACGAGTTGAGCGCGATCCACAGCTCAGCCCGTACGCCGGGATCGTCAAGATCGCGGCCGAGCAGCTCGGCAACCCGCTTCATCCGGTAGCGCAGGGTGTGGCGGTGGATGCCGAGCCGCTGGGCCGCCGCGTCCCAGTGCCCGTTGGTGTTGAGGTAGGCGCGCAGCGACTCGATGAGGTCGGCGCGTGAGCCGTACTCGGCCAGGGGGGCGAGCAGGGCCGCGCCGAACGCCTGCGCGGCGGCCGGGTCGAGGAGGGCGAGCAGGCCCTGGCCGGCCAGGTCGGCGAACCTGACGAGCTGGTTCTGGCCTTTTCTGGCTTCGGTGAGGGCGCGTCCTGCCTGGTCGAGCCCGCTACCCAGCTCGGCGAGCGGCACCGGGGCGCTCATGCCGACGGGTCCCGGCAGCCGCTCGGCCAGCTCCGCGGCTTCGGCTTCGGCCGCCAGCAGGACGGCGTGCCCGTCCAGCGGGGCGGTGAAGCCCACCCGTTCGGCCAGGTCGAGCGCGTCGGTGGGGACGGCGAGCACGACGTAGGGCGCGGCGGGCAGCCGTACGCCGAGGGGGGCGAGGACGGCGGCGGCCTGGCCGGGCTCGCCGGACAGCAGCAGGCGCAGCACGGCGGCGCGGACGCGGCGTTCGGCGGACAGGTAGGCGCGTCCCTGCTCGACGGAGAGCGTGAGCAGCGAGCCCGCCGCGTTGATCACGGTGTGCGCGGTCGGGCTGAACGGGCGGGCGGCGCCGACCGCGAAGAAGCCGCGGGCCTGGCGCGAGCCGCCGAGCGGCTGGACGACGACGTGCTCGCCGGGGGTGGACAGCGCCAGGATGGCCGTGCGCCCGCCGCGCAGCCGGTCGATCTCGGGCAGTACCGAGGCCAGTTCCGCGCCCGGCGTGGCGTGGACCGGCGCGCCCGACTCGTCGAGCAGCGCGGCCCAGCCGCCGATCTCCTTGGCCAGCCGGTCGATCACCGCGGGCATGCCCTCGGGTCGCAGCGCGGCGCGGGTGAGCCGGCCCTGAGCGGCGAAGGCGCGGCTGAGCTCGTCGTACTGCTCGGCGGCGAGCAGGTCGCTGACCGCCTTGCCGATGGCGATGAACGGCGTCTCGCGCGGCACCTCCAGCAGCGGCAGCCCGGCGGCCTCGGCCGCCTCGACCAGTTCGGCGGGCACCTCCTGGTGGGTCAGCCCGACGCCGAGGCCGACGCCCGCGACCCCGCGCGAGACGAGCCGCCCGACGTAGTCGGCGTAGTGCGAGGTGACCCGCATCCCGGTGGTCAGCACCAGTTCGCCGCCCTCCAGGAAGGGCGTGGGGTCCTCCAGTTCGCTGACCGCGACCCAGCGCACCGGGTGGTCGAGCGGCCCGGCGAGCACGGGCAGCCGCATCCGTGCGACGACGGTCCGCAGCGAAGGTGCCATGTGTTGTCCATTCCGGCCAAGTGAGCTGCACCTATTGTGCCATCGCGACATATCGGCAGTTCGCGGCACCGGCCGTACCTTCACAGCATGACTACCCAGCAGGGAGGCCCGTCGCTTCCGCAGGAGCGCCGCCTCGTCACCGAGATCCCAGGTCCGAAGTCGCAGGAGCTCCTCGCCCGCAAGCAGGCGGCCGTCCCGCCGGGCATCGGCACCACGCTGCCGGTCTTCGTGACCCAGGCGGGCGGTGGCGTGGTCGTCGACATCGACGGCAACTCCCTGATCGACTTCGGCTCCGGCATCGCCGTGACCAGCGTGGGCAACGCGGCGCCGCGCGTGGTCGAGCGGGTGCGCAGGCAGGTGGCGGACTTCACCCACACGTGCTTCATGGTCACGCCGTACGAGTCGTACGTCGAGGTGTGCGAGAAGCTCAACGAGGTGACGCCGGGCGACCACGAGAAGCGCACGTTCCTGCTGAACAGCGGCGCCGAGGCCGTGGAGAACGCGGTCAAGGTGGCCCGGCACGCCACCGGGCGGCAGGCGGTCGTGGTGTTCGACCACGGCTACCACGGCCGGACGCTGCTGACGATGACGCTGACCGCGAAGAGCATGCCGTACAAGCATGGTTTCGGGCCTTTCGCGCCTGAGGTGTACCGGGTGCCGCTGGCGTACCCGTTCCGCTGGCCCACTGGGCCGGAGAACTGTGCGGACGAGGCGGCCGCGCAGGCCATCGACATGATCAACAAGCAGATCGGCGCCACCAACGTGGCCGCGGTGGTCATCGAGCCGATCGCCGGTGAGGGCGGCTTCATCGAGCCGGCCAAGGGTTTCCTGCCGAAGATCGCGGAGTACTGCCGGGAGAACGGCATCGTGTTCATCGCGGACGAGGTGCAGACCGGCTTCGCGCGCACCGGCGACCTGTTCGCCTGCGACGACGAGGGCGTGGTGCCCGACATCATCGTCACCGCCAAGGGCATCGCGGGCGGCCTGCCGCTGGCGGCGGTCACCGGCCGCGCCGAGATCCTGGACAAGGTGCACGCGGGCGGCCTCGGCGGCACCTACGGCGGCAACCCGCTGGCCTGCGAGGCGGCGCTCGGCGTGCTGGAGACGATCGAGAGCGACGACCTGGTCGGCAAGGCCCGCCGGATCGGCGAGATCATGCTGCCCCGCCTCAGGTCCATGCAGGAGCGGTTCGGCGTCATCGGCGACGTCCGCGGGCGCGGCGCGATGATCGCGATCGAGCTGGTCAAGCCCGGCACCAAGGAGCCCGACGCGGCCTCCGCCGCCGAGATCGCCAAGCGCTGCCACGCCGAGGGCCTGCTGGTGCTGACCGCGGGCACCTATGGCAACGTGCTGCGCTTCCTGCCGCCGCTGGTCATCCCCGAGCACCTCCTCGAGGAGGGGCTGAACATCCTGGAGAAGGCCATCGCCGACTCCTGATCTCCCCATAAATCGGGCATCCATCTTGCGGGTGGATGCCCGATTTTGTTGGTGTACAGGAAGGATGAAGTCCGGGATTTCACCCTCCCTTGACACCCGCCTAGACGATCACAGCGGTCCCCGGCGTTATAACGGTTCCCGTGAGCGTGATGGACTGCAGCCCGGCGGAGACGGCACGGAGCATGTTGACGTTCGACCCGGAGGGCCTGAGCTGGGCTCAGCGTGAGGGCGACGCCTGCGTGGTCTGCCACAAGAAGTGGCCTAGGCCGAGGGCGCGGGTGGGCCGCCTGCCGGACGACTCGGCGGTGCTGGCCTGCCATGACTGCGCAGCGGCGATGTTCCCCGTCCCGATGGCCACGGTCGTCGCCTTCCCGAGGCGCTGAGTCAGGCGGCCTGGCGGCCGAGTTCCTCGCGCAGGCCCCACGGTGAGCCGTACTCCGTCAGCAGGTCCAGGAACGGGACCGCGTCGAACGCCTCGGGACCGAGCACTCCCTCCCCGCGCCACACCCCGGTGGCCACCAGTTCCAGGGCCACGACGGGGTGGATGGCGGTCTGCCAGACCACGGCCTGCGAGCCGTACTCCCGCATCGACCAGGCGTTGTCCACCACGTGGTAGAGGTACACCTCGCGCGGGGCGCCGTCCTTGCCGACGCCCTTGACCCAGGTGCCAGCGCAGGTCTTGCCGCTCATCCGGTCGCCGAGCCGGGCCGGGTCGGGCAGGCTGGCCGCCACGAGGTCGCGCGGCGCCACCTCCGAACCGCCCACCTTGATCTTGTCGGCGCTGTCCAGCCCGAGCTTGCGCAGGGTCTTCAGCACGCCGATGAACTCCTCGCCGAGGCCGTACTTGAACGTCACCCGCCGGGCGTCGATCCAGCGCGGGACCAGCAGCACCTCCTCGTGCTCGACGTTCACGCACTCCACGGGCCCGATGCCCTCGGGGAAGTCGAACACCTCCGGCTCGCTGAACGGCTCGGTGGTGCGCCAGTCCCCGTCCTCCCACACGACGGGCGGGTTGAGGCACTCCTCGATCGTGGTCCAGATGGAGAAGGTGGGCGCGAAGTCGTAGCCGTCCACCACCAGGTTGGACCCGTCGCGGACGCCGACCTCCTCGATGCTGTCGAACAGGTGGTCGGCGGCATAGCGGGCGAAGACGTCGGCCAGTCCGGGCTCGACCCCCATGCCCACCAGCGCGAGCCGGCCGGCCTTCCGCCATCGCGCGTCGGCCGCGAACTGCTCGTCCCCGAGCTTGACGCCGGTCAGCTCGTACGGCTTGTGCGGATGCGGCTTGGACAGCGACATGGCCATGTCGAGGTAGTGGGCCCCGGCGGCCAGGGCGGCCTCGAACAGCGGCATGGTGAAGCGCGGGTCGACGGCGTTGAACAGCACGTCGCAGCGGTGTTCGCGGAGCGCGGCCTCGACCGCGGCCTGGTCGCCGGCGTCGAGTTCGATGGCGCTGAAGCGGGGGTCGTCCACCCGGGCGACGGCGTCCGCCGCCCTGCTCTGTTTGGAGTCGGCCACCACGATGTGATGGAAGAAATCTCGCCGGGCCGCGATGGGCAGGACGGCGGAACCCACGCCGCCGGCTCCCACAAGAAGGATTCTCATGCGAGGAGACTATCCACTGACTGGTCATTCAGTCGATATCGAACCCATGCAAAGTCGGACAAATCACACAGGATTCAGGGAGCGGGGCGCCCGGGGCGGGGGGACCCCGGAGCGCCCCTGGCGGTCGCGCCCAGCGGGGGGACGGGCGCGCCCGCGGCATCACCAGCGGAAGACCCCCGCTAGCCCACTAGCCCCCGCCACCGTTCGGTCCAGGTGGCATAGTCAGTGCATTCCCTGTCCTTGGGACGGCAATCCCCAGGTGGGCGAACGGCAAAGGTGATCTTTTCCAGCACGTCGGCCTTACCGGCGCCGTAGGCCGCGCACATCTCCTTGGCCCTGCCCTTGCACGCCTCCGGGCTGGCCGGCGCCATGCCGACCCAGGAGGCCGCGTCCCGCTGCACGTCCGGCTTGGCCATCCAGCTCAGCCAGCGGTAGGCGCAGTCGATGTTGGGCACGTTCGCGCCGAGCATCCACGAGTCGACCCGCCCCGTCGTGGCCGGGGCGCTCAGCACCCGGTACGGCTTGCCCGCCTTGCCCAGCAGCAGCCTGTAGTAGGGCGTGGCCTGGGCCAGGTCGAAGGAGCCGGTCGCGAAGCCCTTGGCCAGCGTGATCGGCTCCTTCCAGTAGGTCCTGCCGTCCTTGTGCACGGCCAGCTTCTTCATGACGGCGTTCAACTGGGCCGGGGTCAGCTCGAAGGGGTCGTCGACGCCGAGCTCGTCCTTGTAGGCCAGGGCGGCGTCGGCGATGGTCAGCGGGGTGTCCCTGAGCGCCACCCGGTCGCTCTCGAACAGCCGGGCCGGGCTCGCGTCCTGGACCTTCGCCGGGTCGTAGAGCACCTGGCCGTAGGTCCACAGGAACGGCACGCCGTACACCTTGCCGCCGGACTCGGTGAGCTGGCGGAACCGCTTGGACAGGTCGGTGTAGCCGGTGACCTTGGCGGTGTCGATGGGCTGCACCGCGCCGTCCGCGACCAGGCCGCCGGCCAGCTCGGGGCCCGCCGAGATCACGTCGTAGGGGCGCTGGGAGAGCTGCACGGCCATCTCCTCGGCCGTCTGCACCGTGGACAGGCGGGCGACCCGGCAGCCGGTCTCCTTCTCGAAGGAGCCGACCCAGTTGAGCTTGCCGCCGGACTCGGCGTAGCCGCGGAAGGCGAGGATCTGCAGGGTGCCGTCGCTCTGCGGGAGGGCGGGGGCGGTGGCCGACGGGGTGGGCGTGGCCGTACCCGTGGAGGAGGGGGTGGCGGCGGCGAGGCGGGGCTGCGGTGATCCCGCTGCCGTGCCCGAGCAGGCGGCCAAGGTCAGACACGCCGCTGCGGCGAGCGTTACGGCAGGTATGCGGCGATTCACGAAGTCCCCCTCTTCCAGCCTGGAGCTTACCGGGGAACACACGACGGCCCCGCGAGAACGTCGCGGGGCCGTCGCGGGCGCTACTTGTTCGTCGGGAACCCGAGGTTCACCCCGCCGTGGGAGGGGTCGAGCCAGCGGGAGGTGACGACCTTGCCGCGGGTGTAGAAGTGCACGCCCTCGGTGCCGTGCACGTGCGTGTCGCCGAAGAGCGAGGACTTCCAGCCGCCGAAGCTGTAGAACGCCATCGGCACCGGGATCGGCACATTGATGCCGACCATGCCGACCTCGACCTCGTTCTGGAAGCGCCGGGCCGCGCCGCCGTCGTTGGTGAAGACGGCGGTGCCGTTGCCGAAGTCGAGCCCGTTGATCAGCTTCAGGCCCTCCTCGTAGGAGGAGACGCGGACGACCGACAGCACCGGGCCGAAGATCTCCTCCTCGTGCACCCGCGAGCCGGCGGGCACGTGGTCGAAGACGGTCGGGCCGAGCCAGAAGCCGGGCGTCTCCGACGCCTTCGCGCCGCCCAGGATCCGCGTCTCGCGGCCGTCGACGACGAGCTTGGCGCCCTCCTCGACCCCCAGGTCGAGGTAGGAGGCGACCTTGTCCCGGTGTACCTCGGTGACCAGCGGGCCCATCTCCGAGCGCGGGTCGTCGCCGGGGCCGACGGTCAGCTTCTCCACCCGCTCGACGATCTTCGAGACCAGCTCGTCGCCGATCGGGTCGACGGCCAGCAGGACCGAGATCGCCATGCAGCGCTCGCCCGCCGAGCCGAAACCGGCCGAGACCGCCGAGTCGGCGACCAGGTCCAGGTCGGCGTCGGGCAGCACCAGCATGTGGTTCTTCGCGCCGCCGAGCGCCTGCACCCGCTTGCCGTGGGCGCTGCCGGTCTCGTAGACGTAGCGGGCGATCGGGGTCGAGCCGACGAAGGAGACGCCGCTCACGTCCGGGTGCTCCAGCAGCCGGTCGACGGCGACCTTGTCACCCTGCACGACGTTGAAGACGCCGTCGGGCAGCCCGGCCTCCTGCCAGAGCCGCGCCATCAGCAGCGAGGCCGACGGGTCCTTCTCCGAGGGCTTGAGGATGAAGGCGTTGCCGCAGGCGATCGCGATGGGGTACATCCACATCGGCACCATCGCCGGGAAGTTGAACGGCGTGATGCCGGCCACGACGCCCAGCGGCTGGCGGATCGAGTAGGTGTCCACCCGCGTCGAGACGCCCTCGGAGAAGCCGCCCTTGAGCAGGTGCGGGATGCCGCAGGCGAACTCCACGACCTCCAGGCCGCGCGCCACCTCGCCGAGCGCGTCGGAGTGCACCTTGCCGTGCTCGGCGGAGATCAGCGCGGCCATCTCGTCGCGGTGCCCGTGCAGCAGCTCGCGGAAGCGGAACAGCACCTGCGTCCGCTTGACCAGCGAGGCGTCCCGCCAGGCGGGGAAGGCCGCCGCGGCCGCGGCGACGGCCGCGTCGACGTCGGCCACCGAGGCGAGCGAGACATGCCCGCTGACCTCCCCGGTCGCCGGGTTGAAGATCTCGGCGGTACGGCTGTCGCCGTCGACGAGAGCTCCGTTGATCCAGTGCTTGACAGACTTCACGAAACAACCTCTGCGTTGATGACTTCTAGCGCGTCGACGATGATGCCGAGACCCTCCGCGGCCTCATCCACCGTCAGGGTGAGCGGCGGTGCCATCCGGAGGGCGTTGCCGTACAGGCCGCCCTTTCCGGCCAGCAGGCCGGCCTTCTTGGTCTCCTCCATGAACCTGGCCGCGAGCGCGGGGGCGGGCGCGCCGGTGGCCGGGTCGACGAGCTCGACGGCGAACATCAGGCCCTTGCCGCGGACGCCGCCGACGATCGGCAGCCTGGTGGCGGCCTCGCGCAGCCCGTCGATGATGATCGTGCCGGTCCGCGCGGCGTTGGCCTGCAGGTCGTGGTCGAGCACGTAGTCGAGGGTGGCGTTGGCCGCGGCCATCGAGATGGGGTTGCCGCCGAAGGTGGCCAGGCCGGTCGCGTGCAGGCCGTCCATCAGGTCGCCGCGCGCCACGACGCCGCCGACCGCGAACCCGTTGCCCAGGCCCTTGGCGAAGGTCATCATGTCCGGCGTCACACCGTGGTTGTGGATGCCGAAGAACGCCGACCCGGTACGGCCCCAGCCGGTCTGCACCTCGTCGGAGATGAACAGGATGCCCTGCTCGGCCAGCACCTCCTGGTAGGCGGCGAACAGCCCGTCGGGCGCCATGGTGAAGCCGCCCACGCCCTGGATCGGCTCGGCGATCAGCGCGGCGACGTCGTTGGAGACCGAGGTGGCCAGCACGTGGCGCAGGTCCTCGACGCAGGCCTTGATGTAGTCGGCGTCGCTGAGCCCCTTGAACTGGGCCAGGTGACGGTCGGCGCCGTGCAGGAAGTGCACGTTCAGCGGGGAGAGCGAGTTGTTCTTCCACGAGCGGTTCGAGGTGACCGAGACCGCGCCGAAGGAGCGGCCGTGGTAGCTCTGCCGCATGGCCAGCACCTGGTCGGACTTGCGGGCGTAGGTGGCCAGCAGCAGGGCCGTCTCGTTGGCCTCGGTGCCGGAGTTGGTGAAGAACACCTTGGCGTCGGGGATGCCGGACAGACGCGCGATCTTCTCGGCCAGCTCGATCTGGCCACGCAGCAGGTACACCGTACTGGTGTGCACGACGCCGGTGGCGAGTTGCCGCTCGACGGCCTCACGTACCTCGGGCACGTCGTACCCGATCATGTTGGTGAGGATTCCGGCGAAGAAATCGAGGTAGCTCTTGCCCGAGGAGTCGACGACGCGGTTGCCCTTGCCGCTGACGATCTCGATGGGCTCGTTGTAGTAGAGGGCCACCCAGTTGGGGATCACTGCCCGGTGGCGCGCAAGAAGGTCCGACATGCTCTGAGTATCCCGGTAATCCATCGATCCTCCCACCTCCAACCTGTCGGCATGGCGTCAAATCCGCTTACACCATGTAGAGGATCTCCATGCTCTCCATTCGACCTTATGTCATGACATAAGGACTTACAACTGAGCGAGAACTCGACCGGGGACATCGGGTGAAAGAGGGTGACAGCACCCCACGAACGGAGCCTCGATTGATCGCGGAGACAGAGCCGGTCGAGCGCATCGACGACGCCGCGCTCATCCGGCACTCCCTGCGGGAACCCCCCGCCTTCGCCGCGCTGTTCGACCGGCACGCACCGGCCCTGCACCGCTACGTCACCAGGCGGCTGGGCGACTCCCTGGCCGACGACGTCGTCGCCGACACCTTCCTGGCCGCCTTCAAACGGCGCGCCCGCTACGACCTCGGCCGCCCCGACGCCAGACCCTGGCTGTACGGCATCGCCGCCAACCTCATCGGCAAGCACCACCGCGGGGAGATCAGGTCCTACCGGGCCCTGGCCAGAACCGGCGTGGACGAGGTCGCCGACAGCTACGCCGACCGGGTGGAGGAACGGGTGTCGGCGGTCGCCGCCCACCGCGACCTGGCCCGGGCGCTCGCCACCCTGTCGGCCGCCGACCGGGAGGTGCTGCTGCTGATCGCCTGGGCCGACCTGACCTACGAGGAGGTGGCGCAGGCGCTCGGGATCCCCATCGGCACCGTGCGCTCCCGGCTGCACCGGGCCAGGAAGAAGTCCCGTGACGCCCTCGGCGGCGTCGACCCGTCCGCTCTCGACGACGAGGAGTCCGACCGTGGATGACCTGAAGGTGCTCAAGGAGATGCGCGCGGACGCGCCGGAGCCCGGCGCCGAGCGGCTGAGGACAGCGCGCTGCCGGCTGACCGAGGCCGCGGAGGGGCGGCGAATGCCGTACCGGCTGGGGTTTCGGCTGGTGATGGCGGGGGCGCTGGCGGTCGCGGTGGCCTTCGCCGTGGTGCTCGTCCGCGGCGGCGGCGAGGCTCCCGGCCACCTGCCGCCCGCGGGACGCCTGGCGAATCCGGCCGTCGTGCTCGAACAGGCCGCCCTCGTCGCCGAGAAGCGCCCGCTCGGCTCAGCCCCGCGCTCCGACCAGTGGCAGTACCGCAAGTACCTGACCGTCCAGTCCGACGGCAAGGTCAACACCTTCGAGGAGTGGATCCGCTACGACGGCACCCAGTCCGCCGGTCACGGGGACACCGGGCGGCTGGAGGTGCGCCGCCTCAAGCCCGACCCCGGCGACGACGACCTCTCACCGGAGCAGTACCGGGAGAAGCTCCTCCGGCTGCCCACGAATCCGGCCGAGCTCCTCGCCCAGGTCCAGGGCGACCGGCACTGGATCGACAAGCCCGTCGAAGACCCCGGCGGCGGAGAGGATCCCGGCGCGCGGGCGTTCCGGGTGCTGTCGGTGTACCTGGAACAGCAGGCGGTCATGCCGCCCAAGCTGGAGGCGGCGATCTACCGCGCGCTCGCGAAGATCCCCGGAGCCAGGGTCGAACTCGACGTCCGCGACGCGGCGGGCCGCCCCGGCGTGGGCGTCTACCACGAGTCCGGCCGGAACCCGATCAGCCGCCACTACCTCATCCTGGATCCCCGGACCTACCGCCTGCTCGGCAACCGGATGCTCCACCTGCGCGACGAGGTGCTGGACGGCGAGATCCTGGCCCGTGCGGGCAGCGCCCACACCACCGCGGAACTGGCCTCCGGCATCGTCGACCAGCCGGGCCAGACGCCCTGAACCGCCCACCCCCTAGGGGATGACCCGTGCGCCTGGCGGCGTACTCATGGGCGGATGAGTACGCCGCGAGAGGCACCCGCATTGCCCTCTGGCGGGCGACGACCGGCAGGGGGCCAGTCCAGCACTATCAGGTCATCACCGAAACGACCGGAGGAGTTTCCGATGACCGTCACCACCACCGTCCCCCGCCCCGAAGCCCCCGCGGGCCCGCCGAAGCTCAGCCGCGAGGCGCTGCGGGCGGCCCAGCAGGAGACGCTGGACACCCCGCGCATGGAGTACGGCCTACTGGCCAAGATGATGTTCAAGCCGGTCGACCTCATGTACGGCAAGCAGGGCTCGTTCGCCAAGTTCGCCATGCTGGAGATCATCGCCCGCGTGCCGTACCAGGCGTGGGAGCGGGTGGGCTACTGGGCCGTGCACCGTCACGCGGGCAGGTCGGCGCTGGCCAAGCGGGTGTTCGAGCGCATCGTCGAGGCGCGCGGCGACCAGGACAACGAGCAGTGGCACCTGCTGATCATGCAGGACCTGGTCCAGCGGCACGGCCTGAAGCAGAACTGGCTGCTGCACCAGGCGGCGCCCTGGTTCATCGCCTTCTTCTACTACCACGTCTCGTGGATGATGTTCCTGGTCAAGCCCGCCTGGAGCTACCGGCTGAACGCCGAGTTCGAGGACCACGCCGAGCACGAGTACATGACGTTCGTCGCGGAGAACCCCCACCTGGAGTTCGAGCCCGACCCGGGCACCTACGCCGACGAGTACGGCCGCCACCGCTCGGTGGCCGACCTGCTGCGGCAGATCGGCCACGACGAGCGGGTGCACAAGCTGGACAGCCTGGCCAGCCTCGACGAGCCCCGCGTGCGGGCGGCGTGACCCGCACGGGCCGCCCTCACACCGAGACGGGTTCCCGGGTGAGGGGGGCCACCGGGCGCAGCACGACCGCAGCGAAGACGGCGGCGCCCACGCAGAAGGCCGCGCCCACCCACGAGCCGAACGCCATCGCCGAGGAGAAGGCGTCGGCGGCGGTGGCCATCAGGCCGGCGTCCCCCAGGTGGAGCGCGCCGCCGATCGACTCGCGGGCCGCCTCGGGGGCGCTCGCGGGCATCGACGAGGTGTACACCCCGGCCAGTACGCTGCCGAGCACGGCGATGCTCATCGCGGTGCCGACCTGCTGCACGGTGTCGTTGACCGCCGAGCCGACGCCGGCGAACTCCAGCGGGATCGCGCCCATGAGCGTGGCGTAGGCCGAGGGCCCGGCCAGGCCGCCGCCCACCCCCATGATCATCAGTCCGGTGAGCACCAGCCCGTACCCCGAGGCCAGGGCGAGCACGACGAAGCCGAGGGCCATGATGAGCATGCCGGCCGCGATCAGCGTCCGGTTGGCGACCTTCTGCCCCAGCCCGGCGCCCACAATGTTGAACAGCGCGGCGAACACGGCGTACGGCAGCAACGCCAGCCCTGCCTTCATCGGCCCGTACCCCAGCACGAACTGCAGGTACTGGGTGAGCATCAGCAGCACCGCCCCCGTCCCGAAGGCCATCAGCACGATCGAGAACGACGCGCCGGTGAAGTTGCGGTCCCGGAAGAGCTTCAGCGGCAGCATCGGGTGCTCGATCCGGCGCTCCCAGACCACGAACGCGCCGAGGGCGACCAGCGCCAGCGCGCCGACGCCGAAGTTGATCCCCTTGGCGGGCGCCTCGATCACGACGAAGACGAGCGCGGTCATGCCGACGACGGACAGCACCACGCCCACCGGGTCGAGCTTGCGCCGCTGCCCCTTCGACTCGGGCATCAGGGTGAGCGCGGCCACGATGGCGAGGATCGCGATGGGGATGTTGAGCAGGAAGACCGACCCCCACCAGTAGTGGTCGAGCAGGAATCCGCCCAGCGTGGGGCCGAGGATCACGCCGACCATCGCGACCGTGCTCCAGGCGGCCATCGCCTTGCGCCGCTCGGTCTCGTCGAAGACGGTCATCAGGATCGACAGTGTGGACGGCATCAGGATGGATCCGCCGACGCCCATCAGCGCGCGGGCGCCGATCACCTGCCAGGACTCACTCGCCAGTACGGCCAGCACCGACGCGCCGCCGAACAGCACCAGCCCGATCACCAGGAAGCGCCTGCGGCCGAAGCGGTCCGACAGCGCGCCCGCCGTGATCAGCAGCCCGGCGAAGACCAGGATGTAGGAGTCCAGGATCCACTGGATGTCGGAGGGCGTCGCGCCCAGGTCCCTGATCAGGGACGGGATGGCCAGGTTGAGCACGGTGCCGTCCACGACGAGGACCAGCAGGCTCAGACAGAGGACCGCGAGAATCCACCAGCGTCTCGGGTCTCGTACAGCGTTCGAGTTCACTCGCACACTGTATGACAGTTCTCGTACAGTGTGCGAGTTGATTTATCCTGGGGTGGTGACCAACGAGCAGCCGTTCACCTCCGTCTGGACCCGCGAACCTCGCCAGGCCAAGTCCCACGGGCTCAGCCGCGCGCAGATCGTCCGCGCGACGATCGACCTGCTCGACGCCGAAGGCATCGAGTCCTTCAGCATGCGCAAGCTCGGTGCCCGGCTCGGCTCGGGCGCGACCAGCGTCTACTGGCACGTCGCGACCAAGGACGAACTGCTGGAGCTGGCCTTCGACGAGGTCTTCGGGGAGATCGTGGCCTTCGAGCCCGGCACCACGACCTGGCGCAACGCCGCCGCCGCCTTCGCGCACAGCATGCGCCAGGTGACCCTCGCGCACCCGTGGCTGGCCACGCTCATCGGGCGCCTACCCGGGATCGGCCCCCACGCCCTGCGGCTGGGCGACCGGCTGCGCGGCACCTTCCGCGAGGCGGGCTTCCACGGTCTGGACGCCGACCACGCCTGCTCGGTGCTCACCTCCTACGTCTACGGCGTGACCATCCCCGAGATCGCCTGGGCGTCGGTGGTCGCGAGCACGGGCGTGGACGAGGCCGAGTGGAGTGAGAGGGTCAGGCCCGTGTTCGTGAAAGCAGCGAAGGAGTATCCCGGCCTGCTCGCCGACTACGAGGCCCGCTCCAGCGAGAATCCACAGATCATGGCGGCCCGGAACTTCGACTACGGCCTGCTCTGCGTGCTCGATGGCCTTGAGGCCCGCCTGAAGTCGTAGCAGGATTCTGGTCATGAGCGAGTTTCGTACTGCCAGGGATCTGCTGTTGCGCGCCGACTACGCCACCGCGCGGCGGGAGTTCCGCTGGCCCGAGCTGGGCGGGTTCAACTGGGCGCTCGACTGGTTCGACGGCGTGCTGGCCGCCGAGACGCCCGACGCGGTCGCGCTGAAGATCGTCGGCCGTGAGACCTACACCTTCGCCGAGCTCAAACACCGCTCCGACCAGGTCGCCGGCTGGCTACGCGACCAGGGGGTGCGCCGCGGCGACCGGGTCCTGCTGATGCTCGGCAACCAGGCCGAACTCTGGGAGGCGTTCCTGGCCGCGATGAAGCTGGGCGCGGTCATCATCCCGGCGACCACGCTGCTGTCGGCCTCGGACATCGAGGACCGGATCGAGCGGGGCGGCGTCGCGCACGTCATCGCCAACGCCGCCGACGCGGCGAAGTTCGGCCCCGGCGGCTACACGCGGATCGCGGTCGGCGACGCGGACGGCTGGCTGCCCTTCCACGACTCCCGCCACGTCCAGGAGAGCTTCACCCCCGACGGCCCGACCAGGGCGGACGACACGCTGCTGCTCTACTTCACCTCGGGCACGACCTCCCAGCCCAAGCTGGTCGAGCACACCCACGCCTCCTACCCCGCCGGGCACCTGTCCACGATGTACTGGATCGGGCTGCGCCCCGGCGACGTGCACCTCAACGTCTCCTCCCCCGGGTGGGCCAAGCACGCCTGGAGCAACGTCTTCGCACCGTGGAACGCGGGGGCCACCGTCCTCATCCACGACTACCAGCGCTTCTCCGCGACCGCCCTGCTGGAGGTGCTCAGGGACGAGGGCGTGACCACGTTCTGCGCCCCGCCGACCGTCTGGCGGATGCTCATCCAGGAGGACTTGTCCGCGTGGAGCCTGCCGCTGCGGACGGCGGTCGCCGCGGGTGAGCCGCTCAACCCGGAGATCATCGACCAGGTGGCCAAGGCGTGGGGCCTGACGATCAGGGACGGCTACGGCCAGACCGAGACCACCGCGCAGGTGGGCAATGTGCCGGGCCTGCCGGTCAAGCCCGGTTCGATGGGCCTGCCGCTGCCCGGCTACGAGATCGCGCTGATCGACCCGGCGACCGGCGAGGCGGGCGACGACGGCGAGATCTGCCTACCGCTCAACCCCAGACCCCTGGGCCTCATGTCCGGATATGTCGGGCGGGACGAGGGGGCGGAGAGCGATGGTTTCTACCACACCGGCGACATGGCCTCCCGGGACGCCGACGGCTACATCACTTACGTGGGCAGGACCGACGACGTCTTCAAAGCGTCCGACTACCGCATCTCGCCGTTCGAGCTGGAGAGCGTGCTGCTGGAGCACGAGGCGGTCGCGGAGGCGGCGGTGGTGCCCGCGCCCGATCCGGTACGGCTGGCGGTGCCCAAGGCGTACATCACGCTCGCGCCAGGGTTCGAGCCGACGCGGGAGACCGCGGAGGCGATCCTCGCCTACGCCCGCGAGCGCCTGGCGCCGTACAAGCGGGTGCGCAGGCTGGAGTTCGGCGGGCTGCCGAAGACCATCTCCGGCAAGATCCGCCGGGTCGAGCTACGCGAGCAGCCGCCCGGCGAGGAGTTCACCGCCTGAGCGCGGGGTCGCGGGAGAGCGCGACCAGGGCGGCCAGCGCGAGGCCGAGCACGACCGCCCAGCGCAGGTGGGCGGCGAGCCAGTCCTGCTCGCGCAGCGTGAACAGGGCGAGCGGGGCGGGCTGCGCGTACAGCCCCAGCCAGCAGACCGCCAGGCCTGGCGCGGCGAGCACACCGGGCTCGGCGACGCCGCGCCCGGCCAGGAACGCGGCCAGCGCCACCCCGCAGGCCAGCAGCGCGGCCAGCTCCAGCGTGCTCCACAGCACCCCCTCCCCGGACAGGTACGGCCCCGCGACCAGCAGCGCGGCCGTCCACCCCGGCAGCGTCCAGAGCAGCGCCGCCGCCACCCGCAGCCCCGTACGCCAGGACAGCGGCAGCGGCACCGCCGCCACCACGTCGGCCGCGGCGTCGTCGAGCGCGAACACCGCGCCCAGCGCCAGCAGCAGCGCCATCACGCGTAGCGACCAGACGGCCTCCTTCCAGATCTGGTCCGGAGCCCGGAGCACCACGGCCATGCCGAGCACGGCCGCGCCCGCCGCCGGCTGCCAGCGCAGCAGCCCGCGGGCGAGCCCGGCCAGCTCGCGGGCCTGATGCGCCCTCACGGCATCGCCAGCGCGCCACTGACCGCGGCCGCCACCACCGTCGCCGCGCCGACCCCGAGCCAGAGCGCCCGGACGGAGGAGTCGCGCAGCATCGCCAGCGCCGCGGCGCCGAGGCCGAGCGCCAGCAGGTAGGCGTCGTGCCAGGCCAACGAGCCGGGCACGAACCCCACGAAGTCGCGGTACGGCGGCGGCCCCCAATAGACCACCTCGGGATTGAACCCGAGCAGGTGCCCGCTGTCGAAAAGGTCGTTCACCACGATGCTGAACGACACCAGCCCAATCATGACCAGTAGCGGCACCCCCGGCAGCGCGACCCACCGCGCGACGGCCAGGCCGAGCAGGCACGCGCCGAGCACGCAGAGCGGCCCCGCGCCGAGCTCCCACACCGTGGGCAGCCTCGGCAGGCGCACCCCGGTGGCCAGGTAGACGGCCAGCGCCGTGGCCTGCGCCAGGCAGGCGACCGCGAACGGGCCGAGCGCGGCCAGGCAGGAGGCGGCGGTGCGCGCGGCCCGGCTGAGCGGCACCGGAGCCAGCAACTCCTCGGTCCCGGCCCGCCGCGCCCGGCTCGTTGCCAGGTTGGCGGCGAAGAACGCGGGCACGCCGAAGAACATCGCCTGGGTGGCGGTGATCGCGCTGAACGCGGGCCGCATCCCCGCGTGAACGTCGTCGAACGCCGCTAACAAGGCGAGGGCCAGCCCCGCCAGCATGAGCGGGTGGCGCACCAGCAGCCGCGCCTCGACCAGGGCGAGAGTCCTCATGCCGCCGCCTCCCATGCGGCCTCGCCGAGCAGCAGCAGGTAGGCGTCCTCGATGGTGGGCTCCACCAGCCGGGCCCCGTCCGGCGCCGCTCCGATGTTCCGGAACAGCCCCTCGCCCGTACGCCACGACAGCACCCCGGCCCGCTCGCCGGACAGCCAGGTACGGCCCTCCGCCAGCGCCCGCAGTTCCTCGGGCGTCCCCTCGAACTCCACCCGCCCCCGCTTGAGCACCACCACCCGGCCGCACAGCGCGGCGACGTCCTCGGTCTGGTGGGTGGACAGGATCACCGTACGGCTCTCGCCGATCCGCGAGATCAAATCCCGGAAGCGCAGCCGCTGCTCGGGGTCGAGCCCGGCGGTCGGCTCGTCCAGCAGGACCAGCTCGGGCTCGCCGAGCAGCGCCTGGGCGATGCCCACCCGTCTGCGCATGCCGCCCGACAGCTTGCGGATCTTCTTCCCGCTCACCTCTCCCAGCCCGACCTCCCCGATGACCCGCCGCACCTCGTCGTGCCGGGCCCGCCGGTCGACGAGCTCCTTGAGTATCGCCACGTAGTCGATGAACTCGAACACGGTGAACCCGCGGTGACAGCCGGGCTCCTGGGGCAGGTAGCCGAGCCTGCGCCGGATCTCCAGCCGGTCGGCGACGGGATCGCGCCCGAGGATGGACAGCGTGCCGCCGTCGGCGGCCAGCACCGTCGCCAGCGTCCTGATCAGCGTGCTCTTGCCGGCCCCGTTGGGCCCGAGCAGCCCGGTCACGCCGGGGCCCGTGCGAAAGGACAGGCCGTCGAGGGCGCGCTGCCGCCCGTACACCTTGACGAGGTCGATCGCCTCGATCATGAGAACTCCTTGCGGCGCGCCACCAGGAGCGCGCCCGACGCGATGGTGAGAATCAGGAAGACGAGCTGCCCGCCCGCGCCGAACATGACCGGCGACGGCTCGCGGACGTTGCCGCCGACCACGACCAGCACCCACACCGACGACACCGCGGCCGCGCTGTACAGGGGCTCGAACCAGCTCGCCAGCGCCAGCGACAGGACGGTGAGCGCGATCGCGGGCAGCAGCCAGGCGGCCAGCGCCCACGTCTGCCCGAGCAGCGGCAGCCCGAGAACGGTCGCCGGAACCGCGGTGGCGGCCAGCACGGCCAGCGCCCGCATCAGCATGATCCTGAAGGCGGAGTACGGGGCGGCCAGCCCGATCCCGTGCGCCGGATCGGCCCCCCTGCCGAAGGCCATGCCCACCCCCGCCACCGGCAGCACCGGCGCGACTGTCAGGAAGAACAGCACCCCCCAGCGGCTCGTCTCCCGCGCCGCGAGCAGCGTGAACAGCAGCGCCAGCGCCCCGGCCGCGAGCCACGACAGGCGCAGCGAGGAGGCGGCGCCGAGCAGCCGCGCGGTGTGCTCGCGCACCCCCAGCAGCCGCAGCAGCCGCTCGAACGGCCCCGGCACCGGCACGTCGACCGCGTCCGCGATCCCGTCCCACAGCCGGTCCAGCCGCTCGCGCGGCACCTCGATCAGGTCACGGCAGCGCGCGCAGGCCAGCAGGTGCGCCTCCACCGACGCGGTCGGCGTGGCGGCGAGCGTGCCCGCGGTGTACCGCTGGACCATGTCCTCGTCCATGTGCCAGGCCGTCATGCGAGTTCCTCCCTCAGCAGTGCCTTGGCGCGCATCATGCGGGTCTTGACGGTCCCCGTGGGGATGCCGAGCAGCCTGCCCGCCTCGCGGGTGGTGAGCCCGTCGAGCACGGTGGCCTGCACGACCGCGCGCAACTCGGGCGACAGGCTGTTCAGCGCGGGGCCGAGCTCGCCGTATTCAATGCCGAGCAGCACCTGCTCCTCGGCCGAGACCACCACCTGCTCGTAGGCCGGCGGCACGGTCAGCGGGCGGCGGCGGAGCTGGTCGAGCAGGCGGCGGATACCGATCCCCCAGATCCAGGCCGCCACCTCGCCCCGGCCGTGCCACTTGCGGGCGGTGCGCCAGACGGCCACGAAGGTGTCCTGCACCGACTCGTCGACGACGGTGGGGTCGGCGCAGCGCCTGGTGAGGCGGGTGACGAGCCAGGGCGCGTGCCTGCCGTACAGCACCTCCAGCGCCCTGCGGTCGCCGTCGGCGACGGCCTCGAGTAATCGGGCGTCCGCCCACGTCTCATGCATGCCCCTCTGTCGTTCCGGGGGCCCGAACCGGTTCACGCGTCCGGCGCGACAGGCAGGGCATGAGACGACTTCTCGCCCTGCTGCTCGTCGCCCTGCTCGGGGTCGCCTGCTCCGCCACGCTGCTGGACGCCCCGCCCGGCTCCGGCAAGGTCATCATCGACGCCGACGTCGGCGAGCTGAACGACGACGCCCAGGCCATGCTGATGCTGACCGGCGCGCCCGGAATCGACGTGCTCGGCATCACCACGGTGGGCGGCAACACCTGGCCCGAGGACGGCGCCGCCCAGGCTCGCCGCCAACTCGGCCTGGCCGGCCGCGCGGGCATCCCGGTGCTGGCCGGCGCCTCCGCCTCGCCCACCCCACGCCCCGGCTACTCCGGTACGGCAGGCCGCCCCCGCCCCGCGCCCGTCCCCGGCGACGAGGCGGCCGAGTTCATCGCCGACCAGGTCAGGCGGCACCCGGGAGCGGTGTCGATCATCGTGCTCGGGCCCGCCACGAACCTGGCACGAGCGGTACAGCGGCATCCCGACATCGTCCCGCTGGTCAGGCAGGTCGTCCAGATGGGCGGCGGGCTGGATCCGGACGCGGCGGAGTTCAACCTGTGGTTCGACCCGGCGGCGGCGAAGGAGGTGGCCGCGCTGCCGTTCAGGCGGCTCACCGTGCTGCCGATGGACGCCGCGCGGGACCTGTTCGTGACTCCCGAGGTCTACCGGCGGCTGCTGGCCGGGCCGGACACGCCGCTCAAGCCGCTCCTGCGGCGGGTGATGGACCCCGCGCGCGCCGAGGACGGCGTGTTCGCCTGGGACGCCGTGGCCGCGGCGGTCTTCCTCGACCCCACCCTCGCCACCGACGTCGATGCCACCGCGACCCGCCGGGGTCCGGGCTCGACGAGCGCGGGAGGTGGATTCGTGTCGCTTGTCCGGTCCGTTGACGCCGGTCGGTTCTGGGATGTCTACGTAGAGCGACTGATCACCCATCACCTTGTAAATCGCTAAATGGACGTAATTACATGCTGATCGTATAAGCTCTGCCCGTGCTCCCCACCATCGCCGATGTGCTGGCCCTGGAGACCGTCCGCCGGGGCAACCCGCGCGTCGTCGCGGGCGCCGACCGGCTCGACAGCCGGGTGCGATGGGTGCACGTCGGGGAGATCGCCGACCTCGCGCACCTGCTGCGCGGCGGCGAACTGGTGTTGACCACGGGCGTCGCCCTCCCCGAGGACCCGGCGCGGCTGGCCGACTACATCGCCGAGCTGGCCGGGGTCGGCGCCTCGGGCCTGATCGTGGAGCTGGGCCGCAGGTTCGTCCGCGAACTGCCCAGCGCGGTGGTCGCCTCGGCCGAGGAGCACGGCCTGCCGCTCATCGTGCTGACCCGCGAGACCCCGTTCGTGCAGATCACCGAGTCCGTGCACGCGTGGATCATCGACATCCAACTGGAGGAGCTGCGCGCCTCCGAGCAGCTCCACGAGGTGTTCACCGAGCTGTCGGTCGAGGGCGCCTCGCCCGCCGAGGTGCTCGCCCAGGTCGCCCGCCTGTCCAACCGGCCCGTTCTGCTGGAGAACCTGGCCCACCAGGTGCTGGCCTGCGAGTCGGCGGGCCGCGACGCCGGCGCCCTGCTGGCCGGCTGGGAGACCAGGTCTCGGGCCGTGGCCCCGCCGGAGCGCACCGCCTACGACGCCGCCTCCGGCTGGCTGGTCACCACCGTGGGCGCGCGCGGCCAGGACTGGGGACGGCTGATCCTGCTCTGCGACGCGCCGCCGAACCCGCGCGACCTGGTGCTGGCCGAACGCGCCGCCACCACCCTCGCCCTCGGCCGCCTGCTGGAACGCCACCAGGAGTCCCTCGAACGCCAGGCGCACGGCACGATCATCACCGGCATCCTCACCCACGCCTACGCCGACCCCGACGAGGCCGCCGCCCGCGCCCGCGCCGTCGGCGTGCCGCTGACCGGGCGCAAGCTGATCAGCGTCGTGCTCCGCCTCACCGAGCCCGTCGACCAGGCACTGGACGGGCAGGCCCAGCTCGGCGAGCTGGCCGAGGCCGCCGCAGCCGCCTGCCGCGACGCCCGCCTGCCCGCGCTGGTCGGCGCGCTCGACCAGGACCGGGTGGGCGTCCTGCTGCCACTGCCGCCGCGCACCTCGGCCGAACCCGCGCTGACCGCCCTCGCCGACCGCCTCGGCCTGGCCTGGAAGCCCGGCAGCGCGTTCGTGCTCGCCGCGGGCTCCGTCGTGGAGTCCATCAGGGACGTACGGCGCAGCTTCCTCGAAGCCGAACAGGTCGCCGACGTGGCCGTCCGCCAGCCCGACGGCCGCGCCTACTACCGGCTGCCCGACCTGCGCCTGCGCGGCCTGCTGCACCTGCTGCGCGACGACGCCAGGACACAGACCTTCGCCGAGCGCGAGCTTGGCCCGCTGCTGGCGCACGACGCCCAGCGCGGCGGCGACCTCACCAGGATCCTGCGGATCTACCTCGACGCGGGCCGCAACAAGGCCGTCGCGGCCCAGCGGGCCCACCTGTCCAGGCCCGCCTTCTACGACCGGCTGCGCCGGCTCGAACGCATCCTCGACACCGACCTCGACAACGTGGAGTCGTGCCTGTCGCTGCACGTCGCGTTGCTGGCCCTCGAGTCGTTCCGCAGAGACAACCGATAGGAAGACATGATCCTCGTCCCCGCCGACCTGTCCGGCACGCTCACCACCGCCGGAGCCTTCTCCGTGCCCGTCCACGACGTACAGCTGACGCCCGACGAGCTCCACCCCGACCAGATCGTTTCGGGCTCGCCGGCCACCTCCTCCCTGGAGCTGGGCGAGGGCCGGGGCATCTGGGAGATCACCCCGGGCGTGGTGACCGACGTGGAGAGCGACGAGATCTTCGTCGTGCTGTCCGGCCGGGCGACCGTCGCCGTCGAGGGCGGCACCACCGTCGAGGTCGGCCCCGGGGACGTCTGCCTGCTCGCCGAGGGCGCGCGCACCACCTGGACCGTGCACGAGACGCTGCGCAAGGTGTACCAGTCGCGTTGAGTACCCCTCTACTCTGGCGCTTTCCGGTGATCGGCCTACCGTCGGAAGCGTGCCGCTCTTTCCGAATCCGCTAGAAGCCGCGGCCCTCCGGCTGTCGGTCGTGCCGCCGATGCTCGTCGACTACTTCAGCGTCCTCGGCTTCCACTCCCTGGTGGCGGGCGTACGGCTGGGCGTCTTCGACGCCCTCCGCTTCGGCCCGCGTATGGCCGCGCACCTGGCCGCCGACCTGGCCCTCGACCCGCCCGCCACCGCCGGGCTGCTGCGCGTCCTGCACGGCCTCGGCTACGTCCGCCCCCGCCGCGACGCCTACCGCCTGACCCGCGCGAGAACGATCCGAGCTGTCGCACTCCTTCCAGGCGTGGACGGCCGCCGTCGCCAGGCGGCAGGCGCCCGCCGCGGCCGGCGTCATCCCGGTGCACCCGCACGCCCGGCACGTGCTCGACCTCGGCGGCAGCCATGCCCTCTACAGCGTCGCGCTGCTGCGCAGGCACCCGGAGCTGCACGCCACGATCGTCGACCTGCCGCAGGCGCTCAGATCGGCGGCGATCGAGGAGGACCTGCGGCCCCGGGTGACGCTGCGCCCGGCGTCGTTCCTCGAAGGGGAACTGGGCGTGGGGTACGACATCGTGCTGCTGTTCAACATCATTCACGGGTTGAGCGACGAGGAGACGGCCGGGCTGCTGAAGCGGGCGGCGGCGGCGCTCAACCCCGGTGGGATCGTGGTGATCGGCGACCTTCAAAACCCCATCGCCGCCCGCACCTCGTCCAGGGTGCGGACCGCGCGCTCGCGGGCCACCTCGTTGCCCTTGAGCAGCACCTTCCTGACCTCGTCCGGGTCCAGCTCCAGGCGGCGCGCGCGGATCGGACGGAGGAACTCGTTGACCGCCTCGGTCACCACGGACTTGAGCGCCGCCGCGCCGCCGTCCCCGATCTCCTCCGCGAGCGACTCCGGCGAGCGGCCCAGGCAGAGGCCCGCCAGCAGCAGCAGGTTGGCCACCTCGGGCCGGTTCGCCTCGTCGAAGGTGATGCGCCGCTCGGAGTCCGTGCGCGCCTTACGGATCAGGGCCGCGGTCTCGTCCGCGGTGGCCGAGAGCGCGATCGCGTTGCCCCTGCTCTTGCTCATCTTGCCGCCGCCCAGCCCGGCCAGCAGCGGCGAGTCGCCCATCAGCGCCTGGGGCTCGGGGAAGACGCGCCCGTACCGCTCGTTGAACCGGCGGGCGATCAGCCGGGTGATCTCCACATGCGGCAGCTGGTCCTTGCCGACCGGCACCAGCGTGCCCTTGCAGAACAGGATGTCGGCCGCCTGGTGCACCGGGTAGGTGAACATCAGCCCGCTCACCGCGGCCTGCGAGCTGTGCTCGATCTCGTCCTTCACCGTCGGGTTGCGCTGGATCTCGGCCACGCTCACCAGGCTCAGGAACGGCAGCAGCAACTGGTTGAGCTCGGGGATCGCGCTGTGCTGGAAGATCGTCACCTGGTCCGGGTCGAGCCCGACCGCCAGGTAGTCGAGCATCAGCTCGGTGATGTTGCGCTGGATCGCGCCCGGCCGGTCCCGATCGGTGATCACCTGGTAGTCCGCGATCAGGACGTACATCGGATGGGTGCCCTGCAGGGCCACCCGGTTGGCCAGCGTGCCGAAATAGTGTCCGAGGTGCAGCGGCCCTGTCGGGCGGTCACCAGTGAGCACTGTGTGTTTCATCAGGTCCCTCGTTCTGGATTCAGGGGGACCGTCCTGGAATGACCCACCGGGCCGTCCGAGGACGGCCCGCGCATGCGGAGTTCAGCGGCCGTCGAGCGGCCGCCACCACATGCTGATTCGTGTCATGCGCCCATTGTAGAGGGGCTCCGACCCTTCAGAACCCTGGCGACTCGCAGCCGAATGGCCGGAACTCTTCCATTTCTGCGGCCCGTGTTATGTCAATCAGGTAACAGCGCGCACTTTCTCGGTACCTTTCGCGTGTTTCTCCCACTTGCCGACCTTGATCTCGCCAGGATGGTTCGGATCGTTTGTCAGCCTGGGGAGTACACAAATGTCGCGTCGTACCATCGTTGGCCTGTCCATGGCCGCGGTTCTCACCGTCACCGCTGTGCCCGTGGCCACCGCCGACCAGTCATCCGCGACCTTCCCCTCCACCAGATTCCCACTCGGCCCCCGCACCGTGCCCGTCAAGGCGCAGAGCAGCGTGACGCAGGGCGTCGACCTGTTCAGCGTCAGGCACGGCAAGTCCACCGACGGGTACACGGTGACGCTCATCATGCCCAACGGCCGCGACTACGGCACCCAGGAGGAGGCCGACCAGAAGGTCGCCGAGGTCGAGGCGGCCGGCGAGGTGGCCAGCGTACAGAAGGTGATCAGGCCGGGCGTGGCCGACTCCGCCGCCCAGGAGCTGTACGTCGTCAGGGTCGGCCTCTGGACGCTCAAGGACCAGGGCAAGGCCGCCAAGATGGTCGAGAAGCTCAAGGACGCCGGCATCCGCGCCAAGGCCGACTACCTCGGCGACGACGGCCTGAAGACCACCGGCCCGTGGGACATGAAGGTCCTCATGGTCAACCCGCGGACGTTCCGCGGCTCGTTCGCCGCCAGCCTCGGCAAGAGCGTCGCCAAGCGCGAGACCACCAGCGCCATGGCCAAGGACGGCCACGCGATCGCCGCCGTCAACGGCGGCTTCTTCAACATCCACACCCTGCCCGCGCTGCGCGGCGAGCCCGTCGGCATCTCCGTCGTGGGCGGCCGCCTGCTCAGCGAGGCCGTCCCCGGCCGCGCCGCCATCGTCCTCAAGGGCCGTACGGCCCGCCTCACCGAACTCGACACCCAACTCGCCGTCACCTCCCAGGACGGCACCAAGACCGCCGTCCACGGCGTCAACCGGCTCGGCAAGGGCGACGAGATGGTCCTCTACACCGAGGAGTACGGCGCCAAGACCCCTGCCGACAACGGTGCCGACGCCGTCATCGACGCCCAGGGCAAGGTCATCGCCCTGCGGGCGTCCGGCGGCGCCGTGCCCAAGGATGCTCGGGTCCTGCACGGGTCGGGCGCGTCCGGCGAGTGGCTGTGGGAGCACGCCTGGGAGGGCTGGACGCTCAACCTCGACACCAAGGTCATCGACCGGCGGACCGGCAAGGCCCTGGCGCTCACCCCCGACCTGCACGTGATCGGCGGCGGCGTCGGGCTGGTCAGGAACGGGCAGGTCAACGTCATGGCCAAGCGGGACGGCCACGACTCGGTGAATATGATCCTGCGCCGGCACCCGCGCACCATGGTCGGGGTCACCCGCTCGGGCGGACTCATCCTGGCCACCGTCGACGGGCGCAAGCCCGGGATCACGGTCGGCGCGAACATGGTCGAGGCCGCACAGATCATGAAGTGGCTGGGCGCGGTCCAGGCGATCAACCTGGACGGCGGCGGCTCCTCGGCGATGGTCGTGGGCAAGAAGGTCGTCAACAAGCCCTCCGACGGCCGCGAGCGCGCGGTGGGCGACGCCCTCCTGATCCTCCCCCGCTAATCCTCAACGGGGTACGCCCGGCCACTTGGCGTCGTCGCCTCCTGGTCGGGCGTGCCGCGTCTCCCGGCCGGGCGTGCCCCGCGGCTGGGGACCGTGCCGTGGCCGGCCCGCGGGAAGCGGCACGCCCGGGCTCATCCGGGAGTGCTCAGAGGCGCTGCCACAGCGCCGGGACGTTCGGCGGCTCCCACCCGACCTGAGCGGTGTGCCCCTGCAGGCAGCGGTACGACACGCTGTTGTAGGTGACCTGAGCACCCGACGCGTACGACGTTCCCGCCCGCCATGTGCCCGTGGGGGGCGGACTGGTCGGCGGCGGGCTGGTGGGCGGCGGGCTCGTCGGCGGCACGCCCGGCACGTTCAGCACGAAGTCGAACGACGCCTCCCGGCCGGGGTTGCCCGTGCGGACGGTCATCAGCAGCGCCGGGTTGAAGATCGTGTCGGTGTTGTTGCGGGGCTCACCCGGGAAGTACAGCTGGGTGGTGAGGACCGGCCGGTTGGGCGCCTGGACCTTGACATGCAGGTGCCGGGTACGGCCCGGGTAGAGGCCCGGCACGATCGTGGTGAGCGTGAAGGCACCCTGCGCGTTGGTGAACTGGTGACCGCGGAAGCTGAAGCCGCTGTTGTCGTAGGTGCCGTTCGTGTCGCACTGCCAGAAGTCCAGCAGCGCGTTCGCGATCGGCTGGCAGGCGAGGCCGAAGACGTACCCGCTCACAGCGAGCCGCACGCCAGGCGTGCCTGGGCCGGCCAGCACCGTGCGCTGCGGGGAGTTCGGCTTGAAGTAGGGCCCCTCGGTCTGCGGCGGGGTCGGGTCGTCGCCGTCGTCACAGAACGGCGTGGGCGTGAGCAGGACGCCCGAGGAGCTCGCGTCACGTGCCAGCGCGGGGACCGCGGTGGCCAGCAGCGGCAGCGGCGCCGCGATGAGGGCGGCCTTGAGCAAGGTCTTGCGAGTGATTCCACTTGGGATCTCGTCTTCGTTTCCCGGCCGGGTGCCGTCGACATCCACCGTGGGCTCCTTTGTTTGCAGGGGGGTGTTGTGTGGCGCGGCTGTGAGCGCCACAACCGCGCCACCACCAACCTGACATCGGACGGCTCGACACATAACCATCCAGATCTCCATATGACAGCGATATACCCCACCTCCTCGTATGGCCGGTGCCATTTGACGATCGGGGCGGCCGAGGGGCCGCCAAGGGCTTCGGCGGCGGGCTCATCGATGACACTCAGGACGACCCGCCGCCGATCAGGCATGACACCGGCGCTTGGGGCCACCGTGAGCATGCTCACCCTCAGCCTGATCCTCACCGTGTTCCTGCCCCGCCGCGCCCGAGGCAGAGGAGAGCGGCAAGCCTGGACAGGCAGAGACGGCCACATACCAGCATCAAGGGATGCCAGGTCCGGACAAGGTGAGGTGATCGCCTCGGCACCGTGGGATGCGAGGTTCGGACGGCTGAGGTGATCGCCCCGGCGCCAGAGGCGTTCTAGATGAGCGGCTCTGCCGGCGGTGTAGGGCCGGAAACGACGAAAGGGCCACCCCATGCGGGGTGGCCCTTTCGTATCAATATTTGTGCGGCGGCGACCTACTCTCCCACACCCTCCCGAGTGCAGTACCATCGGCGCTGCAGAGCTTAACTTCCGGGTTCGGAATGTAACCGGGTGT